>JAYWIJ010000145.1:0-3099 GCA_043788935.1 Gemmatimonadaceae bacterium | reverse complement strand
GCAGCGGTGAGGGGCCTGACCGGCGCGCCGACGAACCCTTCGATGCAGCAATGGAGCAGGCGATCGAGGAGGCCGTGTTGCACGGCACCGCGATCTATGCCGACGGCGAACTGACGGGCGTCGACATCGAGCGGGTGGCGGTCGCGCTCCGCTCCTCGCTGGACGATCCGGCCGTGGCCCGGCGCACGGCCACGGCGCTGGCGGAAGTCGCGGCCAGTGCGCGCGGCGCGAGCAGTGAGGCGCGCGCCCTCATCGGCGCGCAGCTGAATGGCCTGCTCTCGACGCTCGGCACCACCTCGTTCGCGCCGATCATCGAGAGCCTTGGCGACCGCTCGCTCCGCACCAGGTTCGTGACCGACGTGGCCGAAGTGCTGCCGATTGGTGCCGTGGTGAACTGGATCCAGTCGGCGGCGTCGGCCAGCGGACAGCAGATGTCGCACCAGATCCTGCGCATCATGACCAAGCTGTCGGTGCTGGCCGACGCGAGTCCTGACGCGGAGGTGGAAAGCGGCTTCCGCGATGCCGCGCGTGACCTCGTCCGGCATTGGGATCTGAAAGATCCGAATCCGACCGAGCATGTCGAGCTGCTCGACCGCATCGCGCGATTCGAACGGACTGGGTCCAGTGCCAGCGACACGCTGACGACGATCGGCACATCAGTGGTGGAGACGTCGCGGATCGTGCAGATGGCACTCGAGCTCGACTTCGCCGGCGAAGACACCGCGGCGGCGGCCGATGCGCTGGTCGGCTCCGGTGCCGGCCCGACGCTGCTCGACTGGGTGACGCTCAGCGGACCGACACAAACCGCCAACTGGCTCTACGGCATTGCAACCAGCGAGCGGTCGGTGCGACAGTTGCTGCTCACCGAACCGGTCGATCGCCTGCAGGCGCGTGCGCTGCTCGACGTGCTCGACGCGTCGTCCGCCGACGTGCTGCTGGACGTCCTGGAGGAAGCGCAGGCGCGGGGCACACGCATGATCGTCCGGCAGCGGCTCGCGGAATTCGGCAGCGTGATCACGCCGCAGCTGCTCGCGCGACTGGAGAGCGCCCCATGGTTTCTGGTGCGCAACATCCTGACCGTGCTGCAGGAGTTCGACGGCGACGGACTCGGCGACACGGGTGCGAGCCTGTTCGCGCTGCTCGAGCATCCGCAGGTGCAGGTTCGCACCGAGGCGCTGCGCCTGCTCATTCTCCGCGAACACTCGCGCGACGCAGCGCTGCGCCGGGCGCTGCGTGATGAGAACGAGCGCGTCGTCATGCTCGCGATCCAGTCGATCGCCGATCTCGCGGATGAGGGCACGCGCCTCTCGCCGGGGATCTGCACGCAGCTGATGTCGCTCGTCGATGCGGGCGAGCAGCGCGATCCGGTGCGCGCACGGGCGGTGCGCGTGGTGGGCACCGTGCGGCGCGACGAGATCCGTGACTGGCTGCTCAAGCTCGTGAGCAAGCGTACGCCGTTCCTGCGACGCCTGAAGCTCGTCGAGCCGACCCAGGCGGCGGCCATGGCCCTGCAGGTGCTGCAGAGGAGCTACGCGTCCGACCCCGCCGCGGCGCGTGTGCTGGCACTGGCCGCCCGTGCGGCGCAGGACAGCCGCTGGCAGGTGCGTGACGTCGTGCAGGAGCGCGTGCCATGAATCCCGTGGTGCTGTTTCTCACGGCGCTCGGCCAGGCCTTTTCTGCGCTGGCGCTCTATGGTCCCGAACATCCCATGCGGCAGGCCGCCACGGGTCGCGTGCACAAGGCGCTGCAGGAGGTGCTTGCCGCAGGGCAGCCGCTCCGGCTGTCGTTCATGGAGAGCGAAGTGGTGGCCGGTGCGCGGCCGCTGACGGAACTCCGTGGCTGGGAATGGGGAAGCCGGCTGTCGGCCGCGGGGATCCAGCGTCTGGAAGTGGCCGTGCTGCCTCCGCTGCTCCCGGCCGACGTGGAGCTCATGCTCACGACGATTCGCGCACGCCTGCAGGCCCCGACCGAGCCTCCGGTGGCTTGGACTCAGGGTCCACTTCGCATGGGGCCACTCGCCGTTGCCGGCGGCGGCGGGGGTGGCAGCGGCGGAGGCACTGCCCTGCTCATGTCGTCGGTGGCCGATGCCCTCGCGGCCAGTGGTCTCGCCACCGAACTCGATGGCGTCGACTTCATTCACGATGAAGTATCAGCCGGTCGACAGCTGCCGATGGCGGAGGTGGACGGCATCGTGCGATCGCTGGCGCTGACCATCAGGCGTGAGCAGGGCCTGCTGCTGCCGCTGCTCGACATCCGCGACGTGGACGAGTACACGTCGGCACACTGCTGCAACGTGGCGATGCTGTCGATGGGCCTGAGCGACGAGTTGGGCCTCTCCGACGCCGACACCCGCGCCATCGGCACCGCCGCGCTGTTGCACGACATCGGCAAGGTCCGCATTCCGAAGGAAGTGCTGACCAAGCCGGGAAAGCTCAGCGCCGAGGAGCGCGCGATCATCGAGACACACCCCGTCGAGGGGGCGCGCATCCTCGCCGCACGCGGTCTGGGCCACAGTCTCGCCGCGGCGGTCGCGTACGAACACCACATCTGGTTCAACGGCAAGGGCGGCTACCCGAAGTACCGCTTCCCGCGCGAAACCCATTTCGCCAGCCGGATCGTGCATGTCGCCGACATCTACGATGCGATCTGCTCCATCCGTCCGTACCGCGATCCGTGGCCGCGTGCCCGGGCGCTGGAACTCATCGCCTCGTTGGCGGGTGTTGAGCTCGATCCGCGCATCGCCACCGCCTTCGTCCGGATGGCCAGCGGTGCCACCGAGATGCGCTCACGGGCCAGCGAACAGCACGGGTGATCCGTTCACCAAAGGGCCGCAGCGCATGGGTCCCCTTGCGCGTGCACGTCGTCATATTCCGTAGAGGCCGATCCGGGACGTTCCGTCCGGTTCGCGTGCGTCGGGCCATCAGCTGTGCCACAGACCAGGGAGGACGTAGTGCAAGACACGCAGTTTGACGCGATCGTCGTAGGATCGGGTATCTCCGGCGGCTGGGCCGCGAAGGAGCTGACCGAGAAGGGGCTCAAGGTCGTGATGCTCGAGCGCGGTCGCAACGTGGAGCACATCAAGGACTACGTGAATGCCAC
>JAYWIJ010000144.1:0-3104 GCA_043788935.1 Gemmatimonadaceae bacterium | reverse complement strand
CACTGCAGAAGCCATCGCAGAACCAGATCGCCGAAATGCTGTTCCGGACACTCGGCCTCCAGCGCACGCACGTCGGTGTTGCCGACAGCGGTCGCGTGGTGGTGGAACGCCAGTTGCGCGAATGGGGCGTGCGCGACGACGATCGCGCGATCCGCGACGGCAGCGGCCTGTCGCGCCATGGCCTCCTCACACCGCGCGCCATCGTCCAGGTGCTCGACGTCATGCGACGCGCACCGACCTTCGACGTCTATCGCAAGGCACTGCCGATCGCGGGCGTGGATGGCTCGCTGCGCAACCGCATGTCGACCTTCGCGCAGGGCCGAGTGCAAGCGAAGACCGGCAGCTATGACAAGGCACGCGCACTCTCGGGCTACGTGACGACGGCCGATGGCGAACTGCTGCTGTTTTCGATCATCGCCAACAATTACACGGTGCCCACACGCGAGGTCGATCGCGTCGCGGAGCTGATCGTCGAGCGACTGGTGACCATGCAGCGGAGTACACCATGAGCGCGCGCCTTCCCGTCGAAGAGGCGATCGCCCGAATTCTCGCGTCGGTGCACGAGACGGGCGACGAGCGCGTGTCGTTGCATCACGCGGTGGGTCGCGTGCTGTGTGAGAGCGTGACGGCGGAATACTCGCATCCCGCGTGGCGCAACAGTGCGATGGACGGCTATGCGGTGTTCGCCGACGACGTGCGCGGTGTCAGCGCCGACGCACCGGTGTCACTGCCCGTACGCGGAACGATCGCCGCCGGTGACGCCGCTCCGGCAGCTGTGGCACGCGGCACGGCGTGGCGGATCATGACGGGCGCTCCGCTTCCTGATGGCATCGACACCGTCATCCGTGTGGAAGACACCGACGCAGGTCAGGACGTGGTGTGCATCAGCAGCGATCGCGATGCACTGCGCAACATCCGTCCGAGTGGCGAGGACTTTGTCGCCGGCCGGACCGTGCTCGAACCGGGCATGGTGTTGCGCGCTCCGCATGTGGGCCTGGCCGCGGCCAACGGCCGCGCGACGCTGCGCGTGGTGCGCAAGCCGCGCATCGCCATCCTGACCTCAGGCAATGAACTCGCAGACATCGATGCGTTCGGCGACGTGCTCGCCGGGCGTCGTATCATCAACACCAACGGCTACACGCTCGCCGCCGCCGTGATCGAGGCTGGTGGTGAGGTGGTGGATCTCGGTATTGCACCGGATGATCCCGCGTCGATCGCCAGTCGGATCACGCTGGCGCCGCCGTACGATGCGCTGATCACCTGCGGTGGCATCAGTGTCGGCGCGTTCGACTACACCCGCGACGTGGTGCAGCGACTCGGTGCGTCACTCGACTTCTGGCGTGTGCGCATGCGTCCCGGCGGGCCGTTCGGCTTCGGCATGCTGCAGGGGCGTCCATGGTTCGGGCTGCCGGGCAACCCTGTGTCGGCCGTCGTCACGTTCGAGCTGTTCGTGCGACCGGCGTTGCGTCGGATGGGTGGGCGCCGCGACCTGTTCCGTGAGAGGAGCACCGTCACGCTTGGCGCACCGGTGACGACCGTCGGCGGTCTGACGCACTTTTTGCGCGCCGTCATTGATGACGACGGCGTGGCGATGCTGACGGGGCCGCAAGGCTCCGGACTGCTCACGTCGCTGGTGGCCGCGACGGCGTTGCTGATCGTTCCGCACGATGTGTCATATCTTGCAACGGGGAGCACGGCGCACGCGATGCTGCTCCATCCCCGCACTCCACCGCTGGCGGACTTCTGGAAATTCTGACGCCCGACGCACTCGAAGCGGACCTGCGCGGACGCTTTCGCACCATTCAATCACCGGTGACGATTTCGCCGGACGAAGTGGTGCAGATTCTTCATCCGGCGAACTCCGACGATCTGATCTCGGAGCAGGATTTCGCGAAGGACGACCGCCTGCCGTACTGGGCCGACCTGTGGCCGTCGTCGGTCGTACTGGCGCGATTCCTCCGCGGGCTGCACGGCAACTCGCGCACGTTGCTGGAGCTGGGCTGCGGCAGCGGTGCCGTCGCGACCGCCGCGGCACGCGCCGGATTCATCGTCACGGCCACCGACTACTACGCCGACTCACCGCACTTCGCGCGGGTCAACGCGTGGCGCAATGCGCAGGCCGACATCACCGCCCGCTGCGCCGACTGGAACAGCTGGCCCTCCGACCTGCGCCCCTTCGACCTGATCGTCGCCTCCGACGTGCTCTACGAACAGCGCAATGCGCCACTCATCGCGCGGGTCATGGCACAGTCGCTCGGCCCACATGGCGAAGGCTGGATCGCCGACCCGGGTCGGTCCGGCGCGGCGTCCCTCTCGGACTGGTGCGCCAGCCACGCGCTCGGCTGCGAGACCGTTGCCAAGGTCCCGATCGAAGCGGGCGGGATCGTGCATACCGTGTCGCTGTATCGGATCACGCGCTGAACTGTGGTTCCGGCCGTTCGAACTGCTTCACGGCACAGCGCAGAACGGTACGGCCGCAGTTCTGCGATGTGCCGTCGAGCAGTTCAGACGCGAGCCCGAGCCGGCGCGAGTTGCGACGCGACGACTTCGCTGATGTCCAGCACTGACACGTTGGCTTCGAGCTTCGCGACGCCGTCGGTCATCATCGTCATGCAGAACGGACAGGCCACTGCGATCGTGTCCGCGCCCGTTGCGACCAGCTCCTCGGTGCGTTCGATGTTGATGCGCTTGCCTTCCTTCTCGTCGATGAACATGCGGCCTCCGCCTGCTCCACAGCAGAGGCCGCGGTCCTTGGTGCGCGCCGGCTCCACCAGGTTCAGCACCGGCAGCGCACGACGCAGTGTCTCGCGCGGGGCGTCGTACACGTCGTTGTAGCGACCCAGGTAGCAGCTGTCGTGGTAGGTCATCGTCAGCTGCTTGCCATGTTCCGTGTTCAACGGAACCATGTTGGCCTCGAGCAGCCGCTCGATGTACGTGGCGTGGTGGATCACCTCGTAATTGCCACCGAGCTGCGGGAACTCGTTGCCCATCTGGTGGAAGCAGTGCGGACAGAAGGTGACGATCGTCTTCACCTCGTAGCGGTCCAGCGTCTCGATGGTGCCCTTGGCGAGCATCTGGTACAGGTACTCGTTGCCGAGTCGACG
>JAYWIJ010000143.1:0-3129 GCA_043788935.1 Gemmatimonadaceae bacterium | reverse complement strand
TCTCGACAGCTCGTATGGACGGACGCTCGCCGTCAAGCTGCTCGTGTTGACACCGATGCTGCTTGCGGGTCTCGTGAACTGGCGGTGGATCAGGCCGCAGTTGCGCACTGATCAGCGGGCGGCCGCCGATCTCACGCGGTCCGCGCGTGTCGAACTGGTGTTCGGCCTGCTCGTGCTGCTGCTGACGGCGATCCTCGTGGCGACTCCGACGCCAGCGGAGGGGTAGCTGGCGTCAGTTCAGCGTCGGGGGGCACGCGTGAACGCAGTCAATCACTCCGACGCAGGATCACTCGCCCGCCGGGCGCGCGAGCTCGTCTGGATGTGACGCACGACCCACCGGCCATTCGTCGCGGTGCCTCGCCGGATCAGGATCGCCGTACCACGCCCGACGTTGTCGATCGACCGGCCATTCATGTCGGCTTTGAGCGTGTACCGGAAGGTCGTCCATGCCGTCGTCCCAACGACGTGCGCCTCGATATCCATGGGGCGGTACTGAAAGTTTTTCATCGCCTTGACCTCAGGTCCGAGATGATGATCGCGGTAATCTGCCCACCCGCGATTGATGCCCGCACCCTCCACCACGGTCAGGCTGTCGCCGGCATACAGTGAGTCCAGCGCGAGCAGGTCGCCACGTTCGGCTGCGGCAAATACGGCGCGCAGTGTTGCGATGGCGTCACTGGTGTCCGTCGTGCCGGCGGCAGGCGCAGCTCCAGTGAATGGCGCGACTTCTGGCGTCCTCGACGCCCGCGTCGCCGTGGATGCGTATGCGTCATCGCGTACGGAGCTATGCGCCGCAGGTGCGACGATCGCGACGGTACTGACGACGGCGATGAGGTGGATCATGGAGCGATGCATATGAGGCTCGGAAGAAGAAAAATCAGAACTGGCGTGACGAACGACGGCGCGTCAGCCGCCGTCGCCATGATGCGGACAATCGCGGGCCGTCGCGGCAGTGTGGCCAACGAGACAGAAGACATGTTCGTACGCCGAGAGTCGCGTGTGCGCGCAGTGTTCGCTGTGGCTGGTCATCGGGTGGGCCACGGCCAGGCCTGAGCCCCACGCGAGGAAGAGGGCCACGCCTGCACCGAACAGCGATGGTTTCGTCACCTGCGTGGTGATGCTGGATTCGTGGCCGAGGAGTCGATGAATCCGGCGCTCGAGCATGGCGTCGCGATGGAAGCCGACGACGGCGCCGCCGTGCTGCAAGGATGTGCCGCCCGTGTGACCCGGCGCGCGCCACTGCGCGAGCGCCAGGATCGCCGAGGCCAGCGCGACAGGATCGCCGCGGACCGCGAAGTCGTCGGCGATGATCTCCGCGTCGTCCGCCACATCAGCCGCCAATCGTCGCATGGCGGGCAGCCAGAACAGGAGACACCCCAGCGCACGCAGCACCGTGAGGCGAAGCGGGTCGCGTCGTCGGACATGGGCGTACTCGTGTGCCAGCACCGCGGCGAGCTGCGCCTGCGAGAGTTGACGTTCGAGCTCCGTGCTGACGTGGATGACGGGGCGCAACCAACCTGTGGTGAAGGCGGGCATTGGCAGTCCATGCACCAACCGGATGGAGTCCGTCGGCACTGTCGCCGCGCGTGCCGCGCCGAATGTCGCGTCAGTCGGGACGACGGTCCGCGTGACGATCAGGCCGAGCGTCGTGCGAAGGCGCCACCATGCACGCGCACGGTCAACCACGGCGTACGCCACACCGCCGAGGAGCAGTACGTGGAACACGGAATGGACTGGGTCGAGCAGCTGATGGAGCGCAATCAGGCAGATGCTCCAGAGGTGGTCGCGACCGTCGAGCAGTGTTCCGATCCTCCCTGTGGCGTGATGCACCATCACCGGGCTGGTCGCGGCGAGGAGGAGGAGGCCCACGACGAACAACAGCCTGCGCCGATGCCGCGCCTCTCGCTCATCGACGCCGCGACGCAACGTCCCGGTGCAGGCGCTGCCGTCAGGCATCGGTTCGCCCTGACGACGTCATCATGACTTCAGTCTCTCATCGATGAGGCGCGCCAGTTCGGCCAACTGCTCCGGATCACGTTCGGCGAGGACGTCGACCAGGGAGGCCGCCATGGCATCCGTACTGAACGAGAGGATCCCCTCGACGACGCGTCGACTTGCGTGCGCCATGAAGGCCGCCTCGGTCATCGTGACCTCGAAGTGCAGCAGTCCATCGCGCTCTTCACGCCTGAGCAGGCGCTTCCGCACCAGCTTGTTGAGTACCGTGATCACCGTGAGCAGCGCCACCTGATGCGTTGCCGCGACCTGTGCGTGGACCGCTCGCCCGGTGGCGGGCGCACCGATGTGCCACATGGCCACCATGACGCGCGCTTCCAGATCGCCGAGCACCTTGGCCAGACCGTCGGCGGAAAGGCGGATGGTGTCGTGCAACTGGGGCGGGAGCGGTGACGTCGGCGCGGGGCGAGTGTCGCGCGGTGCAGGTCCAGGGCGGCGTTTGCTGGGCACGGAGCTCGGGAGCGGGCGGCGGAATTCGGTCGGACGCTTTATCATGCGTAAACTCAGCGCTGCTGACAAGGTCTGCCGCTGCATTCGCGCCGATGTCGAGCGATGGCCGCGTTTATGCGTCGCAAAAGAAACATGTCGAGGCTTGCACATGGCCGCCATGAAGGGCGCCGGTGCCGCGGCGATCAAGTCGATGCTGCCGGACCACACGAAGATGGTCGACAGCGTGTTCTCGCAGATGAACGAGCAGATGCGCAGCATGGTAATGACCCGCACGACGGCGTGAAGTGCGCTCAGCAATTCGATCCGTGCTGATCTGAAGCAGATGTCGGGGATGAGTGCGACGGGGCTCGCTGCGATGATGCCGGCCAACGAGATGGGATTCACGCATCTCGCCGCGATGCACGAGGAGGCCATGCAGCACATGACGTAGCACGATCGTACCAAGGCCGTACGTGTGCATCATCGAGTACAGATCACGTCACGATGCACTGCGGAGGGTCTCATGACGGCAATCGCGCCCTTTCGTTGCAGTTTCGCAACACTTACTGACGAGTGTGCAGGTGCAGTTCGGCGACAGGACACGCGAGGCGCACACCGGGCACGGGCGCCATCAAGTTGCATCGCCGCTGAGCGCAGGCGAGACGCGGGGAAGCGGGTCAGGGCCGC
>JAYWIJ010000142.1:0-11201 GCA_043788935.1 Gemmatimonadaceae bacterium | reverse complement strand
TCAGCAGACACGCGAGGCGGACTTCGCGATCGGTGTCTCCGGCATCGGGCGTTTCCGCGTGAATGCGTATCAGCAGCGCGGCACGGTGTCGTTCGCGCTCCGCGGCATTCCGTATCAGACGCGTACCGCCACCGAGCTGCAGCTCCCCGCCGTCGTCGAGGAGCTGGCGCTGCGTCCGCGCGGACTCGTGCTGGTGACGGGCATCACCGGTTCCGGCAAGAGCACCGCCCTGGCGGCAATGATTCACCATGTGAATCAGAACCGGGCGGCGAACATCATCACGATCGAGGATCCGGTCGAGTTTCTGCACCGGGACATCCGCAGCCATGTGAGCCAGCGCGAAGTCGGTACGGACACGCTGAGCTTCAGTTCGGCGCTCCGTCGCGTGCTGCGACAGGACCCGGACGTGATCCTGATCGGTGAAATCCGCGACCTCGACACGCTCGACACCGCGCTCAAGGCCGCCGACACGGGTCACCTCGTGTTCTCCACGCTGCACACCACCGATGCGTCGTCGACGATCGCGCGTATCCTGAGCTTCTATCCGCCGCACCAGCAGGCGGAGGTGCGTTTCAATCTGGCGAACGCGCTGGCGGGCATCATCTCGCTGCGCCTCGTTCCGCGCAAGGACGGCAAGGGGCGCGTGCCGGCGTGCGAGGTGCTCGTCAACACGGCGGCCGTGCGCGACAAGATCCGCGATCCCGCCGCGTCGCTCGACATCATCGAGTTGATCAAGGATGGCACCGTGCAGTATGGCATGCAGACGTTCGATCAGAGCCTGCTCTCGTGGTACACCCGCGGAATCATCAGCTATGATCAGGCGATCTTCTACGCCACCAATCCGAGCGAGTTCGCGCTGCAGATTCAGGGCGTGGGCTCCGCCAGCGATACGTCGTGGGATGCGTTCCGCGCCCCTGCGCAATCCTGAGGCGGCATGTTCAAGAAAGTTCTGATCGCCAACCGCGGTGAGATCGCACTGCGTGTCATTCGCGCGTGCCGTGAGCTGGGCATACAGACGGTAGCGGTGTACTCCGAGGCCGATCGCGATTCGCTGCATGTCCGCTTTGCGGATGACGACGTATGCATCGGGCCGGCCGCCGGCCGAGAGAGTTACCTGAAGATTCCGCGGATCATCGCGGCCGCCGAAATCACGGGCGCCGATGCCATCCATCCCGGCTATGGGTTTCTGGCTGAGAACGCGGAATTTTCGGAGACGTGTGCGGCGTCGGGCATCACGTTCATCGGACCGTCGGCGCACCAGATTCGCGTGATGGGCGACAAGGCCAGCGCGCGCAGGGCGATGGCGGAGTGCGGCGTGCCGATCGTGCCTGGAACGCCCGGCCCGGTGGAGGATGTGGACGAGGCACTGGCGTTCGCCGAGTCCATTGGCTTTCCGGTGATCATCAAGGCGTCGGCCGGTGGCGGTGGCAAGGGCATGCGCGTGGCGAAGGATGCCGATGATTTCGCGCGCAGCTTCAACCTGGCGCGGAGTGAGGCGCTGTCCGCGTTCGGCAACGGCGATGTGTACGTCGAGAAGTACCTGCTCAGGCCGCGTCACGTCGAGTTCCAGATCCTGGGCGACACGCATGGCAACTGCGTGCATCTCGGTGAGCGCGATTGTTCCGTGCAGCGTCGTCACCAGAAGCTGATCGAGGAAGCACCGTCGCCCGCCATGACGCCCGATCTGCGCCTGCGCATGGGTGCGGACGCGGTGCGTGGTGCCAAGGCGATCGACTATGTCGGTGCCGGCACGATCGAGATGCTGCTGGATACGGATGGGTCGTACTACTTCATGGAGATGAACACGCGCATCCAGGTGGAGCATCCGGTCACGGAAATGCTCACTGGCGTGGATCTGGTGCAGGAGCAGATCCGCGTGGCGGCCGGCTTGCCGCTGCGAGTCACGGTCATGCCGGAACTGCGCGGGCATGTGATCGAGTGTCGCGTGAATGCCGAAGACCCGATGCGCAATTTCCAGCCGTCACCGGGCCGGATCAACACGTTTCATCCACCCGGTGGCCCCGGTGTTCGCATCGACAGTCACGTGTATGCCGGCTATACCGTGCCGCCGTACTACGATTCACTGTTGGCGAAGCTGATCGTGCAGGCGCCGACCCGCGAGGAGGCGGTCAAGCGAATGCAGGTCGCGCTCGAGAGCTTCATCATCGAGGGACCGACGACCACGATCCCGTTCCTCGCCAAAGTCATGCAGAACGCCACGTTCCAGTCCGGCGACTTCGACACGAAGTTTCTCGAGCGCGAGACCGATCTCTTCGCGAAGGAGTAAGTGGTGCGCCTCGATGTATTCCTCGCCCCGTCGGAGCTGACGCCGACGGCGCTGGACGGGCGTGTGGTGGCCGTGATCGACGTGCTGCGTGCCACCACCACGATTGCCGCCGCGCTGTATGCCGGCGCACGCACGGTGATTCCGTTCGTGGAAACTGAGGACGCCGTCCGGACGGCGCGACAGTACGAGCGCGGCGAGGTCACGCTGGCCGGTGAACGGCACATGGTGGCGATCCCCGGATTCGATCTGGGCAACAGCCCGCTCGAATTCACGACGGCGCGTGTCGGCAAGCGGACCGTGATGCTCACCACGACGAACGGCACGAAGGCGCTGCTGGCGTCCGAGGATGCGAAGACGGTGCTGGTGGCCAGCTACGTCAACTTCGGCGTGACGCTCGCGCGCCTGCAGGTGGCGCTGGATGCCGGTCATGACATCGCCATCGTCTGCGCGTCGCGGGAAGGCATGCCCAGCCTGGAAGACTCGGCCTGCGCCGGCCGGTATGCACACGCGCTGCGACTCGCGTATCCAGCGCTCGACGTCAACGACGCCGCGCAGATGTGTGTGCTGCTGGCCGCGCAGTACGGCGAGGACCTCGTGCGGCTGTTCGGTGCATCGGAGCATGGTCGCGCGCTGCACGATGCGGGCTTCGATGACGACCTGCATGCCTGCGCCGCGGTGGACCTGTATCCTGTGCTGGCGGAGTATCGCGATCGTGCGATCGTGGCGCGTCAGGCGGACGTCGCCAGCTCCGGAGTCTAGGGAGTGGTGAAGCGTGAATTCAGCGGCGTCGGGTTGCTGCTCCTGGCGCTGTTCCTCATCGGGTTGCTGATGACGTACGCCATCGGCACCGACGGCGGGCTGCTGGAGGTGCGCGGTGCGTTCGGGACGATCGGTGCGGCCATCGTCGCACCGCTGGTGACCGTGCTCGGATGGAGCGGCGTGGTGTTCCTGCCCATTCTGCCGGCCGTGCACGGCCTGCGCATGCTGGGCAGGCTCAATCGCGCCGAAGATCGCTCGTGGCTCTGGTTCATGAGTGGCCTGATGCTGCTGATGCCGATCGCCTTTGCACTCGGACTGCGTGTGGGACGCGACACAAGCCTCGTGGCTGGCGTCTGGGGCGGCATGATCGCGTTCTACCTCGTCAAGCTGATCGGCTACGTCGGCGCGTGGCTCGCCGTGATCGCCGGCGTCTCGGGGCTGACGATCGGTACGCTGGCGTGGAATCCGGTGCTGGCGCTGTTCGACCGTGCACCGAAGGTGGCCGCTGCCCTCACGCCGCAGCGCGATGCCGCGCTCGCCGCGCTGCAGATGGCGCCGACGCCCGAGGAAATGCCCGCGATCGAGGACTACATGGCACCGGTGCTGGCGCGTGACCTGAAGCCGACGGCGAAGAAGCCGCGCAAGGCCCCTCCGATCATCGAGGATGCAGGCGATGACGACGACGCGTGGGACGACGAGGACGACGCGCGCGCCGGTGATTCGGCACCTGCCGTGGTGCTGCCGATTGCGCCCAAGCTGAAGCAGGCCACGCCGTCGCGCGAGGAGCGCGTCACTGCGGCCATCGAAGCCACCGCACACGCGGATGACGACGCTTCGTCGCTGCTGCCGCCCACGTCGCTGCTGACGGAACCGCCGCCGCGCAATCTCGATGCGAACCGTCGCGAACTCGATGCGTCGGGGGTGCGCCTGATGGCGGCACTGCGGACGTTTCGCGTGGAAGGTCAGCTCGTCGGCCGCACCACGGGGCCGACCGTCACGCAGTTCGAAGTGGAACCGGCGGCCGGCGTGAAGGTGCGACAGTTCGCGTCGCTGTCGAACGACCTCGCGCTGGCCATGCGTGCGAACAGCATCCGCATCGTCGCGCCGATTCCGGGTAAGGGCGCCGTCGGCATCGAGGTGCCGAACCCGAATCCGGAGATGGTGGCGTTCCGGGAGATCGTCGAGCATCCGGAGTACAGCTCGGCGCGCGCCGCACTGCCCGTGGCGCTGGGCAAGGATCTCGAAGGCCGACCAGTGATCGCCGATCTCGCGAAGATGCCGCATCTCCTGATCGCCGGTGCGACGGGTTCCGGCAAGTCGGTGTGCGTGAACACGATCATCACGTCGCTCATCTACCGGCACACGCCGGCCACGCTGCGTTTCCTGATGGTCGACCCGAAGATGGTCGAACTGTCGGTGTACAACACGCTGCCGCACCTGCGCCACAAGGTGATCACCGACAACCGTGACGCCGCGGCGGTGCTCAAGTGGGCGGTGCTCGAGATGCAGGACCGCTACGCGCTGCTGGCCGCCAACGGCTGCCGCAACGTGCAGGATTTCAACCGCCGCGTGCAGGAAGGGGCGCGACTGCAGAAGCCGCGCAATCCCGAGGTCGCCTTCGAGGTGAACACGTACGACGGTGGCATCCTGCCGTACATCGTCGTGATCATCGACGAAATGGCCGACCTGATGATGACGGTGCAGGGCGAGGTGGAGACGCCGATCGCGATGCTCGCGCAGAAGGCGCGCGCCATTGGTATCCATCTGATCCTTGCGACACAGCGTCCGTCGGTGAACGTCATCACGGGCCTGATCAAGGCGAACTTTCCGAGCCGCATCGCGTTCCGCGTGGCGAGCCAGATCGACAGCCGCACCATCCTCGACGGATCGGGTGCCGAGTCGCTGCTGGGCAACGGGGACATGCTGTTTCTGCCGCCGGGAAAGTCGGAGCCCGGGCGTCTGCAGGGCGCGTATCTGTCCAGTGAAGAGACGGAGCGCCTGATGGGCTGGTACGACGCGCAGCGCGAGCGTGCCGACGCCGAACGCGAGGCGGCGGGGATTCCTGCGGCGCCGGTGCTGGCGGAGCCGGACATTCTCGAGCAGATCCGGGCGCGCGAGGCGGTGGACGCCGGCGGTGGCGGTGACGACGATGGCGACCCGGTGGACCGCGACAAGCTGTTCCGCGAGGCCGCAGAGCTCTGCATCCAGCATCAGGGCGGCAGCACGTCGCTGTTGCAACGCCGGCTCAAGGTGGGATACGGTCGTGCCGCGCGGATCATCGACCAGTTGCACGATGCCGGCATCCTCGGTCCGCCCGACGGCAGCAAGCCGCGCGACGTGCTGAAGGGATTTCAGGACCTCGACGAGATCATCGGCACCTGACTCGCGGACCTGTCGCGCCTGGTGGAAAACGCCGGAAACGGCGGGTCACGGAGGACGCGGGGACCGCCGGAGCTCGCGGAGGAAAGCGTGAAGGAACCGCGTCCCGACATGCACGCCGTTTCTGCGAGCGCAGTTCCACAGCAGTCGCAGTGCTCCGCGAGCTCCGGCAGGTCCCCGCATCCTCCGCGATCTGCCGTTGGTGCCCGCATCGAATCGATGATGGCTGCGTGATTCGGGTGTGCGTGGCGCGCGACACCGTCGCAGGTTGGCGCCATGGCACAGACGAAATCACAGGCGCTTGGCGCCCTCGGAGAGCGCATCGCGGCGCGCTGGCTGGCGCGCGATGGCTGGCAGGTGGTGGACCGCCGCTGGCGGTCGGGACGGCGTGACCTCGACCTCGTCGCCATTCGCGACAATGTCGTCGCGTTCGTCGAGGTGAAGACCCGGCAGAGCACCTGGTCGGGACAGCCGGTCGAGGCCGTGAACTGGCGGAAGCAGCGCGAACTCACCCGCTCGGCCCAGGCGTGGATGGATCAGCGGGGGACACTGCTCGCGCCGGAGGACGCGGTGTTCCGATTCGACATCGTCGGCGTGGTGGCCAGCCGGTCGCAGGTCGCCGTGCGGCACGTGGAAGGGGCTTTCCCGGCCTTCGCCGCGTCGTGAGGTCCGGGGCGACGGCAGGGGATGGCCGCGGTGTCGGAAAACTTTCGGCTCCCTCTTGACGGCGTTTGTTCGGTTTCGTATTCTCTTCGGGCGCCGGGGCCTTTGCCCGGATTCACTAGATTGCGGTTCCGGGCCCGGTGGCGCCGCGACAATCCATGCAGGAGAACCGAGATGGCTTCGATGGCGATTGCAGACGACAACAAGAAGAAGGCGCTGGCCCTCGCCGTGTCGCAGATCGAGAAGAACTGCGGCAAGGGATCCATCATGCGGCTCGGCATGGATACGCGCATCAAGATCGACGCGATCCCGACTGGTGCCATCAACCTCGACGCCGCGATCGGCATCGGCGGCGTGCCCCGCGGACGTGTCACGGAGATCTACGGTCCCGAGTCCAGCGGCAAGACGACGCTCTGTCTGCACGTCGTGGCCAATGCCCAGAAGCTGGGCGGCGTGGCAGCGTTCATCGACGCGGAACATGCGCTGGACACCGACTACGCGCGCAAGCTTGGCGTCGATGTCGAGAACATGCTCATCAGCCAGCCCGACACCGGCGAACAGGCGCTCGAGATCTGCGAGATCCTGGTGCGCAGCGGCGCGGTGGACGTGATCGTGATCGACTCCGTGGCAGCCTTGGTGCCGAAGGCGGAAATCGAAGGCGACATGGGTGACAGCTTCGTCGGGTTGCAGGCGCGACTGATGAGCCAGGCGCTGCGCAAGCTGACCGGCGCCATCGCCCGCTCCAACACCTCGGTGATCTTCATCAACCAGTTGCGCGAGAAGATCGGCGTGATGTTCGGCAGCCCCGAGACGACGACGGGCGGCAAGGCCCTCAAGTTCTACGCGTCGCTGCGCCTCGACATCCGCCGCATCGGTCCGGTGAAGGACAAGGAAGACGTGGTCGGCTCGCACGTCCGCGTGAAGGTGGTGAAGAACAAGGTGGCGCCGCCGTTCCGGCAGGCAGAGTTCGACATCATGTACGCCGAAGGCATCAGCCACGCTTCGCTGGTGCTCGACATCGCGGCCGAAAGCAACATCATCGAGAAGGCCGGCTCGTGGTACAGCTACAAGGGCCAGCGGATCGGTCAGGGGCGCGAGAACGCGAAGATGTTCCTGAAGGACAACGTCGAGCTTCTGGGTGAGCTCGAGGAATTGGTGAAGGGCGTGCTGGGCATGAAGGTGCAGGAGCAGCCGGTCGTGCCACCCGAGGCGGATGGCGAGGACTGAGTGATGCCAGCCAACGTCAGGACGCACACACCCGTCGGGTGTCATGAAGCTCTCTGACGTGTCAGACAGCGAAGGGGTGGAGTCGAAGCGGCGCGGGGCCCGGAACCCTGCGACCTCCGGCGCCGCCCCTTCTTCGCTGTCGGCTGACGACCGTGACGCTGACGACCGTGACGCTCGTGCGCCGAAGAAGCGCCGTGCGTCGCATCGCCGGCACACCGAAGCGGCCCCCTCGAGCGCGATGCCCACATCGGCGTTGTCATCGACGAATCGGCGCCGCGGTGGAGCCGCGGAGGTGCCGGTGCTGGTGCCTCCGATCCGCGTCATGAGCGTGGCGGAAGATCCGCGCGTCAAAGGGCGGGTGCGCGTGCGCTGCCAGGCGCTCGGTGAGTCGGTCACGATCGTCATTGGCGCCAGCGGCGTGCGGGCGTTCAACGTGCGTACCGGCATGGTGCTCGATACGGTCAGCTGGGCCGCGCTCTCACGCGAGGCACGCGTCGTACACGCGCAGGATGCCGCGCTGCGGATGTTGTCCACCTCGCGTCGGAGCCGACGCGATCTGGAAATGCGTCTCCGGCGGCGGGAGACCGACCGGACGGTGATCGCCGACGCGCTGGGGCGGCTGGACGCGATCGGGTTGCTCAACGACGATGAGTTCGCGCTGGCGGAGGCTGCCGCCCAGCTCCGCAACGTCGCGCGGAGCACGGGGGCCGTGAAGCGCCGGTTACGCCAGCGGGGAGTCGCCGGCGACGTCGCCGACGCCGCCGTGGCGGCCGTGATCGAAGCGGACGACATCAGCGACTCGACACGCTGCGAAGAGGCGGCGCAGAAGCGCGCGCGTCAGCTGCGGAGTTGCGACAAGGCCACCGCTCAACGCAGGCTGGTCGGCTTCCTGATGCGGCGCGGATTCTCCGGAGATCTGGTCTTCGCGGCCGTGCGCCGTGCGCTGGACGGATGGCGGAGTGGCGGTGCCGGCCCCGATGACGGCGACGGGATCGACGAGGACGATGCCGACGAGCTGCCAAACGGCGCGTAGCGCACAGGACGGATCGCCGTAACCCTCGGTCGCGCCTATATTTGGCGTCTATGCTCGCGTCTGAGATCCGCTCCCGATTCCTGGCCTACTTCGAGCGCCAGAACCACACCATCCGCCCGTCATCGTCGCTCGTTCCGGCCGATGACCCGACGCTGATGTTCACCAACGCCGGAATGGTGCAGTTCAAGCGCGTCTTCCTGGGGCAGGAGGAGACGGCGTTCGGCAAGCGCGCCACCACGTCGCAGAAGTGCGTTCGCGCCGGTGGCAAGCACAACGATCTCGAACAGGTGGGCCATACCGCGCGGCATCACACCTTTTTCGAGATGCTCGGCAACTTCTCGTTTGGTGACTACTTCAAGCGCGACGCCATCCGGTTCGCGTGGGAGTTCGTCACGGAGGATCTGAAGATTCCGCGCGAGCACCTTCGCGTCACCGTCTATCACGAAGACGACGAGGCGCGCCAACTCTGGAAAGACGTCGCCAACGTGTCGGAGAGCCGCATCTACGGGCTTGGCGCGAAGGACAACTTCTGGCAGATGGCCGACACGGGACCGTGCGGCCCCTGTACCGAGATCTTCGTCGACCTGGCGGCGACGGCCTCCGACTGGTCGTTCCCCGAGGGTGCGACCGGTGAGTGGACGCGCACCGACCTGAGCGAGTTCTCCCTCGATGCATTCGTCGAAGGGGCGGAGGCGGGGCGCTTCGTCGAGATCTGGAATCTCGTCTTCATGCAGTTCGACAAGCAGCCGGACGGCAGCAACGTCCCGCTGCCGGCGCCGAGCGTCGATACCGGCGCAGGCCTGGAGCGCATCGCAGCCGTGATGCAGGGTGTGAGCAACAACTTCCACACCGACGTGTTCGCACCGCTGATCGCGGCCGTCGAATCGACCGTGGGCATCCAGTACCCGTACCGTCCCGGCACGGGTGTCGGTGTCGCGCGCGACGCGAATGGCAAGATCATCGATCCGGCGAGCTTCCGCGTGCTGGCGGATCATGCGCGCGCGACGGCGTTCCTGCTCGCGGACGGCGTCTTTCCATCGAACGAGGGACGCGGCTACGTGCTCCGTCGTATCCTGCGCCGCGGCGTGCGGCACGCATGGCTGCTCGGACGTCGTGAGCCGACGCTGGTGAACGTGGTGCAGGCCGTGATCGACCATATGGGCGAGGCGTTCCCCGAGTTGCGCGCGCGATCGAAGCACATCCTCGATACGACGCGCGCGGAAGAGGTGCGTTTTCTCGCGACGATCGACGCAGGCATGTCGCGCTTCGAGGAACTGGCGCCGCTGGGCAGCACGCAGGGCTCGACGGCGATCCGTGGGACGGTGAGCGGGCAGGACGTGTTCACGCTGTACGACACGTACGGTTTCCCGATCGACCTGACGGAACTGATGGCGCGAGAGCGTGGCTATCTCGTGGACATCGCCGGCTTCGAAGCGGCGTTGCAGGTGCAGCGCTCGCAGTCGCAGGAGGATCGCAAGAGCCGGAAGATCGGCGTCAGCGCGGACGTGCTCTCCGACTTCTCCACGTGGCAGACCGAACCGGCGACGCTGGCCGAAGCGCATTTCGTCGGCTACGACGTGCTCGAGACGACCACCAACGTGGCCGCGATCCGCGCGCTCGATGACGGCCGCACCGCGCTGATCCTGCGCGATGCGCCGTTCTACGCCGAGTCCGGCGGTCAGGTGTCCGATGGCGGCATGGTGACGGGTGACGGCTGGTCGTTGCAGGTGGACGACGTGAAGAAGATCGATGGTCGCACGGCGGTGATCGGCAAGGCGACGGGGCACGTGTCGTTCGGCACCGTGCACGCGTCGGTGCCGCAGTCGGTGCGACGCGACATCGAACGCAATCACACGGCAACGCATCTGCTGCACGCCGCGCTGCGACAGGTGCTGGGCGAGCATGTGCATCAGGCGGGGTCGCTCGTCAGCGCTGATCGCCTGCGCTTCGACTTCACGCACCACGGACCAGTGTCGGCGGAGCAGCGGCAGGAGATCGAGGCGATCGTGAATCGTGAGATCTGGGCGGGAACACCGGTCGCTACACGCATCATGAAGCATGCGGATGCGATCGCGGATGGTGCGACGGCGCTGTTCAACGAGAAGTACGGTGACACGGTGCGCGTGGTGGGCATCGGCGGTTTCTCGAAGGAGCTGTGTGGCGGTACGCATGTGCGCACCACCGCGGAGATCGGCGTCTTCGTGTTCGTGCAGGAGACGGGCATCGCCGCCGGTGTGCGTCGCGTCGAGGCGCTCACTGCGCGCGGTGCGTTCGCGCACCTCCGGGCGCGTGAGGCGCTGCTGCACGAAGTCGCCGATCTGCTGAAAGGACCCGTCGATCTCGCGCCGAAGAAGGTGCAGCAGTTGCTGGACGATCGTCGCGCGCTCGAGAAGCGCATGGCCGAAGCGCTCAAGGGTGGCGGCGGTGGACTGGGTGACCTGCTCGGCAAGGCCGTCGACGTGAGCGGCGTGACGGTGGCGCGCGGCGACGTGAAGGGCATCCCCGACATGAAGGCGCTGCAGGCACTCGGCGAGGCGGCACGTGAGCAGATCGGCAGCGGCATTGCGGTGCTGATCACGACCTTCGACGATGGCAAGGCTGCGATGGTCGTGGCGGTCACGGACGACGTGCGCGCCCGCGGCGTGGGTGCCGACGCGGTGGTGAAGGCGCTGGCGACGATCGGCGGCGGGCGTGGTGGCGGCAAGCCGCATCTCGCGCAGGCGGGACTTCCGTCAGCGGACGCCGTTGCGGCGGTGCTTGGCGCGGTCGATGGTGTCGTGGCCTCGCTGGTGACGGCGTGACCCTGCTCGCGTGACCATGGAAACGGAGAACGCATGATGACTCCTGCAGGGC
>JAYWIJ010000141.1:0-3151 GCA_043788935.1 Gemmatimonadaceae bacterium | reverse complement strand
AGAAGGCACGTGTCGAGCGCGAAGCGGCGGAAGCCGATCGCACGGTGAAGGTCGGTGATGAGCTGGACGACCAGCTGGTCAACCGCCTTCGCGAAGCGGGCTATAAGAAGGTCAAGGTCTTCGCCAGCTACCACAACGTGGAGCTGCGCGACGAACAGGACGCATTCGACAACGCGGAACGCGAAGAACCGCGTGCGCTGGCGATGGATGTCGTCTCGAAGGACGGTGAAGTGCTGGCCGAAACGCATCAGCTGCTGAAGCCGGTGCTGATCAAGAAGCTGCGCGCCGCTGGCGTCGTTCGCGCCAAGGTGTTCGCTGCCACGGGTCGTATGGAATCGTCGCTGATCAAGAACACGATCGCGAAGGATCCGACCGATCCGATCCGTCTCGAGCCGAAGGACATCGCGAAGGCCGGTTCACCGGCACTCGCCGGCGAAATGACGGCGCTCAATCAGATCTATGCGCTGCTCCGTCCGGGTGATGCCCCGAACGCGACCACGGCGAAGGACGCGCTCATGCGCCTGTTCTTCAACCCGAAGCGCTACGACCTCGGTCGCGTGGGCCGCTACAAGATCAACCAGCGCCTCGGTCTGGAAACAGATCCGGCGACGACTGTCCTCACGACCGAAGACTTCGTCGAAATCGTCCGCACCCTGATCGAACTGCATGAAGGTCGCGGCGACACGGATGACATCGATCACTTGGGCAACCGTCGTATCCGCAGCGTCGGTGAACTGATCGCCAACCAGTTCTCGGTTGGTCTCAGCCGTATGGCGCGCCTGGTGAAGGAGCGCATGAGCATCAACACCGATCCCGAGCGCATCAGCCTCGACGATCTGGTGAATGCGCGCACCGTGAGCGCGGTGATCCAGGCGTTCTTCGGCTCGTCGCAGCTCTCGCAGTTCATGGACCAGACCAATCCGCTGGCTGAGTTGACGCACAAGCGTCGCTTGTCGGCGCTTGGCCCGGGCGGTCTGACGCGTGAACGTGCCGGCTTCGAAGTGCGAGACGTGCACTTCTCGCAGTACGGCCGCATGTGCCCGATTGAAACGCCGGAAGGTCCGAACATCGGCCTGATCACGTCGCTGGCGTGTTTTGCACGCGTCAACGACCTCGGCTTCGTCGAGACGCCGTATCTCATCGTGCGCGAAGGTCGCGTCACTGACGAGATCGAGTGGCTCGATGCAACCCGTGAGGCAAACAAGACGATCGCGCAGGCCAACGCGAAGCTCAATCCCGACGGCACCTTCGTCGAAGAGTTCGTGCTCGCCCGTCGCGAAGGTGACTTGCCGCTCGTTCCGGGCAAGCGCATCGACTACATGGACGTGGCGCCGGAGCAGCTTGTTTCCATCGCCGCTGCACTGATTCCGTTCCTCGAGCACGACGACGCCAACCGCGCGTTGATGGGCTCGAACATGCAGCGTCAGGCCGTGCCGCTCCTGAATCCACGGACACCCGTGGTGGGCACCGGTCTGGAAGAGAAGGTCGCGCAGGACTCGGGAGCATGCATCATCGCACGTCGCGGTGGTGTGGTCACGCGTGTCACGGCCGACGAGATCATCGTCGACGCCGGCCCGGCCGAGCATACGACGGATCTGTCACGTCCGCTCGCGCGGCTTGGCCAGATCGATCGGTACAAGGTCAAGAAGTACTGGCGCACGAACCAGGATACGTGCATCAACCAGCGTCCGATCGTTCGACTCGGCCAGAAGGTGAAGGCCGGTCAGGCGCTGGCCGATGGTGCGGCGACCGAGTTCGGCCAGCTGGCCCTCGGTGCGAACGTGACGGTCGCGTTCATGCCATGGTTCGGCTACAACTTCGAAGACGCCATCGTCCTCAGCGAGCGTCTGGTGAAGGAGGATGTGTACTCGTCCATCCACATCCAGGAACTCGAGTTGCACGTCCGCGACACCAAGCGCGGTCAGGAAGAAATCACGCGTGAAATCCCCAACGTCTCCGATGAGACGCTGGTTGACCTCGACGAGCGCGGCATCGTCCGTATCGGCGCACATGTGAAGCCGGGCGACATCCTGGTCGGCAAGATCACGCCGAAGGGCGAGACGGAGCTGTCACCGGAAGAGAAGCTGCTGACCGCCATCTTCGGTGAGAAGGCGAAGGACGTGAAGGATTCGTCCCTCAAGGTCTCGCCGGGTATGGAAGGTGTGGTCATCGACGTCAAGATCTTCTCGCGCATCGAAGATTCGGTGGTCGAAAAGGATCGTGGTGAGCGGATCGGTGAAGTGCGTCGCGTCGAAGGCGAGGAGAAGATCCGCGTCAACGAGATCCGTGACAGCGAACTGTCCGACATTCTGGATGGACAGGTCGTGGCACTGGCGCTCAAGTCCGGCACGGTGGAAGAAGCCGTGACGCAGGGCACCACGCTGACGAAGGAATTCCTCCGCACGTTCAAGATGGCGACGCTCGACCTGAAAACGTTCCGGGTCGAGAACAAGAAGGTGAACGATCAGATCCGCGTGATTCTCGATGCGGCAGCGGCTGAGAAGTCGCGCATCGAGGAGTGGGCGGAGCAGCGCATCGACAGCATTCTGCAGCCCGATGAACTGCCGCCTGGCGTGATCCAGCTGGTGAAGGTGTATCTGGCCGAGAAGCGCAAGATTTCGGTCGGCGACAAGATGGCCGGACGCCATGGCAACAAGGGTATCGTTGCTCGCATCGTGCCTGAGGAAGACATGCCGTTCCTGCCCGATGGGCGGCCGGTGGACATCGTCCTCAATCCGCTCGGCGTGCCGTCCCGCATGAACGTGGGTCAGATTCTCGAGACGCATCTCGGTTGGGCAGCCAAGCTGCTCGGCTTCTACGCCAAGACACCGGTGTTCCAGGGTGCGAACGAGCGCGAAATCGGCCTCATGCTGCGTCTCGCAGCGTTGAGCTGGACGCGCAAGGGACTCGAGTTGCAGTCCACGCCGCCGCTGGTGATCAGCGACAGCGATCTGGCATCGATCGTCGCCGACGTGAAGCCGTCGACGGAAGATGCGGACAAGGTGACCCTGCTGGCCGACGCCCGGATCGCCGATCTTGGCGGCAAGGGCATGTCGCCGCAGACGAAGGAAGTACACGCCCGTGTCAGCGCCTACCTGCTCTCAGCCGCACGTGAGCTGGCCGAGCGTGAGCGCGCTGACCTTGGATTCCA
>JAYWIJ010000140.1:0-3152 GCA_043788935.1 Gemmatimonadaceae bacterium | reverse complement strand
CCGTGATCGGCGGCGTGTCAGCGCCCTTGCCGGCGTGGTGAAGGCGCTCGCTGACTCTGCACTCTGAGACCTGTGCGGCAGCTGGTCGGCGGGCGGCGATGCTCCGGCACTGGCGCCCGCCGACCTGTATTTACAGTCACCCATGCTGAGAACTCGGGCGCGTTCGCAGCGTCACTTGCATGGGCGGGTGCTCGCGCCCGAGGTGTCCCCCCCCGCCGCACCTGGCAAGTAGCCGACGCGCGCACCCTCCACCCCATTCAATCGCCCCCGGATCGCGATCATGAAACATTCGCTCACCCGCCGCCTCGTGGTGCCGCTCGTGGGCGCCGCCGTTCTCTGCACCGCGCTCGCCGCGCCTGCGGAGGCGCAGCTCGGCGGCTTGCGCCGTGCCGTGGAGCGGCGCGTCGAGAAGAAGGCGGAAGAGAAGGTCGAGGACCGGATCGCCGCCGCGACGCTGATTCCGCCCACCTTCGATGCCACGACGATCGAGATCACCGGCGACAGGCTCGATCGCTACATCGCAGCCATGGAAACGCGGAAGGCGTCACTGGCTTCCAATCGACAGCGCTACGATGCGATGCAGAGCCAGATCAGTGCCATGCGTGAAGCGGCGCAGAAGGCGGACATTCCGGCGGAGCGCCGTCGCTTCGAGGACGCCGAGAACAAGTATCGTGAATGCCGCAGCGAGGTGGTCTCTGCTCTCGAGCAGGAGAGCGAGCGGCAGATGACGTCGATCACCACTCGCATGCAGGCGGATCCGGTGGGCATGCAGAACGATCCGAAGGTGCGCGCGATCGTTTCGGGCATGCAGGCGCTGGTGGCCGCGCAACAGTCCGGCGACAGCGCCGCCGTGCAGCGCGCCACGGCGCGGATCCAGAGTCTGATGGGTGTCGTGTCCGACAGCGCGTCGATCGATCGCCGCGCCGCCACCAAGTGCGGTGCGCGTCCCGCGAAGCCGCGGAGCATGGTGGTCTCCGACTCGCTCTCGAAACGCGCCACCGCAATGACCAGTGACGCCAACGCCTTGCTCAGCACCAGTGGCGGCGTGAAGGGTGCGGAAGTCGGGATGACCGACGCGCAGGCACGCATGTTCTGGGAACGCATTCAGAGCTGGCTCAATGGCGTGCAGGACAGCGCTCCGATCACGCGCGCGTTCACGCGTGCCGAGTACGACTTGTTGCTCGCGCGCCGCGCTGCACTGCGCAAGGCGTTCGCCAACTCCGAGTGACGTTCGCGATGGGCTGCCGCGCGGCAGTCCTCGCGGCAGTGCTGCTCCTCACGCCGACACTCGGCGCGCAGTCAGCGCCGCTTTCGGTCGATGCAGGCGGCGGCTGGCGCGGGCTCTGGCGACCAGAGACAACGCCGCCCACACGCTGGTCCGCCCCCGACTCCGCGCTGCTCCGTGCACTCGCGTGGCGTGCCGGAAAGCACGGCATCACCTGGGCCGAGGTTCCGCTGCGCGGCGACGGCGAAGCATGGCGTTCCCGCGCGATCGTCGTGCGCATCGATCCGCGGCAGGTACGCTTCGCGCTCGATACCGGATTCACGCACCGTCGCGACCGCAACGGCGCGATCATGCGCGGTGCCGCGTGGCAGGTGTCGCGTGCGGCGCGCCGGTCGCTGCTCGCCGTCAACGCGGGGCAGTTCGACGCGTCGCTGCTTGGATCGCTGCCGTGGGGGTGGGTGGTCCTCGACGGACGTGAATGGCGACCGCCAGGACGCGGACCGCTGTCCACCGCCGTCGCATTCGACTCCAGCGGCGCCGTGCGCCTGCTCGCGCCCACGTCACTCGGCAGTACGGCACGGACGCGCGGTGTGTCGTATGCGTTTCAGAGCTTTCCGACGTTACTGGAGGCCGACGGCGACGTGCCGATCATGCTGCGGGAGTCAGGCAGCGGTGTTGACCTCACGCATCGCGATGCGCGACTGGCGATCGGAACGATGCGCGATGGCACCGTGGTGATCGCACTCACGCGCTTCGACGCGTTCGGCAAGGTGCTCGGCGCCGTGCCGTTCGGGTTGACCACGCCTGAGATGGCAGCGCTGATGGGCGCGCTCGGCTGCAACCGTGCGGTGATGCTGGACGGCGGCATCAGCGCGCAGATGCAGCTGACCAACGCACGTGGTGTCATGCAGGCATGGCCCGGGTGGCGCCGCGTGCCGATGGGACTGATCGTGCTGCCTCGCTGACGCTCGGCAGTGGGACTCAGGCGCTCCCCAACTCCCCGAGTGCACGCACCAGCACGTCCAGTTCGGCGGTCGTCGTGAAGAGGTGCGGTGTGATGCGGGCGCCCTGCACGTTCTCGCGGTCGATGGCGACAGTCCAGATGCGGTAGCGCTCCAGCAGCACCTTGGCGAGCTCACCCGGTTTCATCGTCGCAACGCCGACGTTCGCGATGCCAGCCGACCGCGCCGGATCCACCGGTGTATTCACGACGACGTTCTTCAGTCCACGCACCTTCGTGGTCCAGTACTGCTGCAGGTACTTCATCCGCGCTTCCTTCCGCTCCACACCGATGCTGTCGTGAAACGCGATGGCGTGCCGGATGGCGAGATCGGTGTGCACCGGGTGCGTGCCGGTGTGATTGAGCTTGCGGATGTCACCGTCGGCGAAACCCTGATCGCCGAACACCGGCCAGAGCGGGGCAATTCGGTCACGCTGCACGTACAGGATGCCCGCGCCCAGCGGCACGCCGAGCCACTTGTGCAGGCTGGCGGCGTAATAGTCGGCGCCGAGATCAGGGATGCGGAAGTCGAGGTGTGCGAAGGCATGCGCGCCGTCCACCGCGACCGCCACACGCTTGGCATGCGCCATGTCGGCGATCTTGCGCACCGGGAGGATCTGACCGCTGATGTTCACCAGATGACTCACCAGCAACAGACGCGTCTTCGGTGTGATCGCATTGGCGTAGAGCTGGACGATCTCGTCATCCGAGGCCGGGTCGTTGGGCAGCGACACGATGCGATTCACCATGCCATACCGACGGGCCTGCAGTGCGAACTGGTCCAGCATCGCACCGTAGTCTTGCACGGCCATCACCGCTTCGTCACCGGGCTTCCAGTCATAGCCGGCGATCACCGTATCGAGTGATTCGGTGGTGTTGCGCGTGATGATGATCTCGTCGACGCTGCACCCGGCCAGTCGCGCCAGC
>JAYWIJ010000139.1:0-3162 GCA_043788935.1 Gemmatimonadaceae bacterium | reverse complement strand
CGTCGGATGCGTCGTCTGCCGGCATGGCCGACATCGCCACGCTGGAGTCGGTGCTCACGTCGGCGCTGGGTGGCACGGACATCGGGGATGGGCAGTCGTTCGGCATCTTCTGGGAGTATTACGGCGGCCCGGGCGCGACCGTGACCATCTCCATCACGCCGACCGACACGGCGAGCGGATTCCGTCGGCTGGGCACACTGTTCCGGCTCGGCGGACCGACGGCCAACGGCGCATCGCTCCGCATCCCCGATCCGGCGCAGCCCGATGGTGGTCCCGGCCGGCGCATCACGCTGACCATGCCCGAGGTGAAGCCGGGACGCTACCTGCTGGCGGTGGAGATTACGGCACCAGGGGAGTCGGCCGCCCGCCGCGAGATCATCCTGCGCGTTCCGGAGGGACCGCCCGCCGCGATGCGGTGACGGATCAACAGCTTTCGGCACGTTCGTGCTGTCTCGCGCACGTTCGCGCATCGAGATCGTCGTGCGGCGGTCATTTCACCTCGCGCAACCGCTCGGAGCGGCAGATGATGCCGCATGCGTTTGCATGTTGATGAAAGCGATCTATTGACTCAGGTGGTCCCGCTCGTCAGCTTCGGCCCACTGACTCCATTGGAGACAGTGGGCTTGCCGCTTCGGCGCGACGGATCGGGCGCGTGCGGGAGATGTGAAACGGCTTGCCTCAACCACACACGAGGTGCTGAGTGCTGCCTATCATCGTACGCAGAGTGCTGGCGGGAGCCGCGGGCGCCATGGTGCTCGCCGCGACTGCGACAGCGCAGGGCGGATCCCTGACGGGACGAGTCATCAACAAGGACGCAGGTCGCCCGCTCGACAATGCGCGGATCGCCGTCAGTGGTGCGGGCGTCGTCGCCGCAGCCGTGAGCGGTGAGACCGGGCAGTACGTCATCAGCAACGTCGCGGCGGGCACGTACACCGTCACGATCAGTCGCATCGGCTACCAGCTGCAGCGCTTCCCCAACGTCGTGATCCGCGCCGGCCAGCAGACCACGCAGAACGCGACGCTCGACGAGATCCCGACGCAGCTCAATGCCGTCGTGACCACCGCCTCGCGTCGTCCGGAAAAGGCGCTCGACGCACCGGCGGCGTTGTCGGTCGTGAGCAGCGAGACGATCGAGCGACGCCCGTCCATCAGCGTCGCAGATCTGGTCAAGGGTCAGCCGGGCATCGACGTCTCCAACGGCGGCATCGCACAGTCGATGATCGTCGCCCGCGGCTTCAACAACGCGTTCAGTGGCTCGCTGCTGATGCTGCAGGACTATCGCTTCGCCGGCGTGCCGTCGTTGCGAGTGAACGTGCCGTATCTCTCCCTCGGGCAATCGGAAGACATCGAGCGCGTCGAACTGCTGCTTGGTCCCGCCTCGGCCCTCTATGGTCCGAACTCCGGAGCCGGTGTGCTGCACGTGATCACGAAGTCGCCCTTCAGCTCGCAGGGCACGACGGTCTCGGTGCAGGGTGGCCAGCAGAGCATCTTCCGCGGCGCGGTGCGCCATGCGGGCACGGTGGGAAATCGCTTCGGCTACAAGCTGAGCGGCGAGTACATGACGGGCGAGGATTTCGAATACAAGGATCCAGGTGAGCCGGCCACGATTTCACGTCCGCCCTCGCCGGGTGCCGCGCGCGTCGCGACGGCCAATCAGCGCGACTTCGGCTTCGAGCGCATGAATGGTGAAGCCCGCATGGACATCCGCCCGACCGCCAACTCGGAACTGATCACCACCGTCAGCATGACCAAGGTGCCGAGTGCGCTAGAACTGACGGGTGCCAACGGCGCGTCGCAGATCCGCAACTGGTCCTACCAGAACTATCAGCAGCGCATCCGCGTCGGCCGCCTGTTCATTCAGGGCTTCGCGAACATCAGCAACGCCGGCAACGAAAACTCAGGTGATTCCCGCGGCACGTTCCTGCTGCGCAACGGCCAGCCGATCGTCGACAAGTCGCGCGTGTACACCGGCCAGATCCAGCACGGCTTCGGACTCGACAAGGGTCGCACCGACTTCATCTACGGTGTGGACTACATCAAGACGAATCCGCAGACCGGCAACACGATCAACGGCAACAACGAAGCGGTGGACGACGTCACCGAGTACGGCGGCTACGTGCAGGGCAAGACGCGCCTGTCGAGCCGCTGGGACTTCCTTGCCGCGCTGCGCGTGGACAAGAACAACGTGATCGACGGACAGTTCATCTCCCCGCGTACCGCACTGACGTATCGCGCCGCCGAGAATCAGTCGCTGCGCTTCACGTTCAACCGGTCGTTCAACACGCCGGCCAACTTCTCGTTCTTCCTCGATCTGCCGTCTGTGGTCGATGCCGCCGGCTTCCGGCGCAACACGAGCCTGACGCCGTTCAACCTGCCCACGTACGACGTGATCGCGACGGGCAACCGCCCGAAGGTCGGCATGGGCTTCGATCGCAGCTGCTCGACCACCAGCGGGTTCGGCAGTTTCTGCATGCGGTCGCCGTTCATCGCCAACGGGACCTCGGTGGTTGGGGCCAGCGCGGCCACGGCGCTCCCGGCCTTCGTCGCCTTCCGTCAGCCGGTGTTCGCCGGTGCACTGGCGCAGGGCTACGCAGCAAACCTGGCCGGCCTCTCACAGCTTGGCCTGACACCGACGCAGATCGGCGCGCTGGCGCAGGCGCTGGGCGGGGCGGTTGCGACGCGGCTCGCCACCTCGGCGCCGACGAACGCACAGATCGGCACCGTCGGTCGCCTCGGCAGCGCGCTGATCGATCCGAATGCGGTGGCCGACCTCCCGGCTCTCAACGCGTCGTTCGACAACACCTTCGAGGTCGGATACAAGGGCCTCGGCATGGGTGGCAAGCTCTCGTTCGACTTCAGCGGCTGGGCGCAGCAGCGGGGCGGCGGTGCCATCACGGCGTCGCTCGTGACGCCGTGGATCTTCGCCAACCCGACGCAGACGGGCGCTTTCGTGGGCGCACAGGCTGGTGCAGCCATCGGCGCCACGATCCCCGCCTTCATCGGTGCCGAACTCCAGGCAGGCCGGCTCACGCAACAGCAGGCCGCCGCACTGGGTGCTGCGCTGTCGGCACAGGGCACGGCGCTCGCCACGGGTGCGGCGACGAGCCTGACGCCGCTGCTCGCCGGCATCCCGCTCGGCACCGTCGGCTTCGACGACGTCAT
>JAYWIJ010000138.1:0-3170 GCA_043788935.1 Gemmatimonadaceae bacterium | reverse complement strand
GTCGGCTGGGTCAGCCGCGCCATACGTGCGCCGCGTCAGCACCGCCTGAGCCGCTGCCGGCACCGCCACACGAAACAACTGGCTGTACTGCGAATCGCACAACTCGGCCGGCGCGGCTACGCCGAGCGCAGTGACGATCTGCGTCACCGTGTTGCTGTGGCCGACGACCAGAATGCCGCCACGTCCGCGACGTCGCGCAATGGCGCGCACCGTATCGGCCACGGCCTGCACATGTGCCGCCGTCCCGGCTGCGCCGATCGGCACGATGTGCACCACCGGTGACGCTCGCGCGATGAACACCGACGCGGTGAGCTTCGTGCGCTGCAGGTGACTCACCACCACATCGCGCACGAGCTGGCCACCGATCACCGAATCGAGCGCCGCAGCGCGTGCCATGCCCGCCACGCTCAGCACCGGATCATTCGCCGGCGTCGGCGCCTTCTCAGCGTGACGCACCACGATGACGTACGGCGTGTCTGTGCCTGATACCGACTGCGGTGCGTGGGCACACGCTGCCAGGAGCAGTGCTCCGGCAGTTTTGCTGATCCATCGCAACGGACGGCGCATCATCGCACCCGCACCAGCACGCGACGCGCGCGCTGCAGGTCGCCGAGGAACATCGTGTCGCCCCGAATCATGAACGGGCGTTCCTGCACGGTGTTGCGCCAGCTTGGCCACAGGCTTCCCTCGATGCGGTGCGTGATGACGCCGCGTTCTGCATCCACGGTGTAGCGGCCGAACCACGAGAAGTACGCGTCATACGTGGTTCGCAATTCCGATTCGGTCGCGCTGCGGTCGGTGGCACCGGCGAACATCGGCGGCACCGGCGTCCGCGTGAACTGCATCGCGTGCGTTCCGTCGGCGTTGTAGAACACCAAGCCGTCCGGTGCATCGCCGAAGGGTTTGCGCCACGGCCCCGCTGCGCTGTCACGGCTTTCCACCGCCGTCATCCGCCAGGTACCGATCCACGGCGCCACATCCGGCCTTCGTGCACACGCCGCACTGCCCAGCACCACGAGCCCCGCCGCGATCCGCACTCCCAACCTCATGGCAGGATGCGCGAGCGCCAATCCGGTGGCCAGAGCTGACAGGCCTCGACACGGCCGAAAAGCTGGAAGCGGCGCTTTGCGAATGCCTTGTACGCTGCATCGCGGATCCATCGCGGTACGATATGGCCCACCACGCCGAGCAGTCCCCACACGCCACCCAGCAGGCGCAGCACCGACAGCGCTGCGTCGGAATGGATCTGCACCGACGCGGCGCGCTCTGCGTTCGCCGGAACGTACAGCACCGTCGAATCCACCGTCCGCAGCATCTCGGCAAACGGCGCCAGTGCCCGCGCCGCCGTCTCGCCTTGGAGCGTGGCCGCGTACAGGCGACCATGCACGTCACGCGACATGGCGAAGCGGATCGCACGATCGCAGAACCCGCATTCCCCATCGAAGAACAGGATCGGCGCGGTCGTCTCTGCCGTCGCGTTCATCGCGGTGGCCACGCCCGCGCTCACCAGCCCATCCGCGTGCGCAGTGACGTGATGTGCGCCACGTGATGCCGTCCATGCCAGGCATATCGCAGCAGCGACAGATCGATGGGTTGTGCGCCAAGCTCCGGATGCACGAAGGGCCGTGTCATCTGCTCTGCGGTCGTTCCACTGAGACAGGTGGTCCAGCGTGCGTGAATGCCGTCGATCAGCGACAGGCTCACACTCACCGGCACGATCGCCACATCCGGCAACGTCGCCCACGCGCCTTCGTCGTACGGACGGATCGTCGGGCTCTCCTCGGTCAGTGCGAACTTCACGCGGATGTACGCGTGCATGTGACTGTCGGCGACATGATGCACGACCTGTCGCACGGTCCACCCGTCGTCACGATACGGCGTGTCGAGCTGCGATTCCGACAGCCCATCGACCGCACGACGCATTGCCGTCGGCAGCGCGACCAGTTCGCGGATGGCCGACCCGCACATCTCAGCCGTGACCACGTCCGGCGTGGTGAAACGACCCACGGGATACTGCAGCGATGTCTCGGTCATGTCAGCGGTCGGTGGAAGCGAAATGGGCAGCGATCTCACGCACCTGCGCCGCGTGCCGGCGCTCGTGTGCCCCGATGAAATGCACCCACTCGTACAGGTTCAGCGTGCCGAGGAACGGATGCGGATGCAGCACGGCGGAATACGCGAGGCCGTCGCCGGCGTGGAGCTGATCGAGCAGAATGCCGCGGGTTTCGATCAACGCGGCGCGCGCTGCCTCCGCCGACATTTCACCCTCGGGCACCACCCGCTCCGGTGCCTCGATGCGCATCTCGCGATTGCCGAGGATTTCGAACTTCGCGGTCGACACATCGACCAGCTCCGGCGCTTCGTGCAGCGGCTCGGCCGCGGCCTGCATCTCGCCGATCTTGAGCGCCGCGAGCTTCGCCACGCCACGCTCCACCCGCACCAGATGCTCGAGCACTTCGGCCGCCGACCACGACGACTCGGTAGGGCGGGCCTCGCGCAGCTCGCCGGGAATCGCGTCCACCGCGGTGAACAACTCCGCGCGCGCCGCGTCGGCGAATGCCACGACGGCCGCTGTCCGTGGATGCATCTGCTGCTCCTTCCGGCCCAAAACCGGTGACCGCACCATGAAACGACGCCCGGCACACCCGTGCGGGCCATGTTCCGGTAAAGTTAGCGCTGTGACCACCATCCACGATCCACCGCCGCCGCCGGGAACCGCCTCGCTGCCCGTCATGGCCGTCGCCGGCGACGTGCACGCGGCCCTGCGCAACGGTGTGGCCGCGGTGCTCGTCGCGCCCTCCGGCGCTGGGAAGACCACCGGCATTCCACTCTCGCTGCTCGATGCACCCTGGCTCGGCACCGATCGCATCCTGCTGCTGGAACCGCGACGTCTCGCCGCGCGCGCCGCTGCCAGTCGCATGGCCGCACTCTGCGGTGAGCGCGTTGGTGCGACGATCGGCTGGCGCATGCGCGGCGATACACGCGTCAGCAGCGCCACGCGCGTCGAGGTGGTAACCGAGGGCGTGCTGACGCGCATGCTGCTCGACGATCCCACCCTCGAGGGCGTCGGGGTGATCTGCTTCGACGAGTTTCACGAGCGCTCCATTCACGGCGACACCGGGCTGGCGCTGGCGCTCAACACGCAGGCGCTGCTCCGCCCCGATCTGCGC
>JAYWIJ010000137.1:0-11330 GCA_043788935.1 Gemmatimonadaceae bacterium | reverse complement strand
CTGCAGCAGGACGCACGCGTTCGCGCGCTGGCCGACTCGCTCGCCGATGCCGAGCGCGCGCGCAACGAATACGACGCCGTCGGCGGTGTGGATCCGATCTACCTCGAACTGTCGAGCCGCGTGACCGGCTACGGGCGTGCCATCGAACGTGCCGCCGCACAGCGTCTCGCTGCGCTTATGCGCGGCACTCCCGGGACACCGGAGCTCGCCGCCGCCGCGCGCATCGGGCCAAGCGCCGCCGAGCTCGAGCGCCGCTACGCACAGGACTCGGCTCGCTACGACGTGGCGCGTTCGCGTCGCGCGCGTGCCGTGCGCACCGCCGATTCAGTCGCGGCCATCCTCGTTGCACGACGCACCGAAGCCGTGCAGCGCGACGCCGCTCGCAACCGCGCGCAGCGTCGCGTGGATACACTGGCGCCGCCACTGGCCATGCTGATGGCCAGTGTCGCGGCTGCCGTTGGTCTGTCGCTGCTGCTGGCGTTGCTGCTCGAGCTGCGTGCGCCGCGCGTTGCCGATGAGGGCGAAGTCGTGACGCAGGCCCGCGTGCCGCTGCTGCTCGGCATCCGCGCCTCCGATGCGCTCAGCACCGATTCGCTGACCAGTGCGTTCAGTCAACTCGTGTTCGATCTCGAGCCGCTGCTGGCTGGGTCGAACACACTGATCGTCGTGAGTGACGATGCCGGACTGGCATCACGCACCGCCGCGCGCATCGCCGAGCGGCTTGGTCACGACGGGCGGCGTGTGCGGGTGGTGTCGCCGCGGCAGGGGACGGCGCGCGCGACGCGACGGAAGCGCAATCGTGTCGCTCCGACACCGACGCGCTCGGTGCTGGTGCAGCCGGAACGGAGTCAGGGTGTAGCCTGGACCGGTGAATACTTTCTCGAAGAGGTACAGGATGACACGGTGACGGTGCGGTCGGGCAACATCGGTGATGTGCGCGCAGCGCTTGGCACGGCAGACCAGTCGTCGCGCGTGCTGCTGGTGGTGCGCATCGGCAGTACGCCCACGGCCTGGCTGACGAAGGTGCGCACCGAAGTGCTGTCGGCGGCCGGCGCGGAGGCGATCGGTGTGGTGGCGTGGGCACCCGACATCGATGACGGTGACCCGGTGCAGTTCGCGCTCGACACTGCACTGCAGCGTGCGCTCGAGACGGCTCCTGCGGGGGGCCGCTGAGCGATGTGGGCCGATCAGGTACTCGCATTCGAACGGGCACATCTTGCGCGCCTGCTGCTCTGGGGCGCAGCCAGTCTGGCGACGGGACTGGGCTGCTGGGCGTTCTGGCGAATCAAGCGGATCGACTCGCCGCTGCTGCGGCACTTCGCGCTGCAAACCGGCGCGTGGGGTGCGGTGGACGTCGTCCTCGCACTGGCGGCGCGTCCGACGCTGACACTCCGTGACTACGACGGCGTTACAAGTCTCGATCGCTTTCTGTGGTTCAACTGCGGCCTCGACGTGGGCTACATCGCGGTCGGCGTCACGCTCGCCTGGTGCGGCTGGAAGCTGGCGAAGTCGAAAGGGCTGGTGGGCGCCGGCATCGCTGTGGTGCTGCAGGGCGCGGCGCTGCTGTTGCTGGACGTGCGGCTCGCCGCACTGCTGACGCAGGCACGCTGATCCAGCGTTCGTGGTGCGCCGGTGCGTATTGCGCGATAGTTTCCCGATCCGTCGAGACAGTCTCTCCCTGACTCCCGCCGACATGCGCGGATATTCCGACCGCATCAACCACGCACTCGCCTTCGCGGCCAAGCACCACGACACGCAGGTGCGCAAGGGATTGCGCCTGCCGTACGTGACGCACGCTGCGAACGTGGCGGTGATCCTCGTGCACTACGGCTGCGACGAAACCGTCGTGGTGGGCGGTGTGCTGCACGACGTGATCGAGGACAGCGTCCGCGATGGCTACACGTCCAGCGATTTGGCGGATCGCATCGGTGCCAAGTTCGGCCACGATGTGCTGGACACCGTGCTTTCGGTCACGCGCCGCCGCGTGGATGACGACGGCATCGAGTTGAGCAAGGACGACGTGAAGGAGGATTACCTCGCACGCCTTGCCAGTGCCTCCGATGCGGCGCGCTGGGTCTGTGCCGCGCACAACCTGCACAACGCCGGGACTGTGCTCGCCGACCTGCGACGAACCATCGAACCGACGACGGTGTGGTCGCGCGGCGGTGCCACCCGCGACGCGACGCTGCACTGGTATCGCGCCGTGCACGAACGCCTGCAGGCGGTGGGCTTCACCGCGTCGATCATGCAGGAACTCGGCGACATGGTCACCGAACTCGATGCCGCGCCTGCGGGCGACATGCCCGCAGTGCTCTGACGCCTGCTGTTCTTCGGGTTATGTACCGAAAGAGAAAATAGCAAGGCTCACACGTAGGTAACGGGGGCACCTGGGGAAAGGACTCCCGGGTCCCCCTGTTACCCCCGTGTGAGCCACTTGCCGTTGTCGACGTCGATGATCCCGCGTCGCATTCGCATTCAAGCGTGCACCGCGGGCAACGTCGCTAGACGGGCGACAACTCAGGTGTCGGGTAGGTGCGCACGACATAGTTCTCGAGGATCTCGAGGAACTCCGGCACGATACGATCGCCCTTGAGCGTCACCATCAGCGAGCCGTCCACGTACACCGGTGCCTTGGGTTCCTCGAAGGTGCCGGGGAGCGAAATGCCGATGTTCGCGTGCTTCGATTCTCCGGGGCCGTTCACCACACATCCCATCACGGCCACTCGCATCTCTTCCACGCCGGGATGCTTGCCACGCCACACCGGCATCTGCTCGCGCAGATAGATCTGGATGTCCTCGGCCATGCTCTGGAAGAACGTGGACGTGGTGCGACCGCAGCCGGGACAGGCGGTCACCTGCGGCGCGAAACTGCGAAGTCCAAGCGATTGCAGAATCTGCTGCGCGACGAACACCTCCTCCGCGCGATCACCACCGGGCTTCGGTGTGAGTGACACGCGGATCGTGTCGCCGATGCCTTCCGACAGCAGCAGCGAGAGGCCGGCCGTGCTGGCCACGACACCCTTCATGCCCAGTCCGGCCTCGGTGAGCCCCAGGTGCAGTGGATAGTCGCAACGTGCGGCCAATTTGCGGTAGACGTCCACCAGATCGGGGACCAGCGATACCTTGGCCGAGATCAGGATCTTGTCGTGCGCGAGCCCGACTTCTTCCGCCATCTCCGCCGAGCGCAGCGCGCTGGTGAGCATCGCCTCGACGTAGACGTCGTGCGCCGTCATGGGATATCCCTGCTCGGCGTTCGCGTCCATCATCGTGGTGAGCAGGTCCTGATCCAGCGAACCCCAGTTCACGCCGATGCGCACCGGCTTGTCGTTGTCCACGGCGATCTGCACGATGCTGCGGAAGTTCTCGTCGCGCCGCTTGCCGCCGACGTTGCCGGGGTTGATGCGGTACTTCGCGAGGGCTTTCGCGCATTCGGGATACTTCGCGAGCAGCAGGTGTCCGTTGTAGTGAAAGTCCCCGACGATCGGCGTGGTGATGCCCTGATCGGCGAGCTGCCGCACGATGTCGGCAACCGCCGCGGCCGACTCCTCGTTGTTCACCGTGACGCGCACGATCTGCGAGCCGGCGCGCGTGAGCGAGGCGACCTGGGCCACCGTGCCTGCGACATCGGCGGTGTCGGTGTTGGTCATCGACTGCACGACGATCGGATGACTGCTGCCGACCGGCACGGAGCCGACCATCGCCGTCACGGTCTGTCGGCGGGGGCGGAAAACGGAGGGAATGCTCACAGCACGATGGTTCGGGGTTCCGGAACGGGAGGCCGGACGAGCGACCTGGAGGAGAATCTATCGCCAGTCGGAGAGCGTACGGCCGGGAGCGGCGGTTTCCCCCGGGGTTGTGGGGCCAGTGCCGGCCTGCCGACATTGCCAATGCCGCGAACCACCACCAGCGACCGAGATTATCATGGCCAAAGAGCCGAGCCGCACCTATAGCAGCACGCCCATCGACACGGGCGCACCCCTGATCAACACGCCCAAGCCGAAGAAGAGCAAGTGGAAGATCACGGCGGTGCTGTTTCTCGTCGTGCTGCCGCTGGCGGCATTCGCGCTGTGGGTGACCATCGCGCTCAGTTTCTCGTACGCCAGCGGCGAGCGCGCGGGCTTCGTGCAGAAGCTTTCCAACAAAGGCTGGGTCTGCAAGACGTGGGAAGGCGAGCTGGCGCTGGCCAACGGCCCCAATGTGATGCCGGAAATCTTCCGCTTCACCGTGCGGGACGGGAAGGTCGCCGACCAGATCAACAATTCGCTGGGCAAGCAGGTGAAGCTCACGTACGAGCAGCACAAGGGCGTGCCGACGCAGTGCTTCGGTGAGACCGAATATTTCGTCAGCGAGATCCAGGTGATCGGTGCGCCGCCGCCGGCGTCTGGCGGCGTGATCACCCCGCCCGCCGTGGCGCCGGACGATCCGGGTGCCGCGACCGTGCCGCCTGCCACCGTACCGCCCGCGCCGTGACGGGAGCGCACGAACTCACCCTCGTAGTCGGGGGTGGCGTTGCCGGGCTGATCTGCGCGCGGGAACTCGCACGCGCCGGACGCCCGGTGGTGTTGTACGAGCGCGAGGCCGAGGTCGGAGGCCGTGTCCGCACGACGGTGCGCGATGGATTACGGCTCGACCATGGGTTTCAGGTGTTGTTCACGGCGTACCCGACGCTCTCGGCCGCGTTGGACATGACGGCGCTCGAGCTGCGTACCTTCCGGCCAGCGGCGGTGATGGCCGGCGGCGATCGCCACCCGGCCGTCATCGGTGATGCACTGGCCGACATGGCGCTGCTCTGGCCAACGATCATCGCGCCGCAGCTCTCGATCGCCGACAAGGTTCGGATGCTGCGCCTGCGCCTGCTGGCCACGTCGCTGCCATTCGACGAGTGCTTCGCGCCGCGCTTCGACACGATTTCCACGCGTGCGTTCCTGCAGCAGCGCGGATTCAGCGCCAACGCCATCCAGAACTTCTTTGCCCCGTTTTACGGCGGCATCCTGCTGGACCGCTCGCTCGAGACGTCGGCCGCGGTGCTGCTGTACACGTTCAAGATGCTGGCCGAGGGGCGCACGGTGGTGCCGGCACAGGGCATGGGGGCCATCACCGCGCAGCTCGCGTCGGCATTGCCGGCCGGCAGCATCCGGACCGGCGCGAGCGTGACGCGCGTGATCGTGGACAGTGGAGTGTTGCAGGGTGTGTCGCTTGACGACGGAACGGTGGTCCGTGCGTCGTCCGTGGTGCTGGCCTGTGATCCGCCCACGATCGGCCGACTCGCGGCGACCGCCGGCGTGCTGGTGGATGTGCCGACCGACAGCCTCGGGTGCAGCACCGTGTATCTGCGCTCGACGGCGCCGCTGCTCGATGGCGACGCGCTGTGGCTCAACACGGCGCCGGATGCCACGGTGAGCCACGCGATCACCATCAGCAACGTTGCGCCCAGCTATGCGCCTGCTGGTGCGGCGCTCACGGCCGCCACGGTGCTCGGTGCTGCCGCGACGCTCGACGATGCGGAACTGGAGCGTCGTGTCCGTCAGGATCTTGCGACGATGAGCGGCCGCACGAAGGCCATTCCGTCGGAACTCGTCGCCATCTGGCGTGTCCCGTACTCGCAGTATGCGCAGGCACCCGGCAGCGCGATGCGTCGCGTGTCAGCCAGCACGGCAGTACGTGGTCTGGTCCTTGCCTCGGAGAGTGGGCATACGAGTTCACTCGAGGGTGCAGCGCGCGGCGGGATCAGCGCCGCGCGAGCCCTGCTCACCGGTGCAGATATTCGCCGTTGAGTGGTCCAGGTCAGCCGGTACGGTGATCGAGGCGCGCGTGCGGTCGTCAGCAGGTCGCACGGTCGCGCGTGCGTTCACATCCAGGAGTACATCTCCATGACGCATCTTCGTACTGCGGTCGCAGGGCTCGGTCTGCTGTTCGCAGCAGCAGCAGCGCCGGCAGAGGCGCAGGTCGCCTTCGGACTTGGCGGCGGCGCCACCGTGCCCTCAGGCTCGCTGAATGACCGCTCGAATCTCGGCTACAACGGTCTGGCCACCGTGCAGCTTGGCGTCCCGACGTTTCCCCTGCAGTTGCGGGCCGATCTGCAGTACAACAGCTTCGGCGGCAAAGACTTCGGAAGCTCCGTCACCAACGCGTTCAATCAGGCCGACACGCGCGTGATCAGTGGCTCGGTGAACGCGGTGTTCTCGCTGCTGCCGGGTCCCGTGAAGCCCTACCTGATCGGCGGAGTCGGCTACTACGATACGCAGCTCAAGGGCACCGATGCCACGCGCAAGATGGGCTACAACTACGGCGCCGGCGTGAAGTTCGGAATGACGGGCGCGAGCCTCTTCATCGAAGCCCGTCTGCACGAGATCAAGGACGCGACCTTCGACGTCGGTGGCAATCGCAGCTCGGCCAAGTTCATCCCGGTCACCATCGGCATCATGTTCTAGCGGCAGCCCGGGTGGCGTTGCATGACGCAACACACACCCTGTTCTGCAGCACGTGAAAGTCAGCAAGCGCGTCATTCGCATCCCCTCCGGGAACGTCGGGTGACGCGCTCGTGGCGTGTGTTTGTGATCCCGCGGTGTCCATGATCGTCACACGGATGGCCGATGGCCGACGCGTTCACCTCAACACCAGACACAGATGACCAATTTTCGCGGGATTCTTGCCGGTTTCGGCGTTGTGATGACGCTCGCCGCCGCAGTACCGGCTCAGGCGCAGTTCTCGATCGGTCTCGCCGGTGGTGGTACCACGGCCTCGGGTTCGATCAACAACCGGCAGGACATGGGTTACAACGGGCTGATCGCCGTGCAGGCCGGCATCCCGCTGTTCCCATTCAGGATTCGCGCTGATCTGCAGTACAACAGCTTTGGCGGCAGCAGTTTCACGAACGCCTTCAGCCAGGCCGCGAGCGGCAGCGATGCGCGCGTGATCAGCGGATCGATCAACGCCGTGATGAACCTGCTGCCCGGGCCGGTCAAGCCGTACCTGATCGGCGGTGTCGGCTACTACGACACGAAGTTCAACGGCTCGACGAACTCGCGCAAACTGGGCTACAACTATGGCGCCGGCGTGAAGGTGACCAAGCTGTTCATCGAGGCGCGCATGCACAGCGTGCAGAACACTTCGTTCGACGTGGCCAATGGTCGCACGACGGCGAAGTTCATCCCGGTGAGCGTCGGGTTCATGTTCTGAGCCTCCTGGCTCCACGTACGACGAGGGGCGACTGCATCAGTGCGGTCGCCCCTCTCGCTGTGTTGACGGCTACGAAACTGCATTGCAACAGCAGAACTGCCTTATCGCAAAACGGCATGCACGCAAAACTGCGAACAGCCGCCACACGGCTTTCTCGGTCTGTCGGTGCGAGCGTCTGGCCTCAACGCGGCGCGAGGCCTCGGGGATTGAGGGGAACCGCCACTGCGAGCGCAGATCCCCCAAAAATCTTCCCGATGCGTGGCGCAGAAGCACATGACACGGGCACGGTGCCCTCACGCTGTTTACCTGCAGTTGCAGTTCCGCGTGCGAGCAGTTTTGCGATGAAGCAGTTCCGCAGTTGCAGTTCAGCAGTTGGGGCGTGTCAGCTCAGCGCCGCATGCGCGGCTTCAAGCTGCGACTTCACGGCACTGACTGCGGTGCCGCCTGGCACGTTGCGACGATCGACACTGGCTTGTGCCGACAATGCATCCAACACGTCCGGGCCGAACGTGGCGTGCGCCGCCATGAACGCCGAAAGCGGAAGCTCGTGCAACTCCACCCGCGCTTCCTCGGCCTGACGCACCAGCGAACCAACCGCGCCGTGTGACTCACGGAAGGTCACGCCGCGCAGCACGAGGTAGTCGGCGAGGTCGGTGGCCATCATCACCGACGTCACCGCGGCCGCCATGCGGTCGGTGCGGAACGTCAGTTCGTCCACGGCGCCTGCCACGGCCGGCAGCACCAGCGACATCACGTCCGCCGCGTCGAACAACGCGCGCTTGTCGTCCTGCAGATCCTTGTTGTAGCCACTCGGCAATCCCTTGAGCGACATCACCAGCGACAGCAGGTCGCTCGTCACGCGCGCCGCACTGCCACGCGTGAGTTCGAGGGCGTCAGGGTTGCGCTTCTGCGGCATCATGCTCGAGCCGGTGGAGAAACTGTCACCGAACTGCACGAACCCGAACTCGCTGCTGCCGAACAGGATGAAATCCTCGGCCAGACGCGACAGATGCGTGGCGGTCATCGTCAGGGCGTAGAGCGTGTCGGCCACGAAGTCACGGTCGCCCACGGCGTCGATGCTGTTCGGCGACAGCGACGCGAAGCCCAGCTCCTCACGGAGCAGTGCACGCGACACCGGAAACGCGGTGCCGGCAATGGCGCCTGAGCCCAGTGGCAACACATTGGTGGTGCGTGCGGCGTCAGCGAGGCGCTGACGGTCACGCTGCAGCGGCCAGAAATGCGACATCAGCCAGTGCGCCAGCGTGACGGGCTGCGCGCGCTGCAGATGTGTGTACGCCGGCAACAGATCCGTCTGGTGCAACTCGGCATGCTTCAGCAAAACGCGTTGCACTTCGCGAATCCCTGCGTCGAGCTGCGTGATGGCGTCCAGTGTCCAGAGGCGGGTGCCGGTGGCCACCTGATCGTTGCGGCTGCGGCCCGTGTGCAGCTTGCTCGCCACGTCGCCGACATGTGTGTGCAGCAGTCGGTCGACCATGGTGTGCACATCCTCGTCGCTCGGCAGCGGCTGCGCGCCGGCCACGAAGTCGTCGGCGACGGCCGCGAGGCCCGCGTCCATGCGCGCACCTTCGTCGGGCGTGAGGATGTTGCCGCGCACGAGCCCCTTGGCCCACGCACGCGAGAGCTGGATGTCGAACGGCCAGAGACGGAAGTCGGTCGTGATCGACCGGTTCACCGCATCCAGAACGGCGGAGGGGCCGCCGGCGAAGCGGCCCCCCCACAGCTTGTGATTCGGTCCGTCGGCCACTTATGCGTCCGCGGTGGACGGCTTGGCCGGCGTCGCTTCGGGAGCGTCGGCCGTGCCCCACGACGGGACGAAGCCCATCTCCGCATCCTTGAGCGCGCGCACACGGTACGGCAGACCGTAGAGACGAATGAAGCCTCCCGCATCGGCCTGCTGGTACACGTTGTCCTCTCCGAACGTGACGAAGCGCTCGTCGTAGATCGCATGCGCGCTCTGGCGGCCGGCGACGATCACGTTGCCCTTGTACAGCTTGAGCGTGACGGTGCCGGTGATTCGCTCCTGCGTGACGTTCACGAATGCGTCGTACGCATCGCGCTCGGTGGTCCACCAGCGGCCTTCGTATACGAGATCCGCATACCGCGGCGCGATCAGGTCCTTGGCGGCGAGCGTGCGACGATCGAGCACCAGCTGCTCCAGCTCCGAGTGCGCGGCGTACAGCAGCGTGCCGCCCGGCGTCTCGTACACACCACGGCTCTTCATGCCGACGAGGCGATCCTCGACGAGGTCGATGCGACCGACGCCGTTCTGCGCGCCGAGCTTGTTCAGCATCGAGAGCAGATCGAAGGCGCCGAGCTTTTGTCCGTTGACGCTGATCGGCGTGCCGGCCTCGAAGCCGATGGTGACGTACTCCGGCTTGTCCGGTGCCGCTTCGGGCGAGACGGTGAGCTGGAACATGTCCTCCACCGGCTCCCAGTTCGGATCCTCGAGCCCGCCCCCTTCGTGCGACAGGTGAAAGAGGTTGGCATCGCGGGAGTAGATCTTCTCCACCGTGGCGACGATCGGCACGTTCCTGGACTTCGCATACGCAATGGCGTCCTCGCGGCTGCGGATGTCCCACAGGCGCCACGGCGCGATCACTTCCAGATCGGGCGCGAACGTCATGTAGCTCAGTTCGAACCGCACCTGATCGTTGCCCTTGCCGGTGCAGCCGTGGGCGAGGGCGTCAGCGCCGAACTGGCGCGCCACCTCGACCTGGCTGCGGGCGATGAGCGGGCGGGCGATGGAGGTGCCGAGCAGGTACTTGCGGTTGTAGATCGCGCCGGCGCGGAGCATCGGAAAGATGAAGTCGCGCACGAAGCGTTCCTTGAGATCGACGACGACGCATTCTTCGGCGCCGGAGGCGATGGCCTTCTCACGCACACCGCCCAGGTCGTCCTGCCCGATGTCGGCAGCGACGCAGATGACGCGCGATCCCGGGTAGTGCTCCTTGAGCCACGGGACGATGATCGAGGTGTCGAGACCGCCCGAGTAGGCGAGTGCGATCGTATGGGCCATGTCGAACTCCAAAGTGAAATTTTATGCAGATTCACTGCATAAGTTCTAAGAAACGTGGCCGCGCCACAAGGGAGCGCGCGTCACGACTCAGCCGTCGCCGGCGATGATGCTGAGGCGGCGCATCACGCGCAGGCGCGCCTCGGGGGACCGACAGACCAGCAGGATGGTGTCGTCGCCGGCAATGGTGCCGAGGACGTCGGGCCAGGCTTCACTGTCGATGGCGGCGGCGACGGGCATGGCACCGCCGGCCATGGTGTGGAGCACCACCAGCTCGCCGGTGCCGTCCACCTTGTCGAAGAACTGTGGCAGCAGGTGATCCAGCGCGCCACGGTCGTCCTCCGCAGTGGCCACCCCGCCGTCGGCGAAGGCATACCGAGCGCCGTCGGCGGTCGGGATGCGGGCCAGCCGCAGCTCGTGCAGGTCGCGCGACAGGGTGGACTGGGTCACCTCACAGCCGCGGTCGCGCAGCAGTCGGCGCAACTCGTCCTGACTCTGGACCGCCTGGCTCTCGACGATCTCGCTGATGACGAGGTGCCGGTCGCGTTTGTTGGCCATGGGTGCACCGTCCGCTGAAGAGGATTTCGCGCCGATGGCGATGGTCAGCCATTGACGGGTGGGCAGTGAAAGAATATGCATTCAATATGCATAAACTCCCTGTCGGCGTGCTAGGGGCCAGCGGCTATGCGGGGCAGGAGCTCTGCCTGCTCGCCGAGGCGCATCCCGGATTCGAGCTGGCGTTCGCCGCGGCGCACTCGCGTGCCGGTGACACGCTTTGGCTGCCGGGTCGCGACCTCGTCATGGCGTCTCTGGACGCCGTCGCGCTCGCTGATGCGGCCGTCATCTTCTCCGCCCTGCCCCACGGCGCCTCGGCGGCGTGGGTCGCCAGGGCGCAGGCTGCGGGTGCGAAAGTCATCGATCTGTCGGCCGACCTGCGTCCGGGACAGGGTGAACACGCCGTCGCCGACATCGACGCACCGTATGGGTTGCCGGAGATCAATCGCGATGCCATCCGCAACGCGCGGATCGTCGCCAACCCGGGCTGTTATCCCACTGCCACGCTGCTCGGCCTGATGCCGCTCGTGGCGCGCGACCTGATCGTGCCCGGATCGGCCGT
>JAYWIJ010000136.1:0-11379 GCA_043788935.1 Gemmatimonadaceae bacterium | reverse complement strand
CCGAAGGTGGCAGGCATGGATGGCGCCGTGAAGTCGTATGTCGATCTGCTCTATTCACTCGCGATGTGAGCGTTGGGCGTGGTGCCGACATGTGATCGGTACCACGCCGCAATGACCCGGCGCGGCTACCAGTACCCGCGCCGGGACAGGTTGCAATAGCGCGCGAGCGGCAGTCGCGCCGTCGGCTCGTGTGATGCAACGAGCGCGAACGATTCCGGACCCATGATGGATGCGGCGTACACGAAACCACTGCGGATGTCGTCGTCATGCGTGCGCGCATACTCCCGCCAGATGCGCAGACGATCGACGAGCGCGCCGTACTCCTGTGTGCTCAGCAGGCGCGACGCCCAGAGCTTGCGCGAGACCATTTCATGTCGCGGTACGACCCTGGCGCCGAGCATGTACGTGCGCTCGCGTCGCGGTGCCACCAGCATCGTCGCCAGCACGACCGACTGTGCGGGCGTCAGCGCCGATGACGGCACACCGAAGTAGTGACGGCTGGCCGCCTCGATGCCCCACACGCCGTCGCCCCATTCCGCCACGTTCAGGTAAAGCTCCAGCTGCCGATCCTTCGGCACCGCGTGCGTGAGCTCGAACGCCAGCAGGTACTCCTTCGCTTTCCGCGACACGGTGCGCGACGGTGACAGGAACAGGTTGCGGGCGAGTTGCTGCGGGATGTCGCTGTAGCCGCGCGAGAAGTCGAGGTGCACGAGGTCGCGCGCCAGTGCCCGCTGCGCTTCCCAATCCAGCGCGCCGTGGTCGAAGAACGTCGGGTCCTCCGCCGCCATGACCGCGCAGACTGCCACCGGCGCGATCGAGTCGAGGCCGACCCACGTCCAGTCGCGCACCGGATGCCCCGCCGCCGCCGCGTGGCGCATGAAGCCCGTCGTTTCCGGATTGCGCGTCAGGAGTCTGTCGAGTGCCGGTCGCGTGCGCGTCGGCGTGAACGCGACATCGGCGGCGGCCAGCAAGCCACCGATCACCGACACGCGAACCACCGCCCGAAACAGGTTCACGACATCACTCCCCGCCCGACTCGACCTTTTTGCACGATGGCGCCCGTTCCTCGTTGGTTCATTCCCGCACTCGTGGCGCTCGCTGCGTGCGAAAGCCAGATTTCGCGGATCCCGGCCGCAGACGGCCCACTCCGGATCGACGTGCGCTTCCCCACCGACAGCACCGCGGTGCCAGCCGAAGGGGCAACGCCCATCTGGGGGACGGTGGGCACCGGTCGGGCGTCACTCCGCGTCAACGGCGTCACGGTGCCAGTCGAGGCAAATGGGACCTTCGCGTCCTTTCAGCCGGTGGCGGCGGGTGGCGAACTCCGATTCGTGGCACGGGCTGGAGACGACTCGCTGGTCCACACGATCACGCTGCGTGCCGCCTCGCCCGCCGCCGCACGTCAGCCGGAGGGCGACGTGCGGCCATGGATTCGCTGGGTCACCATGCGACGGCTGCCGAGCGACACCGCCGACAGTGCCACGCATTGGCGACCGATCTACTCTCGCTGGCGACCGGAAGGCGAGGTCGCCATGCCGCTTCCGCAGGGAATGAGATTGCTGGCCGACGCGCGTACGGACCGATCGCTGCGCCTCCGTCTTTCGGAGGCACACTGGGTCTGGATTCCCGCCGACGATGCCGACACCCTCACCGCACCACGCGCCGAACTGCTTGACGCAGGTGCGCCCGTGATGACGACGTCACCCGATTCGGGTGAGACGGTCATTTCCATCGCGCTCCCCGAGCGACTTCCCAGCACCGTCGAACTGCAGGCCGATCGTCTCTACTGGACGATCTACGGCGCGCAGTGGACGTCGCGCCCGCCGTCACAGCATGGCGCGAACAGACCGGTGCGGCGTCTCGTCGCACGCGATTCCGCGGCGGGGCGCGTGGTCGTCGATCTCGGCCTGTCCGCATTTCCCCTGGGCTGGCGTACGGAGTGGCGCGGCAATGCCCTGCACCTCCGACTTCGCGTGCCGCCGAAAGCTGCGCCGTCGCTCCGTGGCCTGATCGTGGCCCTCGATCCCGGCCATCCCCCCGACGGCACGACCGGTCCCTCAGGCTTGCGCGAAGACTCGGCGACACTCGCGGTGGCCACGGAAGCGGCCGCGATGCTCCGCGCCGAGGGCGCCACCGTGATCATGACGCGCACCGACGAGCGTCCGCTCTCGCTCGAAGCACGCGCGGTGATCGCCGAAACGTCGTCAGCGCATCTTTTCGTCTCGTTGCACCTCAACGCGCCCGGTCCGGGCCGCCCGCCCGAAGCGGCGCTCGGCACGAAGGTGTACTTCACCAATCCGCAAAGCCTGCATCTCGCACGGCACATGTCCACATCCGTTGCGGCAGCATTGCAGCAACGCAACTTCGGCAGTCAGCTGCAGGAGTTCGCGGTGCTGCGTCCCTCGTGGATGACCGCCGTCCTCGTCGAAGGCAGCGTGATCGTGCTGCCGGAGCGCGAAGCGTTCTTCCGGACACGTGCGGGTGTGCAGGCGTATGCGCATGGTGTCGTCGACGGCATCCGACGGTGGCATGGGTCGGCGACGTCGCGGCAGTTCACTGATCGTGGCGGACACTGACGCGCGCCCGCGCCGTCTACCTTCAGAAAAACAACGCGTCCCGGAGTTCCGCCCGCATTGTCGCCGTCGCCGGATCGTAGATCCCGAACCCCGACGCGAACTCCCAGTACGCCCACGTCATGCCATGCGCCTCGATCGAGTCGCGTAGCGCACGTGAATACGTCACGCGCGACGCATACGGTGCCTTGCCGTACGAGCCGAACTCACCCACCCACACCGGGCGCTTCGCCGTCTCGCGCCACCGCGACGCCATCCGCAACGGATCGGAGAGATACTGTCGTTGCGTGGCGTTACAACATGTCGTGAGCGGACTGTTCGTCATGCCCGTCCACTCGGCGCCCTGATGCGTGAAGGCGAAGGGCTCGTAATTGTGGATCGTCACGATCAGCCGCTGATCAGCGTCGGGCAGCGCCAGCGCATCGAGCTGTGACGCACTGTTCCACTGCACCGGACCCACGACGATGTAGCGCGTGGTGTCCACGGCACGAATTGCGGCGAGCGCACGCGCGAAAAGCAGGTTCCAGCTCACCGCAGTCTGCCGGCCGTGCGGTTCGTTGTACGGCTCGAACAGCACCGTCTCCGGTCGTGAACGGAAGTGTGTCGCGATCTGACCCCAGATCGCGACGAACCGCTCCTCGAGCACCGCGTCGCTCACCGCCGTCTCGTTCTGATCCAGTGGATCACCGTCGAGCTGGCGATGGTGATGCATGTCGACCACGATCCGCATCCCACGCGAGAGCGCGGCCTCGACGGCGAAGTCCACGCGCGCCATGAAGACCGGATCGATGGTGTACGGCCGCGTCGCACTTGCATGCGCACTCCAGCGCACCGGCAGCCGGATCGTCGTCACGCCCGCAGCGCGCGCCGCGTCGAACAACCTGTCGCTCAGCCGCAGTCCCCACTGCCCTTCGGCCGGCGCTTCGAGGATGTTGCCGAAATTCACGCCACGACCGAGTGCTGCGGCCACCGCAGCGGCATTGCCACTCACCGCGATCGCAACTGGCGGAGCCTCCGGACGGGCCGCAGTGGGCGGTGCGCTGCCGCATGCTGCGCACACCACCACCATGGCGATCCATGAGAACGCAGCCAACCTGCGGAGTCGAGGCATCGCGAAAGCGGGCGGGTTGTAATCGTTCAGAGTCACGGGGCGAATGTCCTGATCGTGATCAGCGTACGGTGACGACCATCGTCGCAGCGAAGTACCGCGGCTATCCGGAAACCGCCACGCTCGCGGCCCCGCGTTCGACGCTCGCCCGCACCGCCAGTTCCCGCTGCTTCAGCAAGCGGCCCAGCGCCACCGCACTCGCCAGCGCCAGGGTGCATTCCAGCACACCCACCAGCGTGAAGATCTGGTTGTACGCCGTGCGCCCCGACTCATCGCGCAGCAGCGCCACCAGCACACCGCCCAGCGCGGGCCCTACCAGAAAACCCACCGATCCCGCGATCTGAAATGCGCCGAAAATTCCATCCCCCGCGCGACGCGCCACCTCGCTCGTCAGCATCAGGTTCGGCGCGAACATCAGCGCGCTGAGCACACCGCTCAAGACCATCAGCGCCGGCAGGACCTGAATCGGCACACGTCCGTACATCGCGAACACCACGCCGAAGAGCACGTTGCTCACCACCAGCGGACGATACCAGCCGATGCGATCAGCAAGCTTTCCCGCCGGCCAGCAGAGCAGCGCGAACGGAACGAGGAACAACGCCATCAGCAGGCCGCGCTGCGCGCCAGTCGCCTGATGCACGTCGCCCAGAAACAGCGTGAACGTCGTGACGAACACACCGATCACGAAGCGATCCATGAACGCATACGTGAGCGGCACCCAGGCCAGCTTCATGCCGGTGTTCCACGCATAACTGCGACTTGGCGTGCGCGCCTGCTCCTCGCGCGGCAGCGCGATGCCGAGCGAGATGATCGCCGCCAGCATGAACAGCGCGGCACCGACGGTATAGACCAGCGCGGGTGATCGATCCACCAGTCGTCCGCCGAGGGGCGATCCGATCGCCACGCCGATCATCAGGCTCGAGCCGAGCAGACCCAGCGAACCGCCGCGGCGCGGGCCGGCCAGACGATTCGCCGCAACCATCAGCAGCGTGATCGCCGGCAGGTGCAATGCGCCATCGAGAATGCGCAGCGCGAACAGCGTCTCGAGCGACGGTGCCACCCGCATGCCGAGAAACACGATGGCGTCCAGCGCCAGCAGCGCACTCACCCACTGCCGAACCGAACCGGCCTTCCGCTGCCAGCGCATCACCAGTGGAACGGCCACGATGCCGCTGATCATGTTGACGGTCATGAACGCGTGTGCCGACGACGCACTGCCCCCGTGGGCCACCTGCACCAGCTCCCGCAACCCAGGCACGAGCAGCGTGACGGGAATGAGGGTCAGGATGGTGGCGAACGCGATCAGGAACCGGGGCATCCGGGCAAATTAAGGGGTCACGCGATCCGGCAACGTCAGGCAGGGCAACGCGCGCCACGCCGCCGCCGTCCACGCAGCGCGTGCCGACTCCACCACCTCCGGACTGACCGGCGCGCCCAGCAGCGCCATTCGGAGCAGCGCAGCATCCGACGACAACCCCGGAGTGTCGGCCTGTCGTGCCCAGCGGCGCATCGTTCGCTCCACGCGCGGCCGTATGAAGTCGGCCGCCACAGCCCGGGCCGTCCCCTGGATCGGCGCCAGACGCAGCCGCGCCACCGGCGAGCAACTCCTGATCGCCGCGACGGGAATGAACGCCCTCGACTGAGCGAACACCGTCGAGTCGCTCTGTGGAATCGGCGAGAACCACGCGGCGCGGGCAATGGTCCCGAGGTCGGGCTCCCGCTCGGCGTCGCTTCGCGGCGACACCGAGGCGCGCACGGCCAGCGTCGGCATCGCGTCGAACAACGCACTCAGCGCCGCACCATGATCGGCGAACGCTGCCGGTCCCGCCGCCGAGGCGTAGCCGCGGATCCAGCCGTCCTGCACGGCGCTCAGCGCACCGTTCACGCGCCCCTGTCGCGCCAGGGCACTGGCGAGGAACCAGTCGGCGCCACGCGCCAGCAGCTCGGCCGGCCGACGCGCTTCCGTGTTGTATGCATTGCTCACCGCCGCCGCCGGCACGAACTCGGCGAGGCGCGCGATGCGTGCGGCGATCGGCTGCCCGTTCGCACCGCTCCGGCGGGCATTATCGGTCGCATAGGTGCCGACGCGGCCCGCGTAGTCACGCGCCGCCTGCCAGTCGAGATCGTGCATCAGTTCGTGTCCAACGGCGCCGAATCCCGTCGCGAGCGGCAACGTCAGGCGGCGTGTGCGTGGATCGTGGACCGCCAGTGCACCTGACAGCACCGTGTCCCCCACGTGCACGTTGAGACCCGCGAAACTCGAGAGCGGGAAGACGTCGCGCACCGCATCGACGGCGGTGGCGACTTCGCGCGCGTAGAACGGGCGCCACGACGCAGGCACGTCGCGTCCGAACGTCAGTGATCCGAGCCCAAGCCGCTCCGCCACCTGCTCGGGACGCAGTGTCAGCGTGCCTGGATGAAACGGTGCTTCCTGTGCCAGCGTCCGCATGCCCTGCGACGCCAGCAGCGTGGCCGCTGCGGCAATCGGCGACAACGCGGTGTCGCGCGACACGCTCGCCAGCGTCATCACCAGCGTCTCCTCGTTGCTGGCACTCAGCAGCATGCGATTCGCTGCAGGCACCTGCACACGATTGCGGTCCAGTGCGACGGCACGCGTATCGAGCGCACTCAGACGCACCTGGGGCTGTGCGGGGCGCGTGCGCACGCTGATGAGCAGCGACAATGCGCGCGCCGCGTTCATGGGCAGCGGCGGCGACACACTGCTGAGAGTCGACGCAGCCGGCACCGTGTCGCGCACGCTCAGCGCCACACGCATCGCGGCCAGCAGCGCCGGCACGCGCGACGCCACGCGCTGCGACGACGGCGTCACCTCGCTCAACAGCGGCCGTTCGACACTGAACCGTCGTTCACGCCGCCAGCTGGCCACCAGTTGCGGCAGATCGCCATCGCCCCGCGAGGCGGCGTTGATCGCGCGATCGAGATCGCGTGATGCGCGCGCTCTGTCGTAGGCGAGCAACGCCGCCGCGTCCAGCAGCGGCACGGCACCCGATCGCAGCAGTCCGTTCGCACTTGCCTGTGCCGCTGCAATGCGGAACGCTTCCAGCACCAGCGGTGAATTCGCTTCCGGCGTCATGACGCTGTCTGCGAGTCGCAGCAACGCCGCACCAGAGCCACTGTCGGGCGCCAGTGCGATGCTGAGCGCATTCCCCAGCGGTCGCATCGCCAGACTGTCGCCCCGCAATCGAGCGAGAATGGCGTTGGCCACGCGTGGGCGCCAGGCGATCGGCAGGCGAGGGTCGGTGCGCGCCAGATCGACGAGCCGGAACGGACTCCCCAGTCCCACCTGCAGTCGCGCCAGATACTCGAGCGTCACCGCCGCCGGGAACGCAATCCGGGGCGATGCCGTGGCGCGTGCCGCGGTGGTCAGCGAATCAGCGAGGTGGGCACCGTCTGCGAGCCCGCTGCGCACGGCGCGACGCGCATCCGCCCTGTCCGTCAGGCGGATTCCCGACACCGTCAGCAGCACCAAACCCGCAACGAGCATCGCGGGCTTCATGACATGCTGGCAGATGGTCAGCGAAGGGGCCGGCACGGCTCTCAGGACGAAGGTGGCAGGTACTGCACGAAGACGATGCACCAGCCGGAATTCGCACACGGCTGCGCGCGATGCCCGCGAGACGGTGTCCGCCAGACTCTGTGCAGGAGCCTTCTGAACATACCCCGCCGAACCCGCTCCTGTGCCCGACCGGCGTCTCCGGCAGGCTGAGAGGTATCGGGATCGAGCGCGAGCCGCTGAACACAAAAAGAAGGCCGACGCTTCATCGCGTCGGCCTTCAGAGGTACCAGTCACCAGATGCAGATGTGTCTCCACATCCCCCCCACCCGATTTCCAGTACTATCGTGTTATTCGGGCGCAGCCTGCAGACTTACTGGTTGTTCGTGGTCGTAGTTTCGGCCGTGCGGGCCTCAGCGCTCTCGATCACGAAGACCACGCGGCGGTTGCGATCTGCGCCCGGCTCGTCCTTCTGTGCGCCTGGAACAACCTGGCGCATGGAGCCGAAGCCCATCGTGCGGATCATCGAGGCGTCCAGACCCTTCGTGGCCAGCTCGCGCTTCACGTTCTCGGCACGGGCCAGCGACAGGCGCTGGTTGTAAGCGGCCGAGCCGGCTGGATCAGCGAAACCTTCGACCGTGATCACGGCGCCCGGATAGTACTTGTTCGCAATCTGCGAGAAACGCTCGAGCGCCGCACGATCGGAATCCTTCACCATGGCGTCGTCGAATGCAAAGTTAACCGGAAGCATCACCTTCATGCCGTTGCCGGCGGCGACGATCTTGGCATCGAACTCGGTGCGGAGGTCGGCCAGTTCCTTCTTCAGTTCCGTGCGCAGGCCGGAGAGGTCGGCGCCGAGAATGCTGTCGGCACGGAGGCGCTCAGTGCGCTCGGTCGAAATTTCGGTACGCGTCGCCGTCATTTCACGCTTGAACGTCTTGCTGGTAACGCAGGCCGTCATCGACAGGCCGGTCAGCAGGAGTGCCGAAGCACGCAGTGCGGAACCCGAACGGAAAGAGATGCTCATTGCAGATACTCCAGGAAGGTGATGGACGAGTAGGGTGGCTCTCGTCTCGTGCTTCCCTGTGGTGCGAGTTTCGTGCCACAATTTGCAACTAGTTGCCAGGCTTTGACTTAGCGAGCCACTCCCCGCCGTCTATGACGAAGATGCTCCCGGTGATCCAATCACCGGCCGGGCTCGCGAGGTAGGCCACCATCTGTCCGATGTCTTCCGGCGTGCCCCAGCGCTTGAGCGGAATGGCCGATTTCGCATACGACTCCATCGCCTTGTCAACGCTGAAGAAGTCAGGCACTGGTGCGCCGGGTGGCGGTGTGAACGCCTTCCGCACCCCTTCGGTAGGAATCGGGCCCGGCGCGATCGCGTTGATGCGGATGCCGTGATCGGCCCATTCCACGGCCAGCGTCTTCGTGAGCGCATCGACGCCCGCCTTCGCCGCCGTCGCGTGCGCCATGAGCGGCCAGCCGCGGTAGTGCAGCGTCATGGAGGTGCTCACCACGCGACCACCGCCCTGCGCCTTCATGTACGGAAAGACCGCCTGCGTGCAGTAAAACGTGCCATAGAGATCGATTTCAATGACGCTTTTCCAGGCATTCGCGCTCAGCGTCTCCGACGGCGCGTAGAAGTTGCCGGCGGCATTGTTCACCAGCAGGTCGATGCGTCCGTGCGCCTCGTGCACTTCCTTCGCCATCGCCTGCACCCGTTCCTGATCGCGCACGTCCACCTGCACGGCGCTGGCCTTGCCACCTGCCGCGATGATCGCCTCGACGGCAGGCTGCAGATGCTCGGGTTTCCGGCTGGCGAGCACCACGTGCATGCCCAGCTGCGCCAGTGTCGAACTGATTCCCAACCCGATGCCCGTGGCGCCGCCGGTGATGATGCCGACCTGGCCGTCGAGAAGACCATCGCGAAACACCGGGTGTGGGCTCATGCAGGTTGCTTGGGCGAGGAGAAGAGATCGGGAGGATCGACGCGCAGTGGCCGGAAACTTCGCCGGTGGTGCGGCGTGGCGCCGTGCGATGAGATCGCAGCGAGGTGCTCCGCCGTCCCGTAGCCTGCGTTGGTATGCCAGCCGTAGGCAGGATAACGCCTGTTCAGTGCCACCAGCAGGCGATCACGCGTGACCTTCGCGATGATCGAGGCGCAGGCGATGCTCAGGCAGCACGCATCACCTTTCACCACGGCCTGGTGCGGCATGCCCAGGGCGCCGAACGGTGAGCCATCGACCAGCAGCAGATCATACGGCGCAGCGAGGCGGGCAATGGCACGGCGCATTGCGATGGCCGTGGCCTGATAGATGTTGACACGATCGATTTCGCCGACGCTCGCTGCCCCCACTCCGATGGCCAGTGCGACGCGGCGGATGTCCGTGGCCAGCCGTTCACGGTCCTCCGCGCGAAGCGCCTTGGAATCGCCGACCCCGGCGATGTCTCGGCAGGTATGCGGCAGCAGGATGGCACAAGCGACGACGGGGCCCGCTAGGGGGCCCCGTCCGACTTCATCCACCCCGACGATACGGGCGTGGCCACTCTTGCGTGCAGCGCGTTCGACCCTGCCCCAGCTCTGCGTGCGTGCAGGCATGGAGCGATGAACTTGGTCAGGCCTTGGCGACGACGCGAACCTTCCGCTCCTTGATGCGGGCAGCCTTGCCCGTCACACCGCGGAGGTAGTACAGCTTCGCGCGACGCACGCGACCGCGGCGTACGACGATGATCTCGCCGAGCATCGGGCTGTGATCGGGGAAGATGCGCTCCACGCCGATGCCGTTCGAGATCTTGCGAACCGTGAAGGTCGCGCTCACGCCACTGCCGCGGCGGGCGATGACCGTGCCTTCAAAGGCCTGGAGTCGCTCCTTTTCCCCTTCCTTCACGCGCACGTTGACACGAACCGTGTCACCCGCGCGGAACGGGGGAATTTCGCGCATCCACTCTTTCTGGGTCTCGATGAACGGGTGCATATCACGCTCTGCGGGGCGCCTGCGTACGACAGCGCCGGCTGGGGTTGTCTTGGTGAGCCGAGAAGGTTAACCCGGTCGGGCCTGCGATGGTAGTGGCTGGCTGCCGCCTGCCGCCCCGTTGTCAAGATCCCCGTCCCCTTGAAGGGTCAGGGGCGCGTCACGATCGCCACCACCGCCATCAACAGTTCCTCGCGCAGTGCAAACGGGGCCCAGAACGGCAGTGAGGTCGTCGGCAGTCCGAACCCGGGGTCCAGCGCGGTGGCGTTCCGCGCCTGAAGCAGCATGTACAACGCGCCACTGTCCGCCGCCGCCAGCAAGGCGCCCCCCTGCGCTGCCGTGTCCTGCAGCACGCGCATCGCGAGGTTGCTGTCGGCCAGCGTGGCCAGCGCCCCGAACGAGTGCCCGGGCTTCATCACGTAGCGGGTGAACTGCACCATCGCGCCTTCACGCAGCACGGGCGGCGTGCCGGTGGTGCGACGGATCGCGACCCGCGACGTCAGCGTGCCATCGTGCCGCCGACGCAGAGCCGTGTCCGCCGGCAGCCGGAGCCACCCCGCCAGCATCGTGTCGCCTGTCGCGGCACCGGCGCTGTCGGCCCAGACCACTGCCAGCACCAGCGTCGAGCCGTCGCCACTGGCCAGCAGCGTGGCCGACGTGAAGCCGGGAACCACCGACAGGTCGGCCTGCAGGTGCTCCACCAGCCGCCGAGTTTCTTCGGCCTGCTTGTTCCGCTCCACGGCCATCGGCCAGACGGTGAGCAGCCCGTCGCCGGCAGTGTCGATTGCCAGCGGCGGTGGCGGCGGCGCGGACTCCGCCCGCGCCGCAACCTTCGCGACGACCGGCGCCGCACGCCGCGGCTCGTCGCCGCCCCCGCAGGCGGCGATGAGCGCCGCACCGATCAGCAGCGGCAGTGCCAGTCTCACGACGTCACTGCCCGCGCGATGACGTACGGCGCTCGCCTTCCTGGCGACGCCATTCCGCAATCTTCTTGTGATGCCCCGACAGCAGCACGTCAGGCACACGATGGCCGCGGTACTCCTCCGGCCGCGTGTAACTCGGCGCGCTCACACCCGCACCATCGTAGAACGAGTCGGTGGCCGCCGATTCGTGGTCGCTCATGGCGCCTGGCAACAGTCGCGCGACGGCGTCGACGATGGCGAGCGCCGCGGGTTCGCCGCCACTGAGCACGAAGTCGCCGAGCGAGAGCTC
>JAYWIJ010000135.1:0-47227 GCA_043788935.1 Gemmatimonadaceae bacterium | reverse complement strand
ACTTGTCTGCGGAAAGAATTACGACGTCGTCGCCTCGCAGCGTGGCCAGGCGTCCGTCGGGAAGCACCAGTGGCAGGTCGGCACGCCACGGGGAGACGATGCGGCCCAGCACGGCATCCGTCGCCACTCCGATCAGCAGCACCGAATCGGCGTCGCTGCCGTGGCGGACGAGCAGATAGCGCCCGAGCGGGTCCATGCGGAGCGCGCTGGCATCCGTTGGAACGGGCACCTTGGCGACGATCTCGTCGGTGTACTTTGCAATCACCTGCACGCGCGCGGCACTGCCGTCGCGGCCGAGCACGTACACCCGGTCACCGCTCGGCGATGTGGTCGTGGCGATGATCGAATCGCCCAGCAGGATGGTGCCGAGCTTGTCCAGATCACGGGCACGCACGCTGACGAGTGCACGCGGGCCGTCGCTGAGGTAGTAGCGATCGCCGCCGGCCGCCGAGATGAGTCGGGCGGGACCCGGCAGCACGGCGCTGTCCACCGCGTCGGTCGCCGGTGGCCGGAAGCGGGTCAGGACCGTCTCGGGAGGGCGCTGCCCGATCAGCAGCACGCCGCCGTCCCGCAGCGGCTGCAGCTGGCTCTGGCGCGCGGCGGTGCTGGCTTTCCACGGCGTGTTCTCCGACGTCGTCAGACGGAGCAGCGAGCCCTCGCTGGTGCCGTAGATCGCCGTGCCGTCCAGACTCACGGATCCGTCGAGCGCCGTGGGATAGGCCCGCTCCAGCAGTCCGCTTCCGAGCGTCAGTCGCCACGGAACGCCGGTGCTGTCGAGGAGCGCCAAGGTACCCGCGTCGATGCTGAACGCCAGCGGCTGCACCTGTGCCGGCAGCGCTGCGCGTGTGGTCCAGATCAGCGTGTCGAGGACTGGATACCGGTACGCTCGCGCCTGACCACCGCCGGCGGGAATACGCAGGACGATCGCGTCAGGACCTGGAGGGGCGGTACTTGCCGGTTGCGCCCCGCGATCATCGGCGGAACTGCAGGCGGCGAGCACCGCAGCCAAAGCGAACAGGGGGGTGCGCACGGGCATAACCTAGCCGTTACACGGCAGGCGGAGAACGCCTTGAAAAGCGAGAGGCGCCCACTTTCGCAGGCGCCCCTCCGTCTCACGCTCGGTTCGGCAGGTCAGCCGGGCAGGGCCTCAGTACGAGGTGCCCAGTGACCACTGCCAGAAGCCCTTCCGCTCCGGCCGGTCCAGCGGAATGGCGAAGTCCCATCGCAACAGCGCGAAGTTGAAGAGGTTCAGGCGGATGGAGTAGCCGTAGCTCCGCAACAGGAAGCGCTGCGACGCCGCGTCGAACGAGGCCGGGCGCGTCAGCGAGGCCGACTGACTTGAGCTCCACGCCATGCCGGCGTCGTAGAACACCGCACCATCCACCGGCGGGAGCTGCACCGGCAGCACACCCAGCTCGAAACGGCGGATCAGCGGGAAGCGCAATTCCGCCGATGCCACGAATGCCCGCGAGCCGAGCAGCTCGGTGTTGCTGCAACCCGCTGATGCACCGATCGAGGGCTGACAACCGAAGTTGAGCGCATTCACGCGGTCGTAACCGCGCAGCCACATGTTGCCGTTCGGATTGCCGATGTAATTCGGGAAGAACGACTCATCGCGGCCGATGCGACCCACGCCCGTGAATCGCGTCGCGACCGTCAGGAAGTTGAAGAGGAGCGGATCATACCGGCGGTAGTCAGCCGTGAATTCGTGCCACTGCCGGCTGCCGAACGTCGGCTCGTACGCAAACCGCATCCGGCGGCCCATGATCGGTGCCGTGTAACCGTTCAGCGTATTGTCGGAAACGAACGCGGTCTTCGGCTGCAGGAACCAGAGTGAACCGAGATTCTCGTTGCCGATGATCTGGAACTGCGTGCTCTCGCCGAAGCTGTTGAACTGCCGGGCCACGATCACGTTGGATCGCCCGATGTTCTGCAGACCCAGCCCGAGCTCGAATCGCTTGAATCGGTTTTTCGGCAGCAGCGAGGTGAACCCGATGTCGCGCAGCACGAACCGCGCGAGGCTCTGGTTCTCCTGAAAGATGCCGGGCGACACCTGCGTGACCTGCTGCCCATTGAAGAAGAACAGCGGGTACTGCGACACTGCCGCGTTGTACTGCAGCTTGCCGGCGAGATTGGTGTAGCCCGCGTAGACGATTGCATCCTGCACGCGACCATTCACCTGCGCGGTGAACGCAAGACGGTTGTTGCCGAGCAGATCGCTGAGCACGACGGTGGTGCCACCGAAGAGACCGCGTCCGAAGTTGTCCTGCGCGTACCCGATGCTCGGCCGCGCTACGTAGTCAGCTTCATAGCTCACCTTGTACGGCCCGTCGCGGAAACGGGTCGGATCGGGCAGGGCCAGATCCGCGCTGTCGAGCAGCTCATCGACACTCGCCAGCGTCGAGTCGCGCTCGAGACGGCTCGGCAGTGAATCAGACTTGCGCGTGCCTTCGATGCCTCGATATACGGATCGAGACGGAAAGCGCGGCGGTGCAGCGGCTACCAGCGGAGGTGTCACACCCGGCTGCGCCGCACCCGTGACGGGTGACGGTGCCTGTGGCAGCGGCTTGCCGCCCGGAGGCGTGCCACCGGGCGCCACGGGACGCGTCGGTACCACCGGCGCTGACACCCCGGGCACCGCAGGAACCACCGCAATCCCTCCAGGCGCCGGCGCACTCGGCGTGATCGTGATGCCATTGTTCGTCGACGCGATCAGGCCCTGCGGTGCCTTCACCGGAGCCCGATACGGTTCCTTTTTCAACGAGCGCGGATTGTCGACCGTCCACACCGTGTACTCGCCCTTCTTCTCGAAGTGCACGAACGCCATGCGATCGGCCGTTCGCGCCCACGTCAGCGCAGGGCTGAACTCCGTGATGCCGGAGATGCCGCCGGCCACGTTGGTCAGCTGGTAGTGCTCACGATTTCCGAAGTCATACAGGAAGACGTTGGGCACACCGTTGCGATCGGTGATGTACGCGATGCTCTTGCCGTCCGGTGCCCACTGCGGGTTGATGCTCAAGCCCGGCTGATTCGGCAGCACGGTGATCGCACCCGTCGCGAGATCGTAGAGACTGATCTTCCAGCGGCTGAATCGCAGCAGCTCGAAATCCGTCTCGGCACCGCGGTCACTGGCGAACGCGATCGTCCGGCCGTCGGGTGACACGTTCGGCATGAAGTCGCCGTGCATGTCGTTCGTCAGCATGCGGAAACCGGTGCCGTCCACGGCCACGATGGCCAGATCGGTCACGCCGCCCTTGTTGGCGCTGAAGACGATGTGACGACCATCAGGCGTGAAGACGGGGCTCAGCACGCCATCCACCGGCAGATCGATGCGACGCGTGCTGCCGCCCTTCGTGCGCGTCAGATACAGCACATCCTTGCCGTTCCGCTGGCCGACGTAGGCCACGTCACGTCCATCCGGCGAGAAGGAGCTCTGGCTGTAGAGCAGTCGCAGCTCTTCCGCATTCGGATTCGTCGTGCTCTTGACCAGTCGACGAATGCGCTTGCCCGTGCGTGCGTTGGCCAGCCACAGATCGATGAACACTTCGCCGCGCAGGTAGCTGCCATTCGACAGGAAGACGATGTTCTGGCCGTCATCCGAGAGCGTGGGGGCGAGGAAGATGTCACCGCCGCTCTTCTTCGTGTTGAGCAGATTCTCTGCGAAGCGTCGCGGACGATCGAGGTTCACGATCGTCGGCAGATACTGCTTCTGCAGCGCATCCTTCCAGTCGTCGCTCAGCTCGTCCAGCGACAGCCCGAGTTCGCGGCGGAAGGCGCGCTCGATGCCGACGTTGGGCACCGCTTCGAGGATCTGCCCGATGACCTGGTCACCCCAGCGTTCGCCGATGTAACGCATCAGCGATTCGCCGAAACGATACGGAAAGAAGCGGTCCGGGTAGACCGTCATCTGCTCGATCGACGGAATGTCACCGTTCATGGCGGCATCGCGCAGCCACATGTCGGTGAACTTGTGATCGGTGCCCAGCGACAGGTACTCGGCCATGCCTTCCATGAACCAGAGCGGCGGGTTCACGGCCTGCAGCGCCTGCAGGTTCGCGCCGGCGCGGCCACGCGAGAACACGTCGTACTGCATCTGGTGCACCATCTCGTGCGTGAGCACGTGTTCGAAGGTGCGGAAGTCGCCCGTCAGCGGTAGCACGTTGCGCTGCCGCTGTGCGTCGGTCACGCCGCCGGTGCCTTCACCCAGATCGCCGAAGATGTTGTTCTGCGCGAAGTCGGTGCGGCTGGCGAAGATCACGATCGGCTTGCGCTCGCGGAACTCATGGCCGAGCACACGCGACAAGCGCGCATAGGACCGTTCGGCCATGCGCGCGGCGTCCTCCACCGCGGCTTTTTCTTCCTTGTAGTAGTGGACGCGGAAGTGCTCGGTCTCGAGCACGCGCCACTGGAAGCGATTGTACTGTGGCTGGTTCTTGCCGAAGTACCCCTGCGCCTCTGCGCCGGTGGCAAGAGCCAGAGTCGTGGTGATCGCCACCACCAGCATACGCCGCATGCGCATTCCCAGTCCTCCCGGACCATTGACGACCAGTTGCCTCAATGCAGACTCACTCGAACGCCACACGCTCCGCATCACTCCACAACCGCTCGAGCTGATAGAAGTTCCGCAGCGTCGGGTGGAAGACGTGGATCACCACGTCGGTGTAATCCAGCAGCGCCCAGCGCCCCTGTTCCACACCTTCGGCGTGCGTCACGCGCTCACCTCCGTCACGCAACGTGCGCATGACGTGATCCGCCATGCTTCGTACGTGTGTATCCGACGTGCCGGATGCAATCACGAAAAAATCGGTCATGTCCGTCAGGCCTGCCAGCGACAGCACCTGAATGTCCGTGCCCTTGAACTCACTCATCAGCTGCGCGGCGCGCTTGGCCAGCGCTTCTGCTTCCGCCTTCGTCGCGCGGGTCGTGCTCTTCAATGCAGTCATCGATATATGGAACGGCGGCATGATGCCGCCTCATGGCTCAGGAGCCCGTCAGACGGCGTGTGACGGGAGCGACCACCCGTAGGTTAACCCGTCGCCCCCTCAACCACACACTTGTCCGAGAGGACCATTCTTGGAAGTACCCCCTCAAATGGCGCGACGGTCACGGTGCCCGCGGCGTCTCTGCTGGTGGAGACACGCAAACCGGGGCGTCCCCCCTATTCGTGGGAGACGCCCCGGTGGTGACTGCCATTCCCGCCCCCCGCCACGATGTTCCGGCTGGGAGCGCGACGATCAACCCTTGATCACCCAGACCTTCACTTCCGGCTTCACATCGGCGTGCAGCTTGATCGCGACCTTGTACACACCCAGGGCCTTGATCGGCTCGTGCAGGTCGATCTGACGCTTCTCGACGTGCAGACCCTGCGCCTTCAGCTGCTCGGCGATGTCACCTGAGGTGACGGAGCCGAAGAGCTTGCCTTCTTCGCCCACGCGGGCGGCAAAGGTGATGGAGAGATCGGCATACTTTTTCGCCTCTTCCTCAGCGGCTGCCACGCGGGCCTGTTCGGCCGCGACCAGCTTCGCCTTCTCCATCGAAATCCGCTTCTTGTTGCCGTCGGTGGCCGGGAGGGCCATGCCGCGCGGCAGCAGGAAGTTCCGGGCATAACCGCTGGACACCTTCACCAGGTCGCCCGCATGTCCGAGGCTGTCCACAGCCTGTCGCAGAATCACTTCCATCGTTTCACCCTCCTCAGATCGGGAAACCGCTGGCCGGATCCGGCGTCGCCAGTCGGCCCAAGTATCACCCAGTCCCACCAAACCGAGCGCGATCGCCGCGCCATCGCGCAGCAGCAGCAACAGCGCCACTCCAACCAGCAGTCCGAAAAACGAGCGCCCCGGACGTAGAAAGAACGCAAGGACACCTGCGCCACGAAGGGCGTACAGGGCCCCGAAAAACACCAGCAGATTCACGCCCACCGGCTGCAGGCTCCGCAAGGCTGGCAACAGCGTCACGACCAGTCCGACGATCACCGACCAGATCCAGTGATCGTTGAAGCGGAACTCCCGCAGCCGGCCCAGTGGCTCGCCCAGCCGCGTGCGGCTGAAGCGGTGAAACAGGGCCCACGCCAGCGCCATCGCCGCCAGCGTCTGCAATGCCAGCATCGAAGGCAGTACGCCGCGCGCCGCCCTTGGCAGTCCGGCCACCTGCGCTTCAAACCGGTCGAGCATCTCCATGGTCGCGGTGTCGGGCTGTTGCGGGGCATTCGACCGCAGCATCTGCGTCCGCGCCACGCGCCAGTTGTTCAGGTCCGCGTTGCCGCGCACCGTCAACACTGCGTCCATCGTCCGCGACAGCGCGACAGTCCCCGATGGTGTCGCCACCACCAGCACGACTGCCACCAGCAGCGCTGCCAGCGTTGCCACCACACCCTTGCCCAGAAACCATCGAGACCGCGCCGCCAGCAACGACAACCCGAAGCACGCCGCAGCCAGCACCGACCAGCCTGCGCTCAGCAGGTCGCTGCTCACGCCGGTGCGAGCGACCGAACCGATCACCCACGCCGTCATGGCGATCGATACCACCGCCAGCGGCAGGCTTCCCCCGCGCAACCACCCGACCAACGCGCAGGTCGCCACCATCGGGATCAGGAGCACCAGCTCCTGATGTACCGGCAACAACGTCTGCGCAATCGGAAGGTCGGCGGCGATGATGAAGGCAAAGAGCGCCAACCCGATCCACCACCAGCCCGCACGCGGCGCCGGCGGGGTCGGATCCGTCATCGCGCGATCAGGCCTTGCTCGAGCGGGTGTACGGCAGCAGCGCCAGGTACCGCGCCTTCTTGATCGCCAGCGCGAGCTGACGCTGATGACGGGCATCCACCCCACTCAGACGGCTCGGCAGAATCTTGCCGTTTTCCGTGATGAAGCGGCTCAGGAAACGCTCGTCCTTGTAGTCCACGAAACGGATGCCAGCCTCGTTCACCGGGCTGGGCTTCTTGTTGCGGCGAGCCATGGGCTAATCCTCGTCGTCGTCGTCATCGCCGGCTTCTTCAGCGCGGCGCTTGGCTTCCAGCTGCTCTTCGGTGAGCGGCGGGGCTCCCAGCTCGTGCTCATGCAGCGAGATGAGGTAACGCAGCACGCCGTCGTCGAGCTTCAGCGAACGCTCGAATTCGGGCAGCTCGGTCGTCTCGGCGGAGAACCGCGCGACGACGTAGTAGCCGGTGTCGCGCTTCTTGATCTGGTAGGCCAGCTGACGGCGGCCCCAGTTGTCGAGCGTGGCTTCTTCAGCCAGCGACAGCAGGCCATGATGCCTGGCCAGCTTTTCGGCAATCACACCATCTTCGAGCGCACTGTCGAAGATGTAGACGGCCTCGTACGGACGCATGATAGCGGTCACGAGTGGCAATCCTCCCTGTGGTCAGAACCGCCCCCCGCGGGTTGCCGACGCAGGAGGAGGGGAATGAAGGGCTCCCCGGTGCAGGGCGCCCGTTGTCCCGCGGCGACGGAGCCGGTCGCGGGTTAGCCTCCAAACGTACCCGTCGCTGACCGGATAGGGAACTGCCAGCAGTCAGGCGAGCGTCAGCGCCACCTTGCCGATGGTGCCGTTCCCCTCGACGAGCGCGTGGGCCGCGCCGATCTCCGTGAGAGGAAACGTTGCATCGATGCGCGGGACGAGCCTCCCGTCCGCCAGCATCGGCAGCACCTCGCGGCCGAACGCCTCGGTCACGGCGATCCGTTCGTCCAGCGCCCGGCTCCGAAGGACGGTACCGCGGATGGTCAGACGCTTGCCCAGAATCATCCGGAGATCCATCGTCGCCTTGGCGCCGGCCAGTGCTCCGATCAACATCAGCCGCCCTTTCGGCGCCATTGCGGCAAGGCTGGCCGAGGTGTACTCGCCACCGACGAGGTCCACGACGACGTCCACACCGCGGCTGCCGGTCCAGCCCGCCACGGCGTCGGCGATCCAGGCGCCCTCGCCAGGCTGCGCGCCTTCGACCATGCCCGCGGCCCGGGCCGCCTCGAGCTTCGCGGCGCCACGTGCCGTGCCGTACACCGTCGCACCCAGGGCGGTGGCGAGCTGGACCGCCGCCAGTCCGACGCCGCTGCCCACGGCATGCACCAGCACGCGCTCGCCGGCGCGCAGCCCCGCCTGCAACACCATCGCGTCGTACGCCGTGATGTATGCCTCGGGTGAGGCACCGGCGATCTCCCACGACACCGTTTCCGGTAAGCGCGCCACCGCCGCTGCGTGCGTCACCAGGAACTCCGCGTGTGCGCCGCCCCCCACCAGTCCGCAGACGCGGTCGCCGATGGCCCAGCCCGACACGCCATCACCCCAGCCCGCCACCTCGCCCGCGAATTCCAGTCCGGGAATGTCGGCCGGCACGCCGGGCGGGGCGGGGTAGCGTCCCATGCGCTGCAGCAGGTCAGCCCGGTTGATCGCGGAGGCATGCACGCGCACCAGCAGTTCGTCGGCGGCCGGTACCGGCACGGGTCGCGACTGGAGCTCGAGGACGTCGGGTGCACCGGCCCGCGTCATGATTGCTGCGCGCATGGTGGTCGGAATGGACATGCCCGAGTTTCGCGCCGGAATCACCCGGCCACTACCCCATGCGCCAAACCATCAGCGCTCCGGTGCGACCGGCTCGGCGTCAACCTGCAGCCAGGTCCCCTGCTTCAGTCGACGGGAAATCTGTGACAGGCACTTCGCCTCTCGCAGCGGATTGCAGTCCAGCGCCAGCGCGCTGGCTTCGAATGTCGGACGCAACTCCGTGATGCGCCGCCCAGGAAAGATCGACCGCGGTGTGTCGACCGACCACAGGCGCAGCTGCTCGAGTGGCGTGAGATGCAGCAGCCGTGCGGTCGCGGCCGGATCCTCGCGCACGACATCGGCGTTGCTGTATGTGTCGCTGCCGGCGAGCAGCACAACACCTGCGCGGCGGAGTGCCGCGGCATTCCGAACGGTGACGTTCATGAACCGCCGCTCACTGGCGCTATCGGCTCCGGCACCGCGGAGGCCGATGCCGAGCGTCGCGGTCATCGGTACGCGCCGCGCGCCCGCCAGCCGCACCGTCGAATCCGGGATCAGCAGCGCGAGTGCCACGCTGTCCGTGCTGCCGGCGGCACCGTACCCCGGGACGTGCGCGAAGCCATCGACACCAGCGCGCAGCGCGATTTCCAGGTCATAGGGTGTCTCGACGTGGGCCCACACGCGTCGCCCGCGGGCGTGCGCCGCGGCCACCAGTGGCGACAAAAACGCCGGGTTCATTCCGTAGGATCCGGCGTGCGTCGAGTCGCGATGTCGCGTGCCCCACGTCTCCGACCCGAGCAGCATCACCTTGAGCACCGCCAGCGTGTCGTGCGCCATGCGCGCTACGATCGGCGCCAGCTGCGGCAGGCTGTCCAGCCGAAGATACACGTCACCATCCCGCGCCAGGCTGCGCGCCGACGCGAACCGTTCAGCGTCCGTCTGTGCGAATCGGCGGTAGAGTCCCAGCGACTCATACAGCACCTGGGGATGGCCGCCGGTCGCGGTGACGGGTGCATCGGCGAAGACGGCGTCGATGCTCGCCGGGGTGTTCACCTGCGCCCGCGTCGCGAGCCGTCCGCTGCGCGTGTTGCCGAGGACCTGCACGTAGAAGACGCCGAGGCGCAGGAACATGTCGCGGATGCCCGCGAATCCCCAGGGCCCGTCCGGGCCGTGCGTGTGTGCGTCCGCGAACGGTGGCACCATCCACTTTCCCGTCAGATCGATGACGCTGTCTGCGGCGCTCGTCGGTTGGTCGATGAACGCCAACTGCTGCATCCATCGCGAGCCTGTCACGAACCCGCGCCCATCAAACCAGTACGCTCCGCGCAACTCGATGATGGGTGCGGCCGAAACTGACTGGGCAACTGCCGGCAACCCATGGCAGAGCAGGAGCAGTGTGCAGAGGGCGCGATGTGACGGTGACATTCGTGCGCGCGTGGACATTGTCGTGGGAAGCATGTGGCCCCGGAGGTTCGAAGAGCGATACCGGGTATCGTGCCAGTGCCGTCACACGGATGGCAGTGCCGCGTCGGTCAACCGGCCGATTGCGGCGGTCAGCGCACCGGCGCACGCACGCGCTGCCGGAGCAACGCGGAACCTGCGCGGCTGCAGGCGATGCGCGTGCCGTCGGGGAATTCCGCTGCCAGACGCCGTTCGTCGATAGCCACGAGCTTCGTGATCCACGCGAGATGCACGAGGTGACTCCGGTGCACGCGAATGAATGCGTCAGGGTCGAGGCGCGCACTCAGGGCACCGAGGGTGCTGCCGTACAGCACCCCTCGTTCGGCGGTAATGACCCGCACGAAATCGTCCGATCCCTCGAAGCGCCAGATGTCGCTGACGTGTACCGGGAGCATGCGCGTGCCGAGCCGCAGGACGAGCATCTGCAGATACCCATGGTGGTTCGGGGCGCTGTCAATGGCTGCTGGTGCGCGCCGCGTCCGACGCACGCGTCCAAGCGCCTCGCGCACGCGATCCTGACCGAACGGCTTGAGCAGATAGTCCACGGCGTCGAGCGCGAACGCCGTGACGGCGTGTGCGGCGTGCGCAGTCGTGAACACGATGGCGGTGCCGGGCGCGATGTCCGGCACGACATCCAACCCTGAACCACCCGGCATGGTGATGTCGAGGAAGACCACGTCCGCCTCGGTCGTCTGCAGGACCGTGCGCAGGGCCGGCACATCCGCGGCTTCAGCCACGACAGTCACGCCTCCGTCGGACGTCACGAATCGACGGAGCGCCTGTCTTGCGAGCGGTTCGTCGTCGGCGATGATGACGCGCAGCAGATCCGTCATGTCACCCCTCATGCTGCGCAGGAAACGTCACGACCACGCGCCAGCCGGTGGTGTCGGGCGACGGTGCCGCCACGAATCGGGTCGCCGAGCCGAACGTCGCCTCGAACCTGCGCCGCACCAGCGACAACCCCATGCCGCTGCCGGGTGTCGCCGCTGCGATACCGAGCCCGTCATCCTCGACGAGCAGCGTCACGTCTTCGCCGTCACGCTCGGCGCAGACGCGCACATGTCCGGTTCCGGGTCGCGGCGCGATTCCATGCCGGATGGCGTTCTCGATCAGCGGTTGCAGCGTCATGGCCGGCAGTCGTACGCCGCCAAGGCCCGGCGCACGGGAGAACCGACACTGGAACCGTTCGCCCAGACGCAGCGACTCCAGTGAGACGTAGTCCTGCGCCATCTGCCACTCCGCATCGAGGGTGGCGAGTCCAGTGCCACCGTCCCTGCCGTCGGTCACGTACCGCACCACGCGCGCAAACCGGTCGAGTGCATCGTCAGCCCGGCGATCACCGCTGCGCACGAGTTCCAGCAGCGAGTGCAGCGTATTGAACAGGAGGTGTGGATCGAGTTGCGCCCGCAGCGCACTGACCTCCGACTGGCGCAGCAGCGCCGCCGCCTCCTGTGCTTCGCCGATCGCCTGCACCGTGTAGCACGACGAGGCCACGGCGAAATACAGCACGAAGGCCGTCATCAATTCCCAGTGCAGCGCTGGCCCCTGCAGAAACAGCATGGCGAAGCTGCCACCGGTCAGCCACCGCACGCCGCCGAGCGAAAGTGCGATGGCGTAGTACCACAGGAGCGCGAAGCCGGCGGTCGCGATGAGATGCATCGGCAGAAACCACCAGCGGGCGGCGAGTCGCCACGCCATCCGTTTGCAGAGCAGCCAGACGGGCAATGCGGCGGCGGCTCCGGCCAGCGTGTTCGCGAGCGCGTCGCGCACGATGCCGACGCTGAGGGAACCACCGTCCGCAACGAAGACCGCCACGTAACATGCAGCCATCATCAGCAGGCCGGTCAGCGCGAGGCGACGGCCCGTCCACAGCGGCGGCGATGACGGGACTGAACTGGACATACGCCCAAGTCTATTCCCCGCCGCGTCGGTCAGCGGCGGTTGCCGGTGAAGCCGCCCGTGCCGCCGGTCAACGAGCCGGCGCGTCAGCGCAGCATCGCACGCACCGAGTCCAGCGACCCATCGGTGCCCGCTGGCTTCAGTCGCAGCACCTGCGCCAGCAACGGATACACATGCACGTTGGTGAACGGCTTCACCGTCACGCCCTGCCGGAACGACGGCCCCGCCGCCACGAACAGCGCGCCCATCGAGGGCAGTGCATTGTCGTACCCATGCGCGCCGGTCGTCTTGCCGGGCAGCAGCTTCGCCAACTCCGCGCGCGTGCCGATCGACCACCCTTCGTCGGCGATGGCCACGATCGGCGTGACGCGCGCGCCGCGATTGTAATGCAGCCGCTCCGGCAATTCACCCTTGCGATACACCCGCAGGTGCGGATGCGCAGCGCGCAATGCGTCAAAGACATAGCGCTCGCGACCGGGCTTCGGAATGATCGTCGCGACCGGATTCCAGTCACCCACGTCGAGGCTGTCCATCGACACGTACTCATCCAGTGCGATCACACGCTCGGCGTCCACCGCCGTCATGCCGTGGTCGGCCACCACCACCACATTCACCTGCGACGTGCGGCCCTGTCGCGCGATACCGTCCACGATCGCACCGACGGCGCTGTCCACGTGCGCGATCGCCTCGTTCACCTCACGCGAGTCCGGACCGAAATTGTGACCATCCGTATCCACGTCGCTGAAGTACACGGCGATCAGTCGCGGACGGGTGCTGTCGGGCATCGCGAGCCACTCCAGCACACGATTGATGCGCGTCTCGCGTGTCGTGGTCATGTCGAACGGGTAGTACCAGTGCGGATGCAGGCCGCCGATCGGTGCCTCGGAACCGGGCCAGAAGTACGCCGCTGTTCGCATCCCCTGTCGTTCCGCCGTCACCCAGATCGGTTCGCCCGAAAACCATCGCGCATCGCGCACCGCGGGATCGTTGCCGGTGCGGAAGCGACCGAGCGATGCATCGAGCATCACGTTGGCGGCGATGCCGTGATTCTCGGGAAAAAGGCCTGTGACCAGCGTGTAGTGGTTGGGAAACGTCTTCGATGGGAACGACGGCAGCATGCGTTCCGCGCGTACACCACGGGCCGCGAGCGCGCGCAGATGCGCCGCCTGCGGGCGATCCAGATAATCCCAGCGAAAGCCGTCCAGCGAGATCAGCACGACCGATGGCGTCGTGTCGGCGGGCATCGGCGGCGGCTCCGGAACCGACCCGGCGCGCACGCACGCGGCGAGCGCCACGAGTGTGGCGACCAGCAACAGGCCGCGAGGACGCGTCATTGGGTGGAGGTCCACACAAACGGATGTCTGTCGTGATTCGCGTACATGAATGGCCGAGCGCAGGAATTCCGGGACCACACGGGTCCTCGCAAGCTACTCCGTCCAGCGCCCGCGTCAGTCCCGCGTGACGGTCAGGCGATGCGCCGCTGGCTCACCGTGGCCAGACCGCCACCCGAATCGGCCAGCATCACGCCGCCCAGCGCCGTCCGCTTGGCCTGATACATGGCCCGGTCTGCACGGGCGATCCACTCCGACAACTCCTCGCCCATCTCGAGCTGCGCGATACCGACTGATGCGCCGAGTGCGAACTCCATCGCCTGCGTCGGTGCCGGCAGCGCCTTGATCTGCTCCACCAGCCGGCGTGCGAGGGTCTGCGCCGCGAGCATGTCGCAATTTTGGAGGATCACCGTGAATTCATCGCCGCCGTACCGGCAGACGATGTCCGCCTGCCGCAGGAAGACGAGCTTCAGCGCCTGCGCGACAGTCACGATCGCGGCGTCACCAGCGGCGTGACCATACGAGTCATTGATGATCTTGAGCTTGTTCAGGTCGATCATCAGCAGTGACACCGGTGCGCGGCCCAGCGAATACATCTGCACCGCACGCTGCGACATGAGATCGAAATGCTTCCGGTTCCCCACACCGGTCAGCGGATCCGTGGCGCCCTCTTTCTTCGCTTCCTCGAGCTGCCGACCGAGCGCGTCGAGCGACGTGGCCAGGGTGCGGTACTGCCGCGACTGCTCCTCCTTCCGCTCCCGAAGCGTGCGATCGATCTCGGTCACGGCATTCAGCACTTCATCCTTGATGGTGCTCATCTGCGAGGCGCTCACGACCGCCTTCCTGACAAGGGCGAGTCGCGTGCCCGTCTGGACGTCGGCGCTGTCGTCGAGCCGCACTGCTTCGTGCACGGCGGCCACGCAGGTCCAGAGCGCCGTCCGCAGTTCGGCGACGAGTGAGTCCACCGACGTCTGCTCGTCGCGGCGCAGTTCGGTCACGGTGCGAACGAGGCCGCTCCAGTCCCGGTCGGGAATGGCGACTGATGTTGCATCGGTTTCGGCGTGGACCGGAAGGCCGAGCGTGGCATGGCGTTGCCAGGACGTGAGTTCGCGTGACGTCGTGTCGGCGGAGCGGTGCGGAAGGTCGACCGGGTGGCGCGCCAATCCCGTCAGGACGCCACCAAGTGCGTCGAGCAGCAGGCTGGCGTCGCGTTCGTGATCCGGGGCGCGGAAATCCCCGGCATGCACGGCCCCGGCGGACGCGTCTCCGACAGCAGTGCCGGACGCCGTCAGCGACGGCGCGCGCGTGTCCTGAACCTTCTTGCGGAAGAACATGTCGGTCTGCGCCCGGGGTCGAGAGTCTTCAGAGAGGATCGACGCGCATTGACCGAACCTTGAGCATTCCTCATGCACTCTCGGCGAGCGGTGCGAGGTGCCGTCCGCGATTCAGGAGCGCGAGGTGACGCGATGCCGTGCGCGCACACTCCGCCAGCACCGCGGCCCCAACGAAGATCGCGCCTTCTGCCACATCAAATTGCGGTGAATGCGCCGCCGTCGTCGGCCCGCCGGGCTCCCGAGCGCCGAAACGGAGGAAGCACCCCGGCATCCGCTCCATGTAGAACGCGAAATCCTCGCCGCCCATGTTCGTGATGCCGAAGGGAATGACCGCCGCGTCACCGAGTACCGAGGCGACGGCCTCCCGTGCCCACGCTGCTTCACGCTGAGGATTCACGATCGGTGGCGTACCGTGCTCCACCTCCACCGTGGCCACGACGCCGTGCGACTCCGCCACGGCGGTCGCGATGCGGATCATCTCGGTCACCAGTCGCGCACGCGTTGCCGCGTCCATCGCACGCAACGTACCCGTCAACGTCGCGCGATCGGGAATGACGTTCGATGCCACGCCGGCGTGCACGCTGCCCACCGTGCAGACGGCCGGCCGCGATGGATCGATGCGCCGGGCCACCACGGTCTGCAGTGCCATGATCACGGCCGCTGCCGCGACGATCGGATCGTCGGCCTCATGCGGACGCGCACCGTGCGCCCCCTGTCCGCGCAGCGTGATGGTGAAGCTGTCCGCCGAGGCGGCGAGCGGCCCCGGTTCAGCGATCACCTCACCCACCACGAAGCGGCGATCCACATGGCCGCCGAAGATCGCCGCCACGTCGTCGAGTGCGCCGCTGGCGAGCAGTGCCGATGCACCCGCCCCGATTTCCTCCGCGGGCTGCAGGACGATCAGCACGTCACCTTCGGCAGGCTCACGCAGCAGGTCGAGCGCCGCCCCCACGGCCCACGTCGCGTGCACATCGTGGCCGCAGGCGTGCATGATGCCCGGGTTCACCGACGCGAACGACAGTCCCGTGTCTTCCGCGATCGGAAGCGCATCGATGTCACCACGCACCGCGACGACCGGCGCCGACGGATCGCGCCCCGGCACGCGTGCCACCACGCCGGTGCCGGCCACGCGCCGGATGTCGCGCACGCCCGCGGCCGCGAGCTGCGCCGCGAGCAGATCGGCCGTGGCGTGTTCGGCGTTCGAGAGTTCCGGGTGCTGATGCAGCGTACGGCGCAGCGTGAGCAGCATGGCGATCGCGTCGTCGCTGAACCGCGAGAGTGCGCGCTCCGGTGCAAACAACTGGCTGCGACGGGGCAGGTCGCCGACACGATCCGGCTGCGGCCTCATTGCGCACCACTCACAGGCCGAGCGTCTCGCGGCGGACGGTGAGGTCCTCGATGCGATCGACGTTCACGGTCACACCGATGCCCGGCGTGTCGAGTGGCACCGTCACCATGCCGTCGGTGCCCATCGTCCACTCCGGCGTCACGACATCCTGTGACCAGTAGCGCGCGCTGGGGCTGAGGTCACCGGGTTTGGAAAAGTTGCTGAGTGACGCGAGCGCCACGTTGTACGCGCGACCGATGCCGCTTTCCAGCATGCCGCCACACCAGACCGGCACAGCGTTCGCTTCACAGTAGTCGTGGATCGCGATCGATTCTGCAAAGCCACCCACCCGACCCGGCTTGATGTTGATCAGCTTTCCTGCGCCCAGCGACACCATGTCCTGCGCCCGGTCGAGTGAGGTGATCGATTCATCGAGGCAGATCGGCGTCTTCAGCATGCGCTGCAACGACGCGTGCCGCACGATGTCCTCCCACGCCAAGGGCTGTTCGAACATCATGAGACTCAGGTCGTCCATCGCCACCAGCGCGTCGACATCGTCCAGTGTGTAGGCATTGTTGGCGTCGGCCATCACCGGCGCATCGGGAAATGCCGCGCGTACCGCACGAACGTACTCCACGTCGCGACCGGGCATGATCTTCAGCTTGATCTTTCGGTATCCCTCGACGAGGGCATCGCGCACTTTCGCGACCAGCGCCTCGGGTGAGTGCTGGATGCCCAGTGAAATGCCGACCGGAATCGTGCTGCGTGTGCCACCGATCAGCCGCGACAGCGACACGTCGTTGCGCGTCGCTTCCACACCCCACATGCCCATTTCCACGGCCGCCTTCGCCATCAGATGGCCGCGGAAATCCTGTTCGAGCGCGGCGAACACATCGCCCGGTGCCTCGAACTTCCGTCCGAGCACGCGCGGTGCGATCCACCGCGTGATCGCGAGCCACGCCGTGTCGATGGTCTCGGCGGTGTAGTTGGGCAGGTCATCGGCCACGCACTCGCTCCACGCCGACGCACCGCTCACATCATGCAGCTCCAGCAGTGCGATGCGCCGGTCCACCATCGTGCCCGACGAGATGCGGAACGGTTCGCGCAGCGGGAGGCGGATCTCGCGCAGCGTGATGCGGCTGATCTCGAGCATTGGGCGTTGGCGGGAGGGCGGGGTCAGGTCGAGGCGGACAGGACGTAGTACGGTAGCGCATGGTCGTGACTGCGCACGAACCGTGCGACGGTGTAGCTGCGATCGAGCCGTGTGACGAAGGCGGCGCGCACCGCGATACGCCAGGCCAGTGCCAGTGACGCGCTGCTGGCCTGCACCAGCGTCAGATCGACTGGCACCGGCACACGCACCAGCGGCGCGTCGCCGGTGCCGACGGCGACGGGCGTCCCGTCGGGCTCGACGTTCACCGCCATGGGCAGCCGGTCATCACCGTCGCGGGGGCGACCGGTGCGCTTCGTGAACGTCGCTGCCTCCGCGAGCGTCCAGTGGTAGACCGCGCGGTCGGTGGGCATGGCGCCGTGCAGCACGCTGCCGGTGTTCGCACCGTACATGTTCTCCACGTACTCCGCGGGCCGCGCGCCCAGATGATTGATGTTGAAGTGCGCGTTGCGCGCGACGAGGGGATCGGCGGTCCAGAGCATCAGCTGGGCGCCGACCTCCTGCACCGCCTCGCGCTGAAAGTGCTTCAGTGCCGCCGCCACGCCGCTGCCGCGCGCCTCGGCGCGGACCGCGAGCATGTCCGACCAGTGCACCAGCGCGCCCTGTCTCGGCCCTGTGATGCCGAAGGCGAAGCCCATCAGTCGGCCATCGTCACCGAACGCGCCGGCCGCCACGCCGCCGACCTTCTGCGCCACGCGCAGGATGGCGCCAGGTACGCGCTCGGCGAAGCCATGGCCCCACGTCTCGTCCTGCAGCGTCATGCAGGCGTCGTAGTCGGCGAGTGTGCTGAAGTGTCGCAGCGTGTACGGGTGATCGGACATGGCGATGACGCGGGGGCGGGGACGAGGCTCTTGCGACGGTCGGGGCGGGACAGTAGCGATAGGTGCACACAAAATTGTATACAATTCACCACGGCCAAGCATGATTCTCCCGTCACGCCCGCGCAAGCCGAGCCGCCACCGCACCGGTAACGGCCTTCTCGCTCTCCTCGCGCTGCTGACAGCGTGCAAGCCGATCGGCGGGGAACGCGCCGATCGCGCCGCTGCCGCCGTACGCGACGGGGCGTACGATATCGTGATCGCCAACGGCCGCGTGATCGACGGCACCGGAAATCCGTGGTACATGGCGGACATCGGCATTCGGGGTGATCGCATCGCGACGATCGTTCCTGCGGGGATGTTGAAGGAGGCCACCACCACGACGCGCATCGACGCGACCGGACGTGTCGTGAGCCCCGGCTTCATCGACATTCAGGGACAGTCAGCGTATCCGCTCACCGTCGGTGACGGGCGCGTGGCGAGCAAGGTGTCGCAGGGCGTGACCACCGAGATCCTCGGCGAAGGCAGTACGCCCGCGCCGGTGAATACGGCGATGATCCGTCAGTTAAACGGGCAACTGCGCTCGAGGGAGGACTCTGCGGCGGCCAGAGTGTTCAGCAGTTTCACCGGTGTGCACGGCTTCGGACACTGGCTCGAGACGATGGAGCGTCGCGGGATGTCGATCAACGTCGGCAGCTTTCTCGGCGCGGCGACCGTGCGCGTCTATGCGAAAGGCTACGCGGAGGGCGCGGCGTCGGCCGCCGAGCTGGACACGATGCGCAGCGTCACCACGAATGCGATGCGTGATGGTGCGTTCGGCGTGGCCAGCGCGCTGATCTATCCGCCAGGCCGATACGCGTCCACTGACGAACTCGTCGAGATCGCACGCGCGATGTCGCCATTGGGCGGTGTGTACATCACGCACATGCGGTCTGAAGCCGATCAGTATCTGGAAGCGATCGATGAAGCGATCCGCATCGGTCGCGACGGTGGTGTGCCGGTTGAGATCTATCACCTGAAGGCCGGCGGCGTGCGCAACTGGCCGAAGGCCACGCTGGCCGTCGCAAAGATCGACTCGGCGCGTCGTGCCGGACAGGATGTCGCGGCGGACATGTATCCCTACACGGCGGGCGGAACGTCGCTCTCGGCCTGCACGCCGCCGTGGGCCACGGAAGGTGACCGTCTGCTGGAGCGGCTGCGCGATGCGCCAACGCGTGCGAAGATCGTCGCGGAGATGCAGGCCGCGACGAGCACGTGGGAGAATCTGTGCGCGCTCGCCACGCCCGGGGGCATCATGACCGCAGGGTTCGAGACGCCGGCCATGAAGAAGTACGAGGGGAAGCGGCTGTCGGAAATCGCGGTCGACATGAACAGGGACTGGGCGAACACGATCGTCGAGTTGCTGCTGGCGACGAACGGCCGGGTGGGCATGCTGGTCTTCATGATGTCCGAGCCGAACGTCGAGATGCAGCTCCGGCAACCATGGATGAAGATCGGGACCGATGCCGATGGCAGTGATCCCGATTCTGCCGTGTCGCTGACCCATCCGCGTGCATACGGCACCTACCCGCGGATCCTCGGCTACTACGTGCGCGAACGTGGCGTGATCACGCTCGAAGAGGCGATCCGTAAGATGACGTCGGCGGTGGCGGCGCGTCTGTCGATCCACGACCGCGGTGTGCTGCGCGAAGGGTTGGCCGCGGATGTCGTCGTCTTCGATCCGGCGACGGTCATCGACAAGGCGACGTACACACAGCCACACCAGCACTCGGTGGGTATCGAGACGGTGATCGTGAATGGTGTGCGCGTGTGGCAGGGGGGCAAGCACACCGGAGCGAAGCCGGGACGTGCGCTCCGCGGCCCCGCGTATTCCGGTGCCGCACGATGAAGGGTGTCCTCGGCGCGACGGCCTCACGGACCGCTCGACCAATGGTGGTCTATCAGGCGCTGCGCCAGTTGATCGTGCGTGGTCAGCTCGCGCCTGGCGCACGGATCGTCGAGAGCGATGTCGCATCCCGACTGCGCGTGAGTCGGACGCCGGTACGCGGTGCGCTGCAGCGACTGCAGCAGGAGGGGTACATCGTCGACTCCCCGTCGTTGCAGCAGTCGCGACCCACGGTGGCACCGCTGACGCGCGAGGATGCGATGGAGTTGTTCTCTATCGTGGCGGAGATCGAGGGGCTGGCGGCGCGGTGTGCGGCGGAGCTTGACCACGCGCCGCGCGAGGCGCTGGTCGCGACGCTGACGACGGTCAATGGCCGGTTCGGTAAGGCGTCACGCGCCAAGGTCCCGCGGCACGACCTGCTCTACGAACTCGACGAGCGATTTCACCGTGCATACGTCGAAGCGGCAGCGGGCCCGCGACTGCGCGCACTGCACGATGCCGTGAAGCCGCAGGCCGAGCGGTACGAGCGGCTGTATGTGAGCCTGTTGTCGCGAGGGCTCGCGCCATCGGTGCGCGAACACGACGGCATCATCCGGGCGATCAGGGGCGGCGATCCTGATGTGGCGCAACGCGCCGTGCAGACCAACTGGCGCAACGCCGCCACGCGGCTTGGCGCCGTGATCACGACGGTCGGGGAGCGTGGCGCATGGTGAGCGTGCATCGGTTCGGTCTGCGCCGCCTGGGTGCGACACTGGTGGCGCTGGCGTGCGTCGTGATGCCCGTTCGCGGCCAACAGGGCCCATCGGTCGTCAACGCGACCGGTGGATATGCACCTGTCGCAGCGGCGCTGACGCAATTCATCGAGCACGAACTCGCGGTGCACGGCATTCCCTCGCTGTCGATTGCGCTGGTGGACGATCAGCGCATCGTCTGGGCGCGCGGCTTCGGTGAAGCGAATGTGCGGACGCATGCACCGGCGACGGCGAATACCGTGTATCGCGTCGGCTCGGTGTCCAAGTTGTTCACGGACATCGCGGTGATGCAGCTGGTGGAGCGTGGGCAGCTCGATCTGGATGCGCCGGTGCAGCGGTACCTGCGGACGTTCAAGCCACGGAACCCGTCGGGCACGCCGATCACATTGCGCCAGCTGATGTCGCATCGGTCCGGACTCGTGCGCGAGCCGCCGGTTGGCCACTACTTCGACGACACACTCCCGACGCTGGCCGCCACGGTATCCAGCCTGAACCGCACGTCGCTGGTGTACGAGCCAAACACGCGAACGAAGTACTCGAATGCCGCGATCGCCGCCGTCGGGTACATGCTCGAACGGCGCAGCGGTGTTCCGTTCTCGGTGTATCTCGATTTTCGGTTGCTCCGACCACTGGGCCTGACGTCCAGCGGTTTCGATACATCACCGCGGTTGGCGCAGCAAAGGGCCGATGCCACGATGTGGAATTACCACGACCGTCCGTTTCCGGCACCGACGTACTTCGCGCTTGGCATGGCACCGGCTGGCAGCATGTACAGTACGATGCCGGACCTCGGTCGCTTTCTGAGTGGGCTGTTCGCCGGTGGCCGAGGCGCGCGTGGACAGGTGTTGAAGCCTGAGACGCTGCGGCAGATGTGGACGCCGCAGTTCGCTCCCAGCGGCGCCACGCGCGGCTATGGCCTCGGCTTCGGCATCTCGAGCTTCGAAGGGACACGGATGGTGGCGCATGGTGGCGCCATCTACGGATTTGCCACGGAGCTCGCCGGCCTGCCGGACGAAAAGCTTGGCGTGGCTGTCAGCGCAGCGAAGGATGGCGTGAACGCGTTCACGACGCGCGTGGCGCACGAAGCGCTGCGGTTGATGCGAGCCGCGAAGGCTGGCACGCCACTCACGCCGCCCCTGAGCACGACGGCCGTGCCGCTCGAACTCGCGCGGCGTCTGGCCGGAGAGTACGGCGCGGGCGACTCACTGGTGACCATCGAGGTGTATGACTCGACGGTCAGACTCCGGGCGGCGTTCCGTGAGACCCGCGCGGGGGTGCGCATGCTGCACGGGGATACGCTGACCGCGGACGATGGGCTGGGGTACGGCGGGCGCATCTGGCTGAGCGGCGAGCAACTGCACATCGACGATCGCACGTTTGCACGCCGCGCGCCCCGGAGCAGTCTGCCCGACGATGCACCGCAGCGCTGGCGCGGACTGGTCGGTGAGTATGGCCCGGATTTCAACGTGCTGTACATCCTTGAACGCGAGGGGCGACTGCATGCGCTGATCGAGTGGTTCTTCGAGTCTCCACTGACCGAGATCTCCACGAACGTCTACGCCTTTCCACACTCGGGTCTGTACGCCGGTGAGCAGATTGCCTTCACACGTGACCGAGAGGGTCGGGCGACGATGGCGACGGCGGCCGGCGTGCGCTTTGCGCGACGCTCATGGGTCGGTGAGGATGGCGGCGTCTTTCGCATCGATCCGCTGAAACCGGTGGATGTGCTGCGCCGCGAGGCGCTGGCGGCGTCACCACCGGCGGAGCAGGGCACCTTCCGTACACAGGAACTGACGGAGCTCGTGTCGCTCGATTCCACGATTCGCCTCGACATTCGCTACGCCACCGATCGCAACTTCCTCAGTGCGCCGATGTACACGCAGGCACGCGCCTTCCTGCAGAAACCAGCCGCCGAGGCGCTGGTCCGTGCGCACCGCGCGCTGGCCAGGCAGGGCTACGGTCTGCTCATTTACGATGGCTACCGGCCGTGGTACGTGACGAAGATGTTCTGGGATGGCACGCCGCCCGACAAGCACGACTTCGTGGCGGACCCGGCGTCCGGTTCGCGCCACAACCGCGGCTGTGCGGTGGATCTCACGATGTACGATCTGCGCACCGGTGAGCCGGTCGTCACGACAGGCGGTTACGACGAGATGTCCGACCGTTCGTACCCGCAGTATCCCGGCGGCACGTCACGCCAGCGCGCACTCCGCGAAATCCTTCGCGCAGCAATGGAAGCCGAAGGCTTTGCCGTGTACGCTGCCGAGTGGTGGCACTTTGATTACAAGGATTGGCGATCGTACCGCATCGGCAACGAAACGTTCGAGCAGCTCGGGCGCTGACGGCCCTCTGGTGGTGCGGATTGACGGCAACTGAAATCGCGGAGGACGCGGGGGAGCGGAGGGACCGCGGAGGACTGATTTAAAGGAACTGCCAGCAGGTGGCCGACACCGGTACGTGCGTACAGTCATCGGTGTCTAAATTCAGAATGATTGTCGCACGTCGTTCCTTCCGGCTTTTCCCCGCGTCCACCGCTCACCCGCGTCCTCCGCGATCGCCGTTTTGATCTCGCGATTCGTCAGGGCTCTGTCAGCGCACGCCCGAAAGCGTGGCGACGACGAGTGCCACCCACTGCGGACCGAGGAAGCCGTTCGGGCCATCTTCGTACGATTCACCCAGTGAGTGCGCGCCCTTGCCACGGCCTGCGGCATCGAGCGTGATCGCCGGGATGCCAAGTCCGATCGGGACGTTGGAATCGGTGCTCGACGCGTTCGGCGTGACGGGGAAACCGAGCGCCTTGCCCGTTTCGACGGCGACGCGCACGATGCGGGCGCTGTCAGGCTGCGAACCGGCGGGACGGATGCCGATCGTGTCGAGCTGCATCGTGAGCGGCACGCGGCTGTCGGGCCAGCGCGCGATTTCCTCGCGCAGCGCTTCACGGATGGCCGTCTGGAACTTCGCATCGAGCGTGGCGAGCGAGGCCGCGCTTTCGGAGCGCATGTCCACCTCGACGATGCCCTCGTACGGAATCGAGTTCACCGACGTGCCACCACTCACCACACTCGCGCTGAACGTGGTGCGCGGATCGGTCGGCACGGTGAAGTCAGACATCTTCGCGATGGCACGACCCATCGCGTGAATCGGGTTCGGCATGCCGAACGCGCCGTAGCTGTGACCACCCGGACCCTTGTACGACACGCGATACCGATTGCTGCCGACGGCACCGCTGGTTGCGCCGAATCCGGTGCCGTCCACCGAGATGAAGTAGTTGATCTTGCCCTTCAGCTCACCGCTGAACAGCGCGCGCACGCCGCGCAGGTTGCCCGGGCCTTCCTCGCCGACCGTACCGACGAAGTACACCATTCCTGCCGTCTTCACATTCGCCGACTTCATCGCCTTCGCCACCGCCAGCACCGCGGCCAGTCCGCGGCAATCGTCGCCGATGCCCGGTGCGGTCATCCGCGAACCGCCCGCTGCCGTGCTGTCGCGCGTGACCTTCACGCTCGTGCCTTCGGGGAAGACCGTGTCGAGATGCGCGGAGAGCACGACGCTCGGTCCCGCAGCCACGCCTGGACGCTCACCGATCACGTTGCCGGTCGCATCGATCCGCACGTTCATGATCCCGTGCGATTCGAGCCGACGCTTGAACTCGGCGGCACGCATCGCCTCCTTGAACGGCGGCGCGGCGATTTCGCAGATCGAGGCCTGCTGCTCGAGCGTCCAGGCGTTTTCCGCACGGATCGAGGCGAGCGCCGTGCGGACGGCGGGATTGGCCGACGGAATCACGATCGGCTGTGCTTGCACGGCAGCGGTTGTCAGCGCGAGCAGCGAGAGAGGCAACGGGTATCGGCGCATGTGTGTCGTGTGAGACGGTGATAGGCGTTCGGCTGTGGTGCGCAGCGCTTGACTCTTCTCACGCGGGGGACGCGGTGGCGCTCGGTGCGCGGAACCGAGATCACGGCGTTTCCTTCCGTCGACTTGTGGTGGATCGACAACAGCGCACGCTGTTCCAGCACAAGATTCCGTCAGCCGTGGTGTCCCCGCCGCTCGTCAGCGCCAGAACACCCCCGCGCTCCCCGCGTGAACAGCGTTCGCGCGGGAAACCTGCTAGATCCCGTGAAAGATCGCGAGATACGCCGCGAGTCCGGTGATCACCGGCACGAAGAGATAGATCGGCTTCGCCAGCGACGGAATGCGATACGGCAGGATCGACAGCACGGCCACCAGCACCCAGATCGCGATCTTGGCCCAGAGCCAGCCGGGGAAGATCGCCGTGTTGGTGAGACCGAGACGTGCGGCCTGACCGAAACCGCCAGCGAGGGACAAGAGCATCCCAACGCCGAACGCCGCTGCCGTCAGCGCACGCGTGCGGCTGGTGGCCTTGGTCCCGCCGTTCGCCGCGTGGATCGCGATGCCGCCGATCGACGTCGTCGCCAGGAACAGGCCGAAGATGTGCAGCGCCTTGTAAAACAGCTGCGTGCGGAAGAACGGCAGCGGGGCAGGGCTGGACGCAACGGCGTCCTGCAGCAGCGCGAACAGAGACATCACGGGTCGACCGGGTGTGGGTGAACGTGCGCGATCAGACGTTGAAGCGGAACAGCAGCACGTCGCCGTCATGCACGACGTACTCCTTGCCTTCGGAGCGCACGGCGCCGGCTTCCTTGGCACCCTTCCATCCCTTCAGTCGTACGAAGTCCTCGAAGCCGGCTGTTTCGGCGCGAATGAATCCTTTTTCGAAGTCGGTGTGAATCACTGCGGCAGCCTTCGGCGCGGTATCACCGATCTGGATCGTCCACGCGCGCACTTCCTGCTCGCCGGCCGTGAAATACGTGTGGAGGCCGAGGAGGTGATAGCCGGCGTGAATGAGTCGATCGAGTCCTGCGCTCTCCAGGCCGAGCGAGGAGAGGAACTCCTGCTTCTCTTCCGCGGCGAGTTCTGCCAGTTCGGCTTCGATGCGGGCGGAGAACGGCACGACGTCGGCCACCTCGCCACTCTCGGCGACGGCGGCGCGCAGCGCGTCCACATGTTTGCCATGCCCCGTCGCCAGTTCGTCGTCGGTGACGTTGGCGGCATAGAGCACCGGCTTCACCGTGAGCAGCATCAGCGGCTCGAGCAACACCAGTTCTTCCTTCGAGAGCCCCGCGCGCCGGATCGGCACGCCGTTCTGCAGCGATGCAAGCGCTTTGGTCAGCGCCGGCAATTCCGCCACGGCATCCTTGTCGCCGCTCTTGGCGATGCGCTGCTGTTTGTCGAGACGCTTCTCCACGCTGCTGATGTCGGCGAAGCAGAGTTCGAAGTCGATCACGTCGCGATCGCGCACCGGGTCGACGCCGCCCATCACGTGCGTGATGTCATCGTCCTCGAAGCAGCGGATGACGTGCAGGACGGCGTCGGTCTCGCGAATGTTCGCGAGAAACTTGTTGCCGAGGCCTTCGCCCTGCGCCGCGCCCTTCACCAGTCCGGCGATGTCGACGAACTGCACGACAGCCGGTACCGTGCGCTTCGGCTGCACCACGACGGCCAGCGCATCGAGCCGCTTGTCGGGCACTTCCACCATGCCGACGTTCGGTTCGACGGTGCAGAACGGGTAGTTCGCGGCTTCCGCCTTGGCGGCGGTGAGTGCATTGAACAGGGTGGACTTGCCGACGTTCGGGAGGCCGACGATGCCGAGCTTCAGCACAAGAGAATTCCGTAAATGGAAGGAGCGGTCACGTCGCCGAAGGCGGCGGTGGATTGAACTTATTCATCATGGCCGTGATTCCCTCACGGACCCAGCATTCGCAGGCGTCGGCCATGCGGGGCAGGGCCGCCTCCATGAATTCCTTCTCCTCCCGTCCGAACTGGCCGAGCACGAAGTCGGAGAGGTTGCCGACGCTCGCGCGCGGATGGCACGGGGCGACGCCGACGCGGAGGCGGGGATAGCCGGTGTTGCCCACATGCGCCTGTACCGACTTGAGCCCATTGTGGCCACCGGCCGATCCGCTGGGTCGTGTGCGCATCGAGGCGAAGGGCAGGGCCACTTCATCCACGATCACGAGCAGGTCCTGCGCCGGATCCCACCCGGGGCGGTTCAGGAACGGCTTCAGCACTTCGCCGCTGAGATTCATGTACGTCTGCGGCTTGACCAGCTTGACCATGTCGGTGCCGACGCGGGCGGTCGCGACCATCGCCTTGCCATCCTTCTTCCAGCCGTCGGTGCCCCAGCGGCGCGCGAGATGATCCAGCACCCACCAGCCGATGTTATGCCGGGTGCGCTCATATTCCTTGCCTGGGTTGCCGAGACCGAGAAAAACTTTCATGTCGGGAAAACGAGCGCGGGGCGCGGCGCGACTGCTCGCACCGCGCCCCGCCTGTCGCCATTGACCTTACTTCGCGTCGTCCGCGAGCTTCTTGGCGCGCAGCACTTCGGGCTCGGCCGCAGCCGCAGCCGCAGCGGCATCGGAGGCGGCGTCGGTCGCGTTGACCTTCGGCGCCGCGACGACGACCACCGAGGCATCGACGTCGGCGAGCACCGTCACGCCAGCCGGCAGCGTCAGGTCGCGCACGTGGATCGAGTCGCCGATGTTGAGCGCCGAGACGTCGACGTCGATGTGGTTCGGGATCGACGACGGATCGACGGTGACTTCGAGTTCACGCATCGTCTGGTCGAGGACGCCGGCAAACGAGCGCACGCCGATCGAGACACCAACGATGACGAGCGGCACGTTGACGGTGATCTGTTCACCGGCGACGAGCTCCTGGAAGTCGATGTGCACGAGCTGCTTCTTGAACGGGTGCTTCTGGATCTCGCGGATCAGCGTGCGCGACACCTTGCCGTCGATGCTCAGTTCGACCACGGTCGTCTCGGCCGAGACGCGCTCGAGGAGTCGCTCGAGTTCACGCGTCGGCACGGACAGGGACATCGGCTCGCGCTTGTGGCCGTAGATGACGGCGGGCACGGAGCCGGCGCGGCGCAGGGCGCGGGCGGCACCCTTGCCGGATTCGGAGCGAAGCGTGGCGGACAGCGTGGCAGTGGACATGTGCAGAGCTCCTGGAGACGCGCAGAGCGTCAGTCAAACAACGAGCTGACCGACTGCTCGCTGTGGGTGAATCGAATGGCCTTCGACAGCAACTCGCCGACCGACAGCACGTTCAGCTGATGCGGACGACGGGACTCGGGAATGGCGACCGAGTCGGTCACCGTCACTTCCTTGATCGGCGCATCGTCGAACCGCTGCTTGGCAGGTCCGCTCAACAATGCGTGGGTCGCGCACACGTAGATGTCCGCTGCACCGAGCGCCTTGAGCGCGCGGGCGGCTTCCGTCATCGTGCCGGCCGTGTCGATCATGTCGTCGGCGATGAGGCAATCACGCCCCTCCACATCACCCACCACATTCAGCACTTCGGCCACGTTGGCCTTGGGACGCCGCTTGTCGACGATCGCGAGCGATGCGTCGAGCCGCTTGGCAAATCCGCGGGCCATCTTGGCAGCACCGACGTCCGGCGCCACCACCACCAGGTCCTTCAGGTCCTTCTTCCGATAGTGCGCCGTGAGCACGGGCGCCGCATACAGATGATCGACCGGCACATCGAAGAAGCCCTGCAGCTGATGCTGATGGAAATCCAGGCCGAGCACGCGATCGGCGCCCGCCGCCTGAATCATGTTCGCCATCAGCTTCGCGGCGATGGCGACGCGCGGCTGGTCCTTGCGATCCTGGCGCGCGTAGCCGAAGTAGGGCAGCACACAGGTAATGCGCGTGGCACTCGCGCGGCGCGCCGCGTCGATGAGCAGCAGCATCTCGAGGATGTTGTCCGCCGGCGGATTCGTCGACTGGATGATGAAGAGATCCGACCCGCGGATGTTCTCATCGATCCGGACGAAGATTTCACCGTCGCTGAAACGCGTCGCCGTCGTCCGTGCGAGTTCGACGCCCAGATGGCGCGCGACCTCGTCGGCGAGTGCGGGATTGGCGGTTCCCGAAATGATCTTGGCGCCTGGCGCCAGCGGCAGTGTGTCCATATGGCAGAGCCTCAAAACCTACCCGTGCGAGGGCATGCGTTCAAGGCCATGTCCGGGGCTGCTTCCGACTCGGCGGGTCCGCGATCCGCTCGCTCGACCAGCGCCAGCACCAGAGCCGCCGCCGCGCCGGTGATCAGCACGTCGGTGATGTCGGGATAGCGACCGGGCACGAGGAACTGCGCCCCCTCCAGCACCGCTGCGTAGGCGACGGCCGACCAGAGCCCCGGCACGGGGGCGCCGACCCGCTTGCGCGCTGCCAGACATGCACCGATGGCGGCGCCAAGCCCCGCCCGTTGCAGCACCAGAAAAACGCTGGACATGTCCTGCCGCGAAAAGAGCGAGAGCATCGGGACCAGCTGCTGCCACCGGAAGCGTGGCGCCCCCGCTCCCACGAGCACCCACCAGGCCGGCGTGAGCGCCATGACGGCGCCGACCAGAGCGGCCAGCACGCCCAAGTGTGCCGCCCGGGTGGACCGCGCCGTCACCCGTCGCCGCCAGACGGGGACCAGCAGCAGCCCCGCCAGCATGCCGAGCGCCAGCGCACCGCCCTGAACCGCCGGTGCGCTGGCCTCTCGCTGCAATCCCACCGCGAGTCGGCCGAGATGCGTGACCAGCAACGCCCCGGGCGCCAGAACGAGCCACGCCAGCAGCTGCCGGGTCCGCACGCGGCCGGTCCGGTCACTGATCGTCATCGCCACGGCGAGCCCGACCGCGATCCAGGCCAGCGCGTCGACCGCCAGCGCCGGCCATGGCACCTGTGCCTGAACAGTGTCGAGCGCGGCCCGGATTCGCCCGAACGGCGAGGGGTACCAGCCGACGATCGACGTCGGTCGTGTGGATGGCGCGAAGGTCAGCCCCATCGCCGTCAGCAGCAGCGCGCCGGCCGGCAGCCAGCCGGGCACCCCGATCAGTGTGCCCCGGCGCATGGAGCCGATGGCGCGGTGCTCCACCGCGGCCAGCGCCAGCGCGCCGCCAAGCGCCCCGACGGTATTGGTCCAGACATCCACGAGGCTGGCCTGCCGGTTTTCGGCAAACAACTGCACGGATTCGACTGTGAGGCTGGCCAGCATGCCAAGCAGGGTGGCGGTGACCACGTCACGGCGCGTGGTGGGCGCGCGTGAGGTGAGGGCATACGTGGCGCCCCACCCGAAGAAGAGGGCAAGGTTTCGCACGGCATCCACGACGTCCTTGAAGTGCAGGTCGGGGAGGTACGCGCGTCGCAGCCGTTCCAGCATGTGCGGAATCGACGGGTCGAATCCGGGGTGCAGCAGCGTCGCGATGCCGATGCACACGAGATACGCCACGCGCAGCGCGGTGGCGTGCCGCTGCGCCAGCAACGCGAGGTTGATGCTGCGCCGTGGGGCCTGCAGCGCCGGCATGTCGGTCGTGCGGCGCGGGGCGCGTTCGGACATCACGCTGCGATGAATGCGGAAACGAGGATTCCCCGACGTGGATTCGAACCACGATTCACGGCTCCAAAGGCCGCTGTCCTGCCATTAGACGATCGGGGATCGCCGCGAACGCTAACGGGAATGGGAAGTCGGCGACAGGATTGCCGCGGGCGGTACGGCCTCGAGCGTCGATGACTGCACGATCCGTCTGCCGCGCTCCGGAGGCACTTCGGCGGCGTCATCCAGCGCCGCCGCATCGCTGGCCCGGCCGATCGCGAACACGGTGGCCCCCGATCCGGACATGCGCACCAGCGCCTGCGGTGCAGCCGCACTCCATTGCGCATGAACGCGCGCCACGTCGTGCCGCGAGGCGAACACCGGACCCTCGAAGTCGTTGGCGGACATCGCGGTGAGCGCGTCCCAGTCACCGAGCAGTGCGGCGGTGTGCAGCGTCGCGCCATGCGATGCCACACGTCCATCGGCGCGCGCGGCCGCAAGCGCACCATACGCCTCGGCGGTATTCACGCCGTCACGGAACAGCGCGAGGTGCACGGAACGAGCGGGCAGGGGGGCGAGGGCCAGCAACCGTTCGCCGCGCCCCCACGCCAGCGCGCAGGCATGCTCGCTCGTGAGAAAAGGCACGTCGGCGCCGAGCGTCGCAGCGACGCTGAGCAGTGCGCGTTGCGGCAGCGGAGTCGGATTCAGCGCGTCGAGCGCACGCAGCACGGCGCCGGCGTCGGCACTGCCGCCACCGAGGCCACCGCCGGTCGGGATGCGCTTGTCGATGGTGATCTGGATGGCCTGCGTTGCGTCAGGCCACTGCGCCGCTTCGCGATAGGCCGCCGCTGCACGCCACGCGAGGTTCCGGTCCTGGGGCACATCGACCGCAGGCGCACACGTCAGGGAAATGCCATGACCGTCGGCGATGCGCACGTCCACGTCGTCGGCGAGCGCGATGCGCTGAAAAATCGTTTCGATCTGGTGATAGCCGGAGTCTTCTCTCGCCAGAATGCGCAGGTCGAGATTGATCTTGGCGAAGGCCGGCAGCCTGACGTGCATCACGGCGCTCCGCTCACGCCGCTGGCTGCTGCTGCGCGGTGGTGCTGCGCAGTTCGCGGAGCGAGAGGCCAAGTCGCGAAAAGTAGAATGCTCCCATCGCGGTGATGGGAATGAACGTGAGCAGATGGAATCCCACCGCCCACGTCACCGCTTGCGTCACCGGCACGGAATAGATCTGCAGCCCCGTCTTGGCGAACGCCTCGAATGGGCCGAAGAAGCCGGGCGATGATGGAATGGCAACGCCGATCGCGATCAGGCCCTGCAGGAACAGCGCGCCGCTGAACGGTGCCGTGATCCCAACGGCGCGGAACGCGATCCAGAACGCCAGCGCATTGACGAGCCAGTGCAGGATGGTCCAGAACACGACGCGGGCGAAGCGCGAGGGACTGCGCAGCACTGCCAGGCCATCGGTGGCATGATCGACCAGTGTCGCGACGCGCGGCTCCCAGCGCGGCATGATCGCGCGCACGACCCGCGTCGTGATGGTGCGAGCGATATCGGGTCGAAATGCAACCAACACGGCGCCGCCCATCACCAGCACCAGTGCGGCCACGCCCCACGTGCCGACGAGTGCCGTCGCCGGCCGACCGGCGATCATCGCGCCGGCCGGAAAGCCCGGTGCCACCATCGCCCCGAACATGAGGGCGAAGATGACGATCGCGTCGAACACGCGGTCGAGCGCAATCGACGCGAACGCGCTGGTGAAGGGCACGTCGCGCGTTTCGCGTGACATGGCGTACGCCCGTGCCACCTCGCCGGCGCGCGCCGGCAGCACGTTGTTCACCATCATGCCGATGGCGACGGCACGCCACGCATCCATGAAGCGCACCCGTGGCGCGATCGGCTCGAGCAGCACGACCCAGCGCGCGGCACGCAGCGGAAAGATCGACGTGGCGACGGCCGCCGAGAGCAGCAGCAGCCCGAGATCGGCGCCACGCAGCTGCTGCCAGAGGGTGGCGGGTTCCACGTCACGCAATGTCCAGCCGAGCAGCAGCAGTGTGAGGATCGCTCCCACGGCTGCCTTCCAGCGCCCACCGTTCATGGCGCGCAGACGATCAACTGGCGCTCCCGGCGAGTTCGACGAGATCGAAGAGCTCGCGGATCAACGCCGGATCATGCGACTCACCCGTGGCGCGCAACTGGCCGACGATATGCCGGGCGCGGGACAGTGCCCGCGGACCGTGGTACAGGAGCACGTCGATCGGCACCACGTCCGGCTCACCGTCGGGCGCCGTGTTGACCGGAGGCGTCGGTGTGGCCGGAATCGCGATCAGGTTGAGCGGGGTCTTCATCAGCTCGCCGACGCTCTCGAGGCTCTGGCTGAGCAGTGAGTTCAGCTCGCGGCCGCTGGGTGCAGCCGGCGTGGGCCGTGCGACGCTGGGAACCGGGAGCGGTGTCGGCTCACCGACGAGTGTGGCACTCACCGGCGTACGGTTGCGCGGTGTGAAGATCACGTTCGGGCGCGACACCGGTTCGGAGTGTGCGCCGCTGCTGAGTGGCGTGGCCGCCAGCGCCACGCGTCGCAATTCGGCCAGCCGCTGAGCGCGCAGGTGCGGCGCCAGATCCTGCTGGAGAATCACGGTGAGGGCACTGTCGAGGGCACCCGCCGCCGCCGCGGGGAGGGGGGCTCGAGCCTGCAGCACCGCGTCGCAGAACCCGCGCACATCGTCATGTTCGTAACTCGCGGCGGTATCCCGCAGCGACAGCAGCACCGGTCGGAAAGCCGCCACCATGTCGACGCTGGCCTCCTGGATGGCACCCTGCCGGAGCGGCGCGAGGCGTGCCCGCAGCGAGCCGACCAGCGGCGAGACATCGGAAATGAACCGTTGCCCGAACGTGATGGCAGGATTCGGTGCGCGGAACACGACGGCAGCCTGGCCGTTGTCAGGGGCAAGGGACGCGATCGGGACGATTGGCATCTGCGTGTCGGACATGACGGCGACCCCACGGAACGGGGTCGGGGCCGTCGCGGACTCAGCTGAGCGCATCGCCACCGGCGTCGGTGGGACTGGCGAACTCATGGGTGAGGGGACTGCGGGCGCCACGGCGCCGTGATCGAACGAGTTGAAGAACGCCGAAACGGCCCGATTGGGCGCTTCGGCCACCGGCACCGTGGCCGGCGTCGGGAGGGCACCGCTCTGCATCAGTTCGCCATGCCGCTGCACGGCATCCAGTACGGCACTCAGGCGACCACCAGCCGACCGCGCCCGCTCATCGTGGCTATCGCCCCAGAGGCGGGCCATCGGGATCAGCGCCCGGAGCTCGAGGATGGAGTCCGACACCGCGGTGGCGAGCGCCGGGGTCCAGGCGATGCGTCCCTCGTGCAGCAGCAACGCACCACGCTCGAGCCCCGAGGCGGCATCGCCGAACGTATTCAGGCGAGCCATCACCGCGCTGCCGCGGAGGCCACGCGCCAGTTTCAGCAGGGTGGCAGAGTCGGGACCCTGCGGCTCGTCGGTCGCCACCAGACGCTGGAGACGATCGACATAGTCGCTGGCTTCGAGCACGAAAAAATCGAGCAGGCCGACAGACATGGGGGCGGCAGAGTGGGACGGCATCCAACCGGGACGATCTGCGTGCACTCCAAGCTACATGACGCGGGCGCGCCCCTCCAACGCTTTCAGGTCGAGCTCGCTAGTTGACGGTGTGTGTGCGTCGTGCGGCATTCATCACCGCCCGCAGCTCGTGAATCGCGCCGGCGATGCCGATCAGGATGCTGCGGCCGATCAGTGCGTGGCCGATGTTGAGCTCCTCGATCGGTTCGAGTGCTGCCACGGCGGCGACGTTTGCCACCGACAGGCCATGGCCTGCGTGGACGCCGAGGCCGATGCGCAGCCCCTCGTCGGCCGCCCGCGCCAGCGCCGCGATCGGTCCGGGGTCGCCCGGGTGGTGGGCGAACTGGCCCGTGTGCAGCTCGATCGCGGCCGCACCGAGATCGCGCGACGCCCGCACGATGTCGAGGTCAGGATCGATGAAGAGGGCGGTGCGGATCCCTGCCGCGTTCAACGCCTCGAGTGTCCGTCGGAGCGCAGCCGGGTCGCGACGCACGTCGAGCCCGCCTTCGGTGGTGATCTCTTCGCGGCGCTCCGGGACGATCGTGACCTGGTGCGGTCGGAGCCGGAGGGCGATGGCCAGCATCTCGTCGGTGCAGGCCATCTCGAAGTTCAGGCAGGAACGGACTGTGCGGGAGAGTGTCTCCACATCGGCGTCCTGGATGTGGCGGCGATCTTCCCGGAGATGGACGGTGATACCGTCGGCGCTGGCGTCTTCGCACCAGCGGGCCGCCTCGACCGGGTCGGGCATCGTGCCGCGTCGCGCCTGTCGCAGGGTGGCGACATGGTCGATGTTTACGTACAGACGCTGGTGGCGCGCCGTGCGTGGTGACTGCGCGGGCCCCGGATTACCTTCGCTCGACATGTTCAATCGGACTCATGGAGTGGAAACGTGATGCGACGGACCGTAGTGGCGGCGATGCTGGTGGTGCTGGGTGCCTGCCGGTCAGGCGGTGGAGCGACGCCGGCAGTCGGCGTGGTGGGTGCGGTGGGGCCCCGTCAGGCGGCCGAGCAGTTTCTGGCGTCCATCCGGTCGGAAGATGTGCAGGCCACGTCGATCATCTGGGGCAGTTCGAAAGGGCCGGCCCGGGAACTGATCAAGGACCGGAGTGAGCTCGAGAAGCGCATCCTCGTCATGCAGTGCAACCTGAACCACGACAGCTTCCGCATCCTCAGCGACCTGCCCGGTGAAGCGGCCAAGCGGAATCTCAAGCTGGAACTGCGCCGCGGCCAGCTGACCGCCCAGACGTCGATGGTGGCCACGCAGGGCCCGAACCAGCGCTGGTTCATCGAGAACACCGATCTCGCTCCGATGCGCGGATTCTGCTCCAGTCAGCCGGCGGAACAAAAGCGCTAGTATTCTGATAGTTCGATCAGGACGCCGGCGGTACTCGCGGGGTGAAGGAAGGCGATGCGCTTTCCTTCGGCACCGAGGCGGGGAATTTCATCGATGACACGCACACCTGACGCCTTGCATCGGGCGAGCGTTCCGTCGAGATCGTCAACGGCGAAGCAGATGTGATGGATCCCGGGGCCACGCTTGGCGACGAACTTGCCGATCGGTGACTCGGGGGACTGAGCTTCGAGCAGCTCGACCAGTGAGTCCCCGGCGGCAAGGCCGGCGATGCGCGCGCCATCGGCGTCATCGAGTGGCACTTCGGGCAGGCCGAGGATGTCGCGGTAGAAGGGCAGAATCTGGTCGAGTGCGGTGACGGCGAGACCGATATGGGCGATGCGGGTGCCGCGGGGTGCGGTATCTGTCATGATGGAAAGAACTCTAGCGGGGCGGCTCCGAACGGCTGCCCACGACAGGTGAGAGACATGGCGAACGTGATGGCCGTCACCGACGGCGATTTTCAGAACGAAGTGCTTGACCACAAGGGACTGGCCGTGGTGGATTTCTGGGCGACCTGGTGCGGCCCGTGCCGCATGGTGGCGCCGATCCTCGACCAGCTGGCCACCGAGTACGCGGGCAAGGTGAAGATCACCAAGCTCGATGTGGATGCCAACCAGAAGACGGCCGCGAGCTTCAACGTGCGCTCGATTCCGACGCTGCTCTTCGTGAAGGATGGCAAGGTGGTGGATCAGGTGGTCGGCGCGATGCCGAAGGCGCAGCTGCAGACGTACTTCGAAAAGCACGTCTGAGGCAGTTCTCGCGCTGACGGCGCGAGGCTCTGACGGGGTGCACGGACTCGTGCACCCCGTCGTCGTGTCTGACACTGGTGTCGATTCGACATTGGTTCGCGCATCATCCGGATCCCATGGCTGGCACGCTCTTCGTCGTCGCAACGCCCATCGGTAACCGGGCCGACTTCACACCACGCGCCATCGAGACGCTGCGCGCGGTGGCGCTGATCGTCGCCGAGGACACGCGCCACAGCGCACCGCTGCTGGCTTGGGCCGGTGTCAGCACGACGGTGCGCAGCTACCACGCACACAACGAAGCGGAGCAGGCGCCGCGGCTGGTGGAGCGGTTGCTGGCCGGTGACGACATCGCGCTGATCAGCGACGCGGGCACACCGCTGGTGTCTGATCCGGGTGCACGACTGGTGGACGCAGCGATCGCCGCCGGCATCACGGTGACGCCGATTCCGGGCGCCTCAGCGATCCTCACCGCGCTCGTCGCGAGCGGGCTGCCGGCCGCCGCCTTCACGTTCGTCGGCTTCCTGCCGCGGGCGGCGGGTGAGCGCGCCACGGCCGCCAAGGCAGCCCTCGCGAGTCCGTATACCGTGATCATGTACGAGGCGCCGCCGCGGACCGCCGATCTGCTGGACGCCTTAGCCGCAGCCGGCGGTGGCGATCGACGGGCAGTGGTGGCCCGTGAGCTGACCAAGCTGCACGAGGAGTTCCGACGCGGAACGGTGGCGGAACTCGCTGCGTACTACGGGGCAACGGCGCCGCGGGGTGAAGTGGTGGTGTTGCTGGAGGGGGCGCCCGTCGTGGAGCCCGATCATGAAGCGGCTGCCCGGCGCGCTGAAGCGCTGCGCGCCGAGGGTTCGTCGGTCCGCGACACGGTCCGTCACCTGCAGGAGGAGTTCGGAGTGGCGAGAAACGAAGCGTACCGACTGGCGCAGGGCGCATGACGCAGCTGCGACGCTGGATCTCTGCCGCGACGGTCGTGGCGCTGGCCGCCGCGGCCGGTGTCACCGCGCCCCGCGTGCAGGCGGCACCCGCCGCAGAGACGGCACGCGTGATGATCGCTCGCGTGCACTACAACGGTGGTGGTGATTGGTATGCCAATCCGTCGAGCCTCAAGAACCTGATCAAGGCCGTGAGCGAACGCACGTCGTTGCCGGTGGACAAGGAAGAACACACGGTCACGTTCCGCGATCCGCAGCTCTTCGACTATCAGTTTCTGCACGCGACGGGGCATGGCACGATCACGATGGAGCCGGACGAGATCAGTCGCGTGCGCGCGTACCTGCTCCGCGGTGGCTTCCTGCATGTCGATGACAACTATGGGCTCGACAGCAGCTTCCGGATCGTCATCAGGCAGCTCTTTCCGGATCGTCCGCTCGTCGATGTGCCGCTGACGCATCCGATCTATCGACTCGTGTATCCGTTTCCACGCGGTGTGCCGAAGATTCACGAACACGATGCGAAGCCAGCGCGTGGCATGGGGATTTTCATCGGTGATCGCCTCGCGTTGTATTACACGTTCCAGTCCGACCTCGGCAACGGATGGGAAGATGCCGGCACGTATGCCACCGATCCACCGGAGTTGCATGAACAGGCGCTCCGCATGGGAGTGAACCTCGTCACGTACGCCGTCACCAGCCGGTTGCAGCCATGACGTCACCCACGCTGCCGCAAGGCGCCCTCGGTCAGCTGCAGGCGATCGTACGAGACGAACGCAGTGCGCTGCTCAGGCTCGCCCGTGACACCCGCCTCGCGACGACGGCGCTGCCGGTGATTGGCACCGCTGCACTTGGCGTGATCGTGCTTGGCGGCGGACGCTGGCTGGCACTGCCGCGCATCACGCCCTTCGTGTTCTGGGCCGCTGCAGTCGGTGCGGCGGCGTGGATGTGGAATCGTCGTCGTGATGCGGAAGGGCGCACCACCACACCCGACGCCGTGGCCGAAGCGATCGAGGATGAGCAGAAGCTGCGCCGCGGCGCAATCCGCGTGGCGTCGGAAGTGGCGGACAGCGGACCGCTCGGTGCTCACGCGGCGGCGCATGCCACACGCGCACTGGCCGGTACGTCGCTGCCGCGTGCACCGCGCACGAACGCGTCACTGCGGGCACTGCGCCAGCGCGCGCTGCTGTGGGTTGGTGGTGCACTGGTCGCACTGGTCGGCGCGGGCGTGATCTGGTCGGACGGTGCCGAGGCGCTGGCAAATCCGATCGGCGCGTGGCGCGGCACGTTGTTGCCTGCACTGGTGCTCGATGCGCCGGTGGTGGCATTGCGCGGCGCGGCACCGGTGGTACGTGTGCAGGGCAGCGGGCGCACTGCGCTCACGCTGTCGATGCAGAAGACCGACGGCAAGGTGATCACCGAGACCATTGCGCTGAAGAACGAGGCAGGCGAGCGCACCTTGCCGGTGCTCGACGCCGACGTGGTGCTCACGATCAGCGATGGTCGTGCGACATCGGCACCGCATCGCATCCGCGTGACCGACAAGCCGTACCTCGGCGATGTCGTGGCGCGCGCCGCGTATCCGGCGTATCTCAGTCGAGTGGACGAAGACGTGGCGCTGGCGGGTGTGCTGGTGCTGCCGCGCGGCACCGTACTCTCGTTGCGCGGGCGCTCGTCAGTGTCGCTGACTTCTGCTGTGCTCATCAGCGACGAGGGTGGGCGCATCGAGCTGGCCGTGCGCGACGATGCCGTGCAGGGCGAATTGGTGGCGGAAAAGAGTGCACGATGGGAGTGGAAGGCCGAGGCGTCGACGCCGTTGCAGGAATTGCCACCGGCATTCGCGCTCGACATCCGCGCCGACTCGGCGCCGCAGGTGCAGATCGCCAGCACCAGCGACACGTTGCTGCTGGCCGGTGCCACCGCGTCCATCAGCGTGATCGCCACCGACGACCACGCGCTTGGCAGCGTGATGCTGACGGTGCGCTCGGGTGACGCCGTCGTGGCGCGGCGCGAAATTCTCGGGACGCGCGCCGCGTCGTTCGAGGGCACGGTGCCGCTCGATCTCGATGCGCTTGGTCTCAAGGGTGACGACGGTGCGTTGCGCGTGGACGTGACCGCCACCGATGCATCGCCGTGGCGACAGCAGGGACGGAGTCGCACGTTGGTGCTGCGTCGCGCCGGGCTGACGGAACGCCGCGAACAGGCACGTGCCACGGCCGACAGCGTCGCCGCTGGTGCCGCAACGTTAGCCAGGCAGCAGCAGGCCCTCGCGCAGCAGACCGCCGACGCAGCACGCAATGCGAAGGCGGGCGGCGAGAACGGGCAGCCGATGTCGTTCGATGCCCGCGAGAAGGCCTCGCAGATGGCGCAGCAGCAGCGTGCGTTGCAGCAACAGGCGCAGCAGCTGCAGCAGCAGGCGAAGCAGCTGTCGGATCAGCTCAAGGGTGCGGGGGCGCTGGATTCCGCGCTGGCCGGCCGGCTCGCCGACGCGCAGAAGATGATGCAGGACGCCATGAACCCGCAGATGATGCAGCGGCTGCAGCAGCTCGAGCAGTCGGCGCAGCGGCTGGATCAGCAGGCCACACGCCAGTCACTCGACGATCTGGCCAAGCAGCAGCAGGCGCTGCGCGAGCAGCTCGAGCGCAATGCAGAGATGCTCAAGCGCGCTGCGATGGAAGGAAGCATGGAGACGTTGCGTGACGAGGCGCAGGATCTCGCCAAGGCGCAGCGACAATTCGCCGACTCGTTGGGTACCGCGACGCAGGCGCAGCGACAGAATCAGGCGGATCGTCTCGCACGCGAGAACGAGCGGCTTGCTCGCGACATCAACGACCTGACGAAGCGACTCCGCGACAACGATGCGCAGCGTGGCGCGCAGCGCACCGAGCAGGCGCGACAAAACAGTGAGGCGGCGCAACGCCAGATGCAGGAGGCCGCGCGCGATCCGCAGAATGCACGGCAGGCCGCGCAGAAAGCGGCTCAGCAGACGCAGCAGGCTGCCGATCAGCTGTCGCAGGCGCGGCAGGAGCAGGTGAGCGACTGGAAGAAGGAGACGACGTCTGAGCTCGATCAATCGATTCAGGAAATGATGCAGCTGAGCCAGCAGGAACGGCAGATGGCGCAGGCCGCGCAGCAGCAGGCGCAGCAACAGCAGCAGCAGAAGCAGCCCGGCCAGCAGGGCGAGCAGCCGCAGGGCGAGAAGCAGCCCGGCCAGCAGGGGCAGCAGGGCCAGCAACAGCAGGGGCAAAAGGGGCAGCAGGGCGAGGGCCAGCAGGGCCAGCATCAAAGCCAGAATGCGCAACAGCAGCAGATGGCCGCGGAGCAGGCGACGGTGCAGAACGGCGTGCAGCAGGCTGCGCAGCGCTTGCAGGAGGCGGCCAAGCGCTCGCAGCATGTGAGCCAGGGTTCGCAGCGCGCGATGCAGGAAGCGCTGCAGCGTGCGCAGGAAGCGACGCAGCAGATGCAGAAGCAGCAGGGCCAGCCGGGGCAGAGCGGCGAGCAGTCGGCGTCAGCGATGCGTGATGCGGCCGAGGCGATGGAGCGCGCCGCGTCGAGCCTCGTGCGTGATCGCGAGCGTGCGAACCGCGCGAAGTCGGCATCGGGTCTGCCGGAAATGATGGAGGAGATGCAGCAGCTCGCGCGACAGCAGCAGCAGGTGAACGGACAGGCACAGGGCATGTCGATGATGCCGGGTGGCGAGAACGGTTCGCAGGCGCAGCAGATGGCGCAGCAGATCGCGCGTCGTCAGCGGCAGATTGCGCAGCGGCTCGACGATGTGGGTGGTGGCGATGCGAGTGGTCGCGCTGACGCATTGGCGAAGGAAGCGAAGCGGCTCGCCGATGCGATGGAGCGTGCTGCCAGTGATCCGGAGACGGCGGCCCGTCGCGTGCAGTTCCTGCAACGGCTGCTCGATGCGGGCCGTACGCTGCGGCGCGAAGACGAGGACAAGCAGGGGCCGCGTGAATCGAAGCCCGGCATCGGCACGGCGTCGTTCACGCCCCCGTCGGTGCCGACAAGCGGTGCACCGGCGTCGCGCGTGACGCCGCCGTCGTGGGAAGAGCTGCGCGGACTGCGCGAGGATGAGCGGCGCGCCGTGCTGCAGTATTTCGAGCGCATCAACAAGACGGGAGCGAAGAAGTGAAGGCTGGTCGTCACGTGATGTTCGCTGCCAGCCTGCTGCTGGCGGCGCTGCCACTGCGTGCGCAGGAGATCGGAACCAGTACCACCGATTCACTCGTATTGCGCGCGCTGGACATGGAAGAAAGCAAGCCGCGCGAGGCGGTGGTGCTGTATCGTCGCGCATTCGCCGGCAACGCCATGGCACCGGCCCTGCTGGGGCTGGAGCGTGTCTACACCACGCTCGGCATGGTGGACTCGCTGCTGCCGCTGGTGCGAGACGCCATTCGCACCGACCCGCGCAACGGTGTGGTGCGCTCGGTGCAGCTGCGCACGCTGACGGCGTTGCAGCGTGACGACGAGCTGACCGCCGCATTCCGCGACTGGGTACGCGCTGCGCCGGGCGAGGCAGCGCCGTTCAAGGAATACGCGCGGCTGTTGCTGGAGAACGGCCGCTCGGCTGCCGCCGACTCGGTGCTGACCGTGGCGTCGCGTATGGTGCGTGATCCGCGCGATTTCAGTGCGGAGCTGGCGCAGGTCGCGTCGGCGCAACGGATGTGGAACGAGGCAGGCCGGCGCTGGCGCGAGACCCTGACGCAGACGCCCCAGCTCGATCAAGCGGCGGTGTTTGCCCTCGCACTGGCGAGTGGTGCGGGTCGTGATTCGGTGCGTACCAACCTGCTCGCCGAACCGGCCTGGCTGCCGGCGCGGAAGGTGCTGGCGTCGCTGGAGCTGCTCTGGGCGCAACCACGACAGGCGTGGCTGGCGTTCGCCGGCGTGCGCGTGGACAATGAGACCGTGGTGGCGTGGAAGGAGTTCGCGGAAGAGGCGGATGCGCGGAGCATGCCGGTGGCGTCGCGCGAGGCATGGGCCGCGATTCACAGGCAGACGCGGGATCCGAAGAGTGCGCTGCGTGCTGCCGACGCCGCGTTGGCCAGCGGTGAGGCAGCCACGGCGTTGCAGTACGCATCGTCGGCGCAGACACTCATGACGTCCGCGCTCGGCCTGCGCGATGCCGTGCCCGTGCGACTGCGCGCGATGGCCGCGATGGGCAAGGCCGCCGAAGCGCTGGCGCTGGTCGATTCGGTGCGGCCGAAGGTGGTGCCGATCCAGCTGCAGATGCTCGAGCGCGAGCTGATGTGGGCGTGGCTGCGCGTGGGCGACGCGTCTCGCGCACGACCGCTCGTGGCGAAGCTCGACGAAGACGAAGCGACGGCGCTGCTGGCCGTGTACGATGGCGACTTCGAGCAGGCGCGCACGGCGCTGCGCAACGCGGACGCATCGAACACGCTGTTGTTGATGCCGCGTGCCTTGCTCTCCCGCACATCGCTCACCAGCTCCACGGCAATCGGTGCCGCGTTCACCGCGCTGGCGCGTCGCGATACGACCGCCGCCGTGACGCAGTTCCTTGGCAGTGTCGCCGATGTGGGTGACGCGGCGCCGCTGGTGCTCGCGATGTCGGCACGTCTGCTGACAGCCAGGAACGACGACGTGCGCGCCGTGCCGCTCTGGACGCGCATCGTCACCGAGTACAGCACCAGCCCCGAGGCGCCGGAAGGTGATCTCGAATGGGCGCGTGCCGCACTTCGCGCCCGCGATGGCAGCACCGCCATCGCGCGCCTCGAGCACCTGCTGCTCACTTATCCGACCAGCGCTCTCGCGCCGCAAGCGCGGCGGGACCTGGATGCCGCACGCCGCATGGCGGGGACGTCGTGATCACACGCTGGACACGTATTGCATGCATCGGGTTGCTGAGCGCGCAGCCGCTGCTCGCGCAGCACCTGCTGGTGCCCATGGATGACGACCAGCGCAATCATCTCAAGGCCTATGGGCTCACGTACGCGGCGCTGCAGCGCACGGAGAAGGCGGAGTGGCTGCTGAACTATCGTGGTGGCGCGTTCCTGCTGCTGGATACGCCGGGCACGCGCCGACGGGCGGGGCTGGACGGTGTGTCGGTGACGCCGCTGGATGACGCGGCGTTGTCGGCCGTGCGCAATCAGATGAGCGGCGGCAACTTCGACGCCGTGCCGCTGGAACGCGCGCCGAAGGTGGCCATCTACTCGCCGCCGAATGCCAATCCGTGGGACGACGCGGTGACCATCGCGCTGGACTACGCCGGCATTCCGTACACGAAGGTGTGGGACCCCGAGGTGGCCGCTGGCGACCTGTCGAAGTACGAGTGGCTGCATCTGCACCACGAGGATTTCACGGGGCAGTACAACAAGTTCTACATCTCCTATCGCGGCAGTCCGTGGTTCATCAATCAGGTGAACCGCACGGCTGCGCAGGCGAAACAGCTTGGCTTCAGCAATGTGCCCGGTCTGAAGAAGGCGGTGGCCGAGAAGATGCGGCAGTACGTGGACAACGGCGGCTTTCTGTTCGCTATGTGCGGCGCCACGGAGACGCTCGAACTGGCGATCGCGGGCGCGAACGTGGACATCAGCAGCAGCTTCGCCGATGGCACGCCGATGGATCCGGACGCGGACCAGAAAATGGACTGGACGCGTGCGTTCGCCGTCCAGAATGCGCATCTCGAACCAAGTCCGCTGATCAACAGCATGAGCGACATCGACGGGCATCAGGTGAACGTGCCCGGTCGGCGTCGTGCGCTGGGTACGTTCAGCCTCTTCGCGTTTTCGGCCAAGCTCGATCCCGTGCCGACGATGCTGACGCAGGACCATCGGTCGGTGATGCAGGACTACTACGGCGTGACGACGAGCTTCACCAAGTCGACGCTGAAGCCCGGCACGCGTGTGCTGGCGTACTCCGATGGCATGCCGTTCGCGAAGTACATCCACGGCAGCTACGGCAAAGGCGCGTGGACCTTCCTCGGCGGACACGATCCTGAGGATCCGCAGCACGAGGTGGGTGCCGCACCGACGGATCTGTCGATGCACCCGTCGTCACCGGGGTACCGGCTGATCCTGAACAACGTGCTGTTTCCGGCGGCGCAGAAGAAGCCGCGCAAGACCTGAGGCTGAGGCGCGACGCGGGTCGGCCACCGCGATCAAAGAGTCAGACACCATGGTCGGCGCGCGACAGCGGCACGATCGGCCCACCTTCGGTAGATTATCGGGATGACCCGCCGCCCGAAGGTCGTTCGCTCGGACGACACCCCGCCGGAGTTCCGCATCGGCACGCCCGCCGCGACGGCCATGCGCGTGGCGATCCGGCTCGCGGGCGGGCGCGAAGTCTGCTTCGTCTGCACCGTCGATGCGGAGGGGAAGCTGACCTCGGCGCGCGCCGTGGCCCGCGGCACAGCGGGGCAGGTGCTGGCGCTGCCCGGCGTGACCCAGCGTGGCGAGATGCTGGTGCACAACCATCCCTTGGGCTGGCTCGAGCCGAGCGATGCCGACCTGAGCATCGCCGCTCGCCTGCACGACGATGGCGTCGGCTTCGGAATCATCGACAACGACGTCACCGACCTGTACGTGGTGACAGAAGTGCCACGCGTGCAGCAGAAGGTGCCCGTACCGGCGTCGGCCATCGAGCGCGACTTCGGACCGGAAGGTCCTCTGGCGCGCGGCTTCGGTGCCTACGAGACGCGCGCCGGTCAGCGCGACATGGCGGCGACCATCGCGCGCACCTACGCGGATGGCGGCGTGGCGCTGCTGGAGGCGGGCACCGGCGTCGGCAAGTCGATGGCGTACCTCGTGCCCGCGTTGCGCTGGGCCGCCGCCAACAAGGAACGCACCGTCGTCAGCACCAACACCATCACGCTGCAGGAGCAGCTCGTCGGCAAGGACCTGCCGCTGCTGGCCGACCTGCTCAGTGATCAGCCGGTGCGCTTCGCGTTGCTCAAGGGATGGCGCAACTATCTCTGCCTGTCGCGGCTGACGCAGGCGCAGGCGGCCAGCGCGTCGCTTTTCGAGGCGCCGCAGCGCGAGGAACTGGCGATGCTCGGCGAATGGGCGACCACCACCAGGGATGGCTCGCTGAGCGATCTGCCGACACCGCCGCGTCCCGACGTGTGGGATGAGGTGGCGGCGGAAGGTGATCTCTGCACGCGCCTCAAGTGCGGCCACTTCGATGCCTGTTTCGTGTTCAAGGCGCGCCGTCATGCGGCCACTGCCGACGTGGTCGTCGTGAATCACTCGTTGCTGCTGGCCGACATCGCCGTGCGGCGTGCGTCGAACAACTGGGCCGAGGCCGCGGTGCTGCCGGCGTATTCGCACCTGGTCGTGGACGAGGGCCATCATCTCGAGGACGCGGCGGCGAATCACCTCGGCAGCAGTGTGTCGAATCGCGCGGTGTCGAAGCTGCTCAACCGGCTGGAGCGACGCGGCGGGCGCGAGGCGAAGGGTTTGCTGCCCACGCTCGAGACGCGACTGATGGCGCGTGGTGACCTGCTCAGCGTGGCCAGTCTCGACCTGTTGCGCGCGCGCCTGCGCCCATCGCTGGAGCATGCGCGCGGCGATGCGGCGCAGCTCTTCGATCGCATCGCGCAGTGGCTGCAATCGAGCAATCTCGCGACGCTGCGGCTCACACCCGACCTGCACAAGGAAGCGGTGTGGCGCGATGGTCTGCAGGCGGCGCTGAAGAACCTGATGGAGGCACTGGAGTCGATTGGCGAAAACCTCCGCCTGATCCGCGAACGCCTCGAGACGGAAGACGAACGCGACGAAGCGCTGCTGTCGCTGCTGCAGGAGTTGCGCGGCGTGGGGTCACGCACGTCGTCACAGCTCGATGCGTTGCGCGCGACGCTCGATCCGCCGGACCACGCGCCGGGCTACGTGCGGTGGGCCGAGCTGCGCGGGCGCGCTGATGGCGGCCCGGTGCGCGGCAACAGCACGCCCACGGTGTTGCTGTACAGCGTCCCACTGGATCTCGCACCGATTCTGCGCGAGGATCTTTTCGGCCGATTGAGCAGCACGGTCGTCACCAGTGCCACGCTGACGGCCGATGCGAATTTCAACTTCCTGCTCGGCCGCCTCGGGCTGGACGATGGCGAGGCCAACGTCGAGACGGCGCAATTCCCGTCGCCGTTCGACTACACGGGCAATGCGCTGCTGGTGGTGCCCAGTGATACGCCGGCGCCGAACGTCGACCCGGCCGGGCACCATCGGGCGGTGGTGGGGCATGTGCTGGATGTGGCCGAGGCCAGTGATGGCGGCCTGTTCGTGCTGGCCACCAGTCATCGCGACGTGCGCGCACTGGCGGCGGCGCTGCGTCCGGCAGCGATCGCCAGTGGGTGGCCGTTGCTGGTGCATGGCGAGGATGGACGTGACACGCTGCTCCGGCGCTTCCGAGAGTCGGGCCGCGCGATCCTCATCGGCACGGCAACCTTCTGGGAGGGCGTGGACGTGCCAGGGCATGCGCTGCGCGGTCTCGTGATCACCAAGCTGCCGTTCCGTGTGCCGACGGAGCCGATGGTGGCGGCGCAGTGCGATGCGATTGAGGCGCGCGGTGGTGACCCGTTCATGGAGTACATGCTGCCACACGCGACGTTACGGCTCAAGCAGGGTGTTGGACGCCTGATCCGCACCGCCACCGACCGTGGCGTGATCGTGCTCGATGACGTGCGGGTGGTGACGAAGCGATATGGACGTGACCTGCTGGACGCGCTGCCGCCGGCGGCGCGGGTGCTGACTCCGTGGGCCACGGCGGAACGCCGTATCATCGAGTTCTACGCCGCGCGGGCGGCGGAACCTCTCCCGACCATCTTCTGACCTGATCACGATGACCGACCGTCCAGGCAAGATCGTGTGCGTTGGCCGCAACTACCGCGAACACGCCAAGGAACTGGGCAACGCCGTGCCCGCCGAGCCGCTGCTGTTCCTCAAGCCGTCCACGTCGATCATCGGGCCGGGGGAGGCGATCGTCTCGCCCGCACTGACAAGCAAGCTGGAACATGAGGGCGAAATCGGGGTCGTGATCGGGGCACCGATCCGGCGCGCCACGGAGGCGCAGGCGCTCGCGGCGGTGCGCGGAATCGTGGCCCTGAACGACGTCACGGCCCGCGACCTCCAGAAGTCCGACCCGCAGTGGACGCGGGGCAAGGGGTTCGACACATTCTGCCCCGTCGGACCGGAGTGGCGCGGGGTGCCTGACTTCGACCAGCTCGTGGTGGTCTGCCGGGTAAACGGCGTCGTTCGTCAGCAGGGGCGTGGTTCGGAGCTGGTGTTCTCGGTGCCCGCGCTGCTGGCCTACATTTCCCGGGTCATGACCCTCGAAGCGGGAGACATCGTGGCCACGGGAACGCCGGCCGGTGTCGGTCCGCTGATCCCGGGTGACGTGGTCGAGGTCGAAGTGGTCGGGTGCAGCATCGTTTCCAACCCTGTCGTCGCCGAATCCTGATGCCTTCCCGTTCCGCACGCTTCGATTCGCTTCCCGATTATCCGCTGGCGCTGATCCCGATCAAGAAGCGCGCGTTGATCGCACGCGGCGTGGACGTGATCGATCTGGGCGCCGGTGATGCCGATCTGGCGCCGCCACCGGCCGCGGTCGAAGCCCTCGCCGCCGCGTCGCGCATTCCGGCCATGAATCGCTACGGCTTCGGGCTTGGTAATCCGGCATACCGCGAGGCGGTGAGCAGCTGGATGACGCAGCGCTTCGGCGTGCACTTCGATCCGGTCACTGAAGT
>JAYWIJ010000134.1:0-3226 GCA_043788935.1 Gemmatimonadaceae bacterium | reverse complement strand
GTCGCACCGACGCGGGCGTTCACGCACTGGGTCAGGCAGCCAGTGTGCAGGTGGCCGGCAAGTGGGAGTCGGAGCGGCTGCACCGAGCGCTGAATGCGATGCTGCCGCGTGACGTCCGTTGTGCCGCTGTGCAGGAAATGACCGACGCCTTTCACGCGCGGTTCAGTGCCACGGCGCGTCAGTATCGCTATCTCGTCGGCACCGATCGCGACGCGGCCGGGCCATTTCGCTACAACCGGGAGTGGGCCCTCGGCCGTGAGCCAGCCCTCACATTGCTGCACGGCGAAGCGTCCGATCTCCTCGGCGAGCACAGCTTCCGCGCCTTTGCCGTGAAAGGCACGGCGCCAGCGGACGATGATCATCGCTGCGATGTGCGTACCTGCCGCTGGGAGGTTCGTCCGGGCGGGCTGTCACTCGTGATCTCCGCGAACCGGTTCCTTCATCACATGGTGCGCTTTCTCGTCGGCACAATGGTCGAGGTCGGCATAGGGCGACGCGAGGCCGGGAGCGTGCGTCGGTTGCTGGGGGCCGCGGACAATCGTGACGTGTCACCTCCGGCACCGGCATGCGGACTGTACCTTGAACGTGTGTCGTATCCCGAACACCTGTACCTGATCGCGTCGCCCTCCGTCGCGACCTGATTGCATGTTGCCTGCCCTGCATCCGTCCACGCCTCTTCCGGCGCCCGTGCGCACCCACTTCACGTCGATGGCTCTTCGACTCACCCTGTTCAGCACTCTTTTGCTCGTGGTCGCCTGCGAAGGTGCCTCGGCATCGGAATCGGCGGCGCAACGGCCGGCAACGGTCGCGGTCCCTGCCGGTCCGACGCGCGCCGAACAAGCGGCGGCGGCGTTGCCGCAATCGCGACGCACCGCAATCACCGAGGCCGTGAGCAAGGTCGCCCCCGCCGTGGTCACCGTGCAGACCGAGACGGTACAGCAGGTGGCCGCTGATCCCTTCGAGATGTTCTTCGGTGGCCGCAGCGGACAGCGTACGCAGGCCGGCATCGGCTCAGGGTTCATCGTACAGCCCGACGGCGTGATCGTGACCAACGCGCACGTCGTGTCAGGGGCGAGCAAGGTGGTCGTGGCCATGCGCGACGGCGAGACGTACGACGCCAAGGTGGTCGGCGTGGACGAGATGAACGATCTCGCCGTCCTGCGCATCAACGCGAAGAACCTGCCGGTGGCGCCCATCGGATCGTCCAGCGATCTCGCCATCGGCGAATGGGCCATCGCCATCGGCAATCCGTACGGCTTTCTCCTCGGCAATACGGAGCCGAGCGTGACGGCCGGCGTCATCAGTGCCACTGGGCGCAACCTCGTGCCGCAACGCACGGAAGGTGACAACGGCGGCGGCACCTACGTCGACATGCTGCAGACCGACGCGTCGATCAATCCCGGTAACTCGGGTGGTCCGCTCGTGAATGCACTCGGACAGGTGATCGGGGTGAACACGTCGATCTTTTCACCAACCGGCGGCAGCATCGGGCTGGGATTCGCCATTCCGATCAACCGCGCGATGCGTGTGGCCGACGACCTGCTCAGGCATGGTGCCGTGCGGCATCCGTGGATCGGATTGCGCATTGCGCAGCCTGCCGGCAATTCACCGCGCGACGTGCTGCGCTCCGGCGTGGTGGTACGGAGCGTCGTGCTCGATTCACCGGCCGCGCGCGCTGGCATCATGCCCGGCGATCAGATCCTGAAGAGCCGCGGTCGCGTGCTGCGCAACATGTTCGACTGGGAGGGCGAAATGCTCGAGCTGCGCGTCGGTGAGGCTGCGACGATGGTGGTCAAGCGCGACGACGAACAGCTGTCGCTCACCGTGGCGCCCGCCGACATGCCGGAAATCGGCGCGAAGCGCGTCGAGGTGCTGCGCGACGTGCAGCTCGTCACGCTCACCGCCGCCATCCGTCAGGAGCGCAACATCCGCTCGGCGCGTGGGGCGCTGGTGGTGAATGCGAGCGACCGCGTGATGGACCAGCTGGGCGTCATTCCCGGCGATGTGATCATCGGGGTGAATCGCAAATCCGTTTCCACTGCGGAAGAGGTGGCGCAGGCCATCAACGAACTCGCAGGCCGCGGCGTCATCCAGCTCATCATCGAGCGACGCGGCGCCATGTACTCCACCCAGTTCTACATCCAGTGACCTCCACGCCGCACACGAACTACTCCTCCCCGCTGGCCGAGCGGTATGCGTCGCCCTCCATGCTCGAGCTGTGGGGAGCGCAGAACCGCTACAGCCTGTGGCGGCGGCTGTGGCTTGCGCTGGCTGAATCAGAAAAGCGGCTCGGCGTGGATATTCCCGACGCCGCGATCACAGAGATGCGTGCCGGTGTGGACAACATCGATTTCGCGGCGGTGGCGGCTTACGAGAAGCGGTTCCGTCATGACGTGATGGCGCATGTGCATGCCTTTGGCGACGTGGCGCCGGCAGCCAAGGCATTCATCCATCTTGGCGCCACGTCGGCGTTCGTGACGGACAACGCCGACCTGATCCTGATGCGTCGCGGGCTGGAGATTCTGCGCGCGAAGCTCGCGGCCTCGCTTCGGGCGATGGCAACGTTCGCGCATGACTGGCGTGCCGAGCCGACGTTGGGCTATACGCACCTGCAGTCGGCACAGCTCACCACGGTGGGCAAGCGCACCACACTCTGGATGCAGGATTTTCTGCTCGATCTGGCCGATCTCGAACATCGGATCGCAACGCTGCCGTTCCGTGGCGTGAAAGGCACGACGGGTACACAGGCGAGTTTTCTGCAGCTGCTGAACGGCGATCACGGCAAGGTGCGCGAACTGGACCGGATGGTGACGCAGGCGATGGGCTTTCCCCGCCCGTTACCGGTGACCGGCCAGACGTACAGCCGCAAGCTCGATGCGCAGGTGCTTGGCGTGGTCAGCGGGATCGCGTCGAGCGCCTCGAAGTTCAGCGGCGACATTCGCATGCTGCAGGCGTTCGGCGAGATCGAGGAACCGTTCGAGAAGGAACAGATCGGCAGTTCGGCGATGGCGTACAAGCGCAACCCGATGCGTGCGGAGCGCATCGCGTCTCTTGCGCGTTTCGTGCTGTCGCTGGAACCGAACGCCAACCAGACGCACGCCGTGCAGTATTTCGAGCGCACGCTGGATGACTCGGCGAACCGGCGCCTCGTGATTCCCGAAGCGTTCCTCGCCTGCGACGCGATTCTGATTCTCGTCGCCAACATCGCCAAGGGGCTCGAAGTGCA
>JAYWIJ010000133.1:0-11538 GCA_043788935.1 Gemmatimonadaceae bacterium | reverse complement strand
GAAGGACAAGCCGTGGGACGAAGCACTCGCCGCCATCCTCAGCGCACAGGGACTGGCCGCGAGTGAAGAGCCGAACGGCATCATCATCGTGGATTCCTTCAAGAACATGCTCGACAAGCAGTCGCTCGAGCCGCTCGTCACGCAGGTCGTGAGCATCAACTACGCCAATGCCGGCTCGGTCGCCGGCACGGTGCGCGGACTGCTCACGCGCGATTGTGTCCCGGGTGCGAATGGTCCGTCCGCAGGCGGCGGTGCCGCCACGACGCCGGGTGCCATTCCCGCCGGCTGCACGGTGCGCGGCAGCGTGCAGGCCGACAGTGCCACGAACTCGATCCTGATCCGCGAAGTGCAGAGCCGCATGGAAGACGTGATCTCCTACGTCCGCTCCATCGACCGTCGCACGCCGCAGGTCGCGATCAAGGCGAAGATCATCTTCGTCAACCGCACGAACCTGCAGGAAATGGGCGTCACGTATGACATCGGCACGGCACGGCAGTTCTTCAACACCGTGATCCCGCGTCAGGAAGTCGTGCAGCAGATCCCGATCGACCGCAACGGTGATGGTGTGCCGGATGCCTTCCGTCAGGTCTTCCAGCCGGTCATCGGTGACCGCGTCGACCTCGGTGGCAACACGCTCTCCGCCATCGCCAACGCCAACAGCAGTATCTCGAGCCCGGCGCTCAACCTGATCTTCAGCGCCGCCATGGGAAAATACTCGCTCACGCCTTTCATCCAGGCGCTGCAGGAAGCGACGCTCGCCGATGTGCAGGCCGAACCGACCGTCGTCACGCTCGACAATCGCAAGGCGGAAATCCTCGTCGGTCAGGAAATCCCGATCCGTGTGCTCGACGCCGGTGCCGGTGCCGGCGGCGGTGCCGCGGGCCAGATCAACATCCCGCGCGCCACGGTGCAGCTGAAGGAAGTCGGCATCTCGCTGTCGGTCACGCCGCGCATCACGAACAACCGGCAGATCATGATGACGATCCACGCCGAGAACAGCTCGGCGCAGCTCGCCAGCTCGGATGTGGGGTACATCTTCAACAAGCAGCGCGCCGACAACACGCTGATGGTGCCTGACGGTGAAACGGCGGTGATCGGTGGCCTCACCATCACGCAGGTCACCAAGTCACGCCGCGGTGTGCCGTACCTGATGAACATCCCGTATCTCGGCCGCCTCTTCTCGACGACGCGCAAGGATGAACAGAAGCGCGACCTCGTGATCCTGGTCTCTCCGCACATCCTCGACGACGGCGAAGCTCGTACGCCGGCGCCCAACCCGGGTCGCTAAGACACTCATGCGCACAGAACCGACGATGGTTTCGCGCGCGCTGCACTGGCTTCCGCTGGTGCTCGCCACCTCCCTCGCCGCCTGCGGCGGGGACCCCACCGTGGACAACAGTACGCTCGACACGATTGCACCCAGTGTCAGCGTCGTGCGGTCCACCAGCGCTGACTCGGTGTTCGCCTTCACCGTGACTGCGAACGACAACCTCGGCGTGAAGTTCGTCTCGGCGACCCTCTCGGGTGCGCTGGCGTCGTCCGTGACCGACACCGTGCGTGCCGCCGTCACCGCGTACACGAAGCAGTTCACGGTGAATGTGCCGGGCAACGTCACGCCGGGCTCGCAGGTCACCCTCGTCACGCAGGTGGAGGACGGCAACGGCAACAGGTCGAAGCCCGACACCAGCGTGATGGCCGTCGGCAGTCGCCAGCCGGGCTTCATCGCGGTCACCAGCCCCCAGGCCAACACGCAGGCCGTCCGCGGCCGCTCGGTCGTGATCGGATTTGCCGCGCGGACCACCCGCAAGGTGCGCACGGTCGGCTTCAGCGTCACGCCGCCCACCGGCGCGACTGCCATTCCCGGCGACTCGGTCGTGTTCGGCAGCCCGATGTCCGACAGCCTCTCGACGACGCTCAATTTCGTCATCCCCGCCACGGCGGCGGCCGGGTTCTACCAGGTCGTGCCGTACGTGCTCGACTCAATCGGCCAGCGCACCGCCGGCGTGCCGGTCCCCGTCGAGGTGCTCGCGTCGGGTACCGGCCAGACCATCCCGAAGATCTCGCGTTTCGGCACCACCGAGCGCGTGGAATCGACGGACACGGTGTTCGTCGAAGCGCAGGATCCGGTCGGCATCAGCTATGTCGGATATGACATTCGCAGCCTGGCGGGTGGCGCGATCAAGCGCGACTCGGTGCCGGTGGTGAATGGTCCGACGTCGGTTCCCGTCACGCTGCGCATGGCCCTGCCGGCACCGGTGGCCGGCGTCGCCACGCGTCTCGTGCTGCGCGTCTTTGCACGCAACACCGAAGGACGCGCCAATGACACGCTGACCACGGTGCGCGACACGATCACGCTGGTGGCCGGGACCACGCGCGTACTGCCGAACGGCGGTGCGGTGGCCGACGGCTACTTCCATGACCCCACAGGTCGCCTCTACCTCACGAACATCGAACGCAACCAGGTCGAGGTGTTCAACTTCGATTCGCTCAACTTCCAGAATACGCCGATTCCGGTCGGTTCGCGTCCGTGGGGAATCACCGTGTTCCCTGCCGGTCGCGGAAGTCCGATCGGACCGGTGCGCAACCGACTGATTGTCGCGAACTCGGGCGGTACGAATCTCAGCTTCGTGACCCTCAATGCCAACGGCTCCGGTTTCGAGGATGAGCGCTATCTGTTGCCGAACATCGTGGCATACAAAGTGTCGGTGGCCGGTGGGAACGTGACACGCTCGGTCGTCGACTTCTCCGATCGCCCACAGTTCGTCGGTGCGGTTTGCAACGCCAACTGCACCGAGACGACCGTCGTCTTCTCGACAACGCCAACCGGTGGACAAACCGGCGAGTTCGCCAACAAGGGAACCATCCGCTACGAAAACATCACGCGGCGCATGTCGCACCTGTTCTTCGAGCACGCCACGTTCCTCCGGGACAACAAGGGTGACACCCTTGAGGTGCGCCGCTTCAAGTCGGGAAACTACGGATCGGACTCCACGCTCGTCCCCTTCCCGATTGTGATCGATCCCGTCACGGCCACCACGCAGCCGACGAAGGATGCGGGGTTCCTGGTGACGCTGGCCGATCTCGGTTTCCGTGACACGACCTTCGTCCGGAACTCGGCCAATTTCAAGCGGGCGATCCTCGGCGAGGGCGGTATTGCGAAAGGGAGTCGCACACTGACGTACGATGCCGACGCCGGCCTGCGACGCGTGTCGCTGCAGGTACCCCGGCCGGATTCATCGGGAACGATCGACGACTACATCTCGCGGCTGTCCTTCGTCGATGTCGGTATCTCGCCACCGAGCGACGTGTCCGACCTCATCGCCAACGCGTTCTCGCCGGTTCGGGGCGTGGCTGTCAGCGCTGACGGCGAACTGTTCGCTATCCGCGCCGACTCGACCTACCTCTTCAACAACACGCTGCGTCTGTATGGCTTGTTGCAGACACAGGGTGGCAATCCTGGCTTCGACTTCCACCCGCTGAATGCACCGGGTGCGAACCTCTCCGGCGGGACGCTCGCCAATCGGCTGTCGTTCGCCGCATCACGTGAGCCGGTGCTCGAAATCTTCGATACCCGCTGCTTCCGGCGCGTCGCCGTCGTCGCGATCAAGGACCCGATCATCGGTCCGCTCAAGACCGCCGTGCGCGGCAGCCGGATCGTGGCCGTCGGTGCCACCGCCCGGGGTGTGGTGGTGCTGGATCTCAATCCTGCAGACTACGCCGCAACCTGTAACTGATCGATAGCTCCCGCACCGTTGCACTGACGGCCCGTTCGCCTCCTGGCGGACGGGCCGTCGTGCATTACCGGATCACGTCGGATCTCATCTCGAGTTGTTCGAGCACGCGTGCGAGATCCGGCGGCTTCGTCAGGTGCGCGTCGAAACCGGCCATCGCGCGCGGCTGCAGAAGCACAGCGACCTGATTCACCGAGCCCGACGTCGTACATTGCGCAGATGCTGCGACTCCTCAAACTCACCACCGCCGGCGAATCACACGGCCCGGCGCTCGTCTGCACCCTCGAAGGGATGCCAGCCGGCATCCCGCTGCGCGCCGACGACATCAACGCGGACCTCTTCCGCCGCCAGCAGGGGTACGGCCGCGGCCGCCGCATGCAGATCGAACGGGATGAAGTGGAGTTTCTCAGCGGCGTGCGTGCCGGCGAGACACTCGGCTCACCGATCGCGATGCTGATCCGCAACAAGGACTGGAAGAACTGGGTCGAGATCATGGACCCGGCACCGCGCGACGAAGACGCCGACGGTCTGCGCAAGCGCTCCGTGACGCGCCCCCGTCCGGGGCATGCCGACCTGACAGGCATTCTCAAGTACGATCGCGACGATGCCCGCGACATTCTCGAACGCGCCTCGGCCCGTGAGACCACCGCACGCGTCGCTGGTGCCGCCATCGCGCGGGCGTTGCTCAAGGCCTTCGACGTACACGTCGGCAGTCACCTCGTGCACCTTGGCGGGATTGACACCGCCGCCGTGCCGCTGCCCGACGACCTGAACGCCGCCTCCGACGCCAGCCCGGTGCGCACGCTGGACGCAGAGGCTGAGGAGCGCATCATCGCGCTGATCGATGTCGCGAAGGCCGAGGGGAACACGCTCGGCGGTATCTGCGAGGTGGTCGCCCGCGGTCTGCCGGTGGGCCTCGGCTCGCATGTGAGCTGGGATCGCAAGCTCGATGGTCGCATCGGGCAGGCGATGCTCTCCATCCCGGCCGTGAAGGGTGTGGAGCTCGGCATGGGCTTCGAATCGGCCAGAAAGACCGGCGCCGAGGTGCACGATGCGATCGCCATCGCGCCAGGGCGGACCATCGCCGGCAACGTGCAGCGCACCACCAATCGCGCCGGCGGCCTGGATGGCGGCATGACCAACGGTGAGCCGGTCGTGGTGCGCGTGGCCATGAAGCCCATCGCGACGCTCATGAAGCCTCTCCAGACGATCGACACGACGACGTCCGAGGTGGCGGCGGCGGTGGTGGAGCGCAGCGACGTGACGGCGGTGCCGGCGATGGGGGTGATCGCCGAGGCGATGCTCATGCTGGTGCTGGCCGACGCCATGGTGGAAAAGTTCGGCGGTGATTCGCTGGGCGAGATGCGCCGCAACTACGACAGCTACCTGGCCCACGTGGCGCAGCGGCTGGGGTGAGTGCCGACACGAGAGGAGGCCCCGCGCACCTGATCCTGATCGGGCTGCCCGGGGCGGGGAAGTCCACGCACGGTCGTCGCGCCGCACGGCAGCTTGGCCGACCGTTCATCGACCTGGACAAGCGCGTTGCGAGCCTGGACGGGCGCAGCGTGGCGCAGATCTTCGCTGAGGACGGGGAGGCCGCCTTCCGGGCGCTGGAGCGCCGCGCGACCGAGTCGCTGGCGGAGGAGCCCGCGAGCATCGTGGCACCGGGCGGCGGGTGGATGCTGTCGGCGGAGAACGTGGCGCTGGTAAAGCCGAGCTCGACCATAGTCTGGCTGCAGGTCAGCCCGGCGGCGGCAGTCCGTCGGATGGGCGCGCGGATCAGGTTGCGGCCGCTGCTGCGGACGGGAAATCCGGTCCGGACGTTGGAGGATCTGCTGGAGAGGCGTCGTGCGCGTTACGCCGTCGCGGATGCCGTGATCGACACGGAAGCGCATGACTGGCAAGGAGTTATCGACGCCATCGCGGCGCTGGTTCCGGCTGCCGAGCGAGAGCGGCCGAGCGGCGCCGAGGGTGGCGGTGTAGGCTGACTGAGCGCCCGATACTCCCTTCAGCGCGGGAACGCGCGCCTCGTGAGACATTATAGTACGCGCCAGCGGCTGCCCCATTCCGTGGCGGCCGGGGTGTGCAGTGTGCGTCGTGGAGGAAGGTGGGATGAGTTTTCGCGTGTTGGGTCCGCACGAGCGTGGGCGCTTTTCGGCTGAGGCCTGGGGACACCTGCTGTCGTTGACCGGCGGCGGATTTCTCAGCCCGGCAGAGCTCGAGCAGGTGATCGACCGGGCCCTCGCCCATATCGAGGGCCGCATTGCGCTCGACGACGTCCGCACCCTGCTGGAAGGGGCGGGCCTCGATGATCATGGATCGGGCCCTGAACCGATGACCATTCACTGACCGACCGAGTGAGCGTCATTCTGCCGCTTGCCTCATTTCTGGAATAGATCCGACCCTGATGGCTGGTTCGACCTCGAAGACCCCCGCCCGGAAGAAGACCACGGCGAAGAAGACGGCCGCCACGACCGCCACCAAGCGCGCGCCCACGGGCCGCAGCGCCGGTGCCGCCGGCGATGGCGGCCGGACGCTGGTGATCGTGGAATCCCCGACGAAGGCGCGCACGATCGGCCGCTTTCTCCCGACTGGCTACAAGGTCATGGCGTCGGTGGGCCACGTCCGCGACCTGCCGCAGAACGCCAGCGAGATTCCGGAGAAGTACAAGAAGGATGCGTGGGCCCGCATCGGCGTAGACGTCGAGAACGACTTCGCACCGCTGTACGTGGTGCCCGGCGGCTCGCGGAAGGTGCTCACCGAGATCCGCGCGGCGCTCAAGGATGTCGATCGCCTCTATCTCGCGACGGACGAAGACCGCGAGGGGGAAAGCATCTCGTGGCATCTGCTGCAGGAGCTCAAGCCGAAGGTTCCGGTGCGTCGCATGGTGTTCCATGAGATCACGCAGAGCGCCATCCTGCATGCGCTCGACGACACGCGTGACGTGGACGAGAACCTGGTGAAGGCGCAGGAGGCGCGTCGCATCATCGACCGTCTCACCGGCTACACCGTGTCGCCGTTGCTCTGGACCACCGTGGCGCCGCGGCTCTCGGCGGGACGCGTGCAGAGCGTGGCGGTGAAGCTGGTCGTCGCCCGTGAGAAGGAACGGCGTGCGTTCCGCAGCGGCACGTGGTGGGATCTTGTGGCGCAGCTCGCACATCTCGACGCATCGTTCGAGGCGAAGCTGGTCACCGTCCGCCGCAAGCGCATCGCGATGGGCCGCGACTTCGACAAGACCACCGGTCGCCTCACCGGCGCCGATGGTGCCAGCGCGAAGGACCTCGTGCTGCTGGACGAAGCGGCGGCCACCGCGCTCCTCGAGCAGTTGAAGGGCGCCACGTGGACCGTGACCGACCGCACCGAGGAGCCGTTCACCACGCGACCCTCGCCGCCGTTCACGACCTCAACGCTGCAGCAGGAAGCCAACCGCAAGCTGGGCCTCGGTGCCCGTGAAGCGATGCGCGTGGCGCAGGATCTCTACGAGCGCGGCTTCATCACCTACATGCGTACCGACTCCGTGTCGCTCAGCGCGCAGGCGATCGACGCGGCGCGCAACTGTGCCCGTGAGTTCGGGCCGGAGTACGTGCCGGAGAAGCCGCGCTTCTACGCCAACAAGTCAGCCAATGCGCAGGAAGCGCACGAAGCGATCCGCCCCTCGGGCGAGCGGTTCAAGTCTCCGGACGAGACGGGCCTGAGCGGTCGCGAGCTGCGCCTGTACGAGTTGATCTGGAAGCGCACGGTCGCCAGCCAGATGCCCGACTCGAGGCAGACGCGCATGGTGGTGACGATCAAGGCCGGCGAGGCGGAGTTCCGCGCCAGCGGCAAGCGCATCGACTTTGCGGGATTCATCCGTGCGTACGTGGAAGGATCGGACGATCCCGAGGCGGCACTGGACGACAAGGAAGTCGTGCTGCCGGCGCTCGTTGTCGGTGACACGCCGGAGTGTCGCGAACTGGATGCCGTGAAGCACGACACGCAGCCTCCCGCGCGCTACACGGAAGCCTCACTGGTGAAGGCGCTCGAAGAACTGGGCATCGGCCGTCCCAGCACGTACGCCTCGATCATGGATACCATCCAGCACCGCGGTTATGTGCGACAGGATGGTAAGGCGCTGGTGCCGACGTTCACGGCGTTCGCAGTCACGGCGCTGCTCGAGGAGCGTATCACGTCGCTCGTCGATACGCAGTTCACGGCCAAGATGGAATCGCAGCTCGACGACATCGCCAGCGGCAACCAGGATCAGCTCTCGTACCTGAAGCAGTTCTTCTTTGGCGACAAGCAGCATCCCGGTCTGAAGCCGATGGTCGAGGAAAGTGCGGCCGCGCTCAAGAAGGAAGCGGGCGGTGCGCGTCGCGTGCAGCTCGAGGGTGTGAGCGCATCGATTCGCATCGGGCGTTTCGGCCCGTATGTGGAAGTGATGGAAGACGGTGCGCCGCTGCGTGCGTCGCTGCCCAGCGACATGGCACCGGGCGACCTGACCGATGATCTCGTGCAGGAACTGCTGCGCACGCGTCAGGAAGGGCCGCCGGTCATCGGCACCGACGACGACGGCGTGCCGATCTACATGATGCGTGGCGAATACGGCCCATACGTGCAGCTCGGTGACGTGGTGGAAGGCAGCAAGGTGAAGCCGAAGCGCACCTCGCTGCCGAAGGGCGTGACGCCGGAGAACATCACGATCGAGATCGCTCGTGGGCTCATCTCGCTGCCGCGCCAGCTTGGTACGCATCCTGAAACGCACAACGCAATTCGCGCCAGCCTCGGGCGATTCGGGCCGTTCATCGTGCACGTGAAGGGCGGCGATGCGGGCAAGGACGACTTCCGCAGCATTCCGGCTTCGGACGATGTGCTGACGATCGCGCTACCGCGCGCACTGGAGCTGCTCAGCCAGCCGAAGGGACGTCGCGGACAGAACACGAGCGTCGTCACGCCGCTTCGCGAATTGGGCGCACATCCGGAAGATGGTCGTGCCGTCCTGGTCTTCGACGGTCGCTACGGTCCGTACGTGCAGCTTGGGCCGAACACCAGTGATCGCAAGCTGAAGCCGATCCGCGCCACACTGCCGAACGATCTGAAACCCGACGCCGTCACCATGGCGCAGGCAGTGCAGCTGCTGGAGGCCAAGGCCGGCAAGCCGATCGTGAAGAAGAAGGCTACGCGCAAGAAGACGACGCGCGCCAAGGGGTGAGCGAGATGGAGATCCGCATCGTGGGTGGCGGGCTTGCCGGCAGTGAAGCCGCGTTTCAGCTCGCCGAACGCGGGCATCGTGTGCTGCTGCACGAGATGCGTCCGCTGCGTGGCACTGCCGCGCACAAGACCGACAAGCTCGGTGAGCTGGTCTGCAGCAACACGTTCAAGAGCACCGAGACGGCGAACGCGCACGGCTTGCTCAAGGCCGAGATGCGCGCACTGGGCAGCGTGGTGCTCTGGGCGGCCGATCAGGCGCGTGTGCCCGGTGGTTCGGCGCTCGCGGTCGATCGCGAGATCTTCTCCGATGCGCTCGACGCGCGGGTGCGTTCGCATGCGAACATCACCGTCGTGTGCGAGGAAGTGAGCACCATCCCGGAGGTCGGCATCATCGCCACGGGCCCGCTCACGTCCGACACGCTCGCGGAAGCGATTCGTGCGCGTCTGGGCATCGAGTCACTCGCGTTCTACGACTCCATCGCGCCGGTGGTGAGCTACGAGTCGCTCGATCACTCGCTCCTGTTCCGCGCCAGTCGCTGGAACAAGGAGACGATGGCGGCGGCCTGCGACGAAGGCGCATATCTCAACGCGCCCTTCGATAAGGAGGAGTACGAAGCCTTCATCGACGCGCTCGCGGCAGGTGATCAGTTCACCGCGCACGAGTTCGACGCGGTGCCGTACTTCGAGGGCTGCATGCCCGCCGAGGAGATGGTGAAGCGTGGGCGTGAGACCTTGCGTTTCGGGCCGATGAAGCCGATCGGCTTGCGCGATCCACGCACCGGAAGGCGTCCGTGGGCGGTGCTGCAACTGCGGCAGGAAGATCGCGCGGGGCGGATGTGGAACCTCGTCGGCTTCCAGACGCGCCTGCGCATCGGCGAACAGCAACGCGTGTTCCGCATGATTCCCGGCCTGGCTGATGCGGAGTTCCTGCGCTACGGCAGCATTCATCGGAACACATACCTGAATGCGCCGGCATCGCTGTCGCCGCATCTCTCGCTGCGCGATGCGCCGATGACGATGTTCGCCGGTCAGCTCACCGGCGTGGAAGGCTACACCGAGAGCAGTGCGACGGGCCTGCTCGCTGGCATCAACCTCTCGCGCCTGCTGCACGGTGACGAGCCGCTCATTCCGCCGCCGACCACGATGCTTGGCGCGCTGTATCGCTATCTGCGTGAAGCCGATCCGAAGCACTTCCAGCCGATGAACGCGAATTACGGACTGGTGGACGACCTGCCGCATCCGCCGCGCGACAAGATGGAGCGGAAGCAGGCGATGGCTGATCGTGCGCTGCGTGATCAGGCGGCGTGGATCGAGGAGACGTCGCTGGCGGGGCTGTCGGTCTGATGGCACGCAAGGCGGTGTCTGCGGCGGCCGCGGTGCCTGCTGCACCCGTCGATCCGGTGACGACACCGGCGCTCGTGTCGGAGTGGCTGGGGTATCTGGAAAAGGAGCGCCAGATGTCAGCGCACACCATCACGGCGTACACCGCCGATCTCGCGCGATTCACGGAATTCCTTGGCGCGAAGGCGCAGGGCGGCGCGTGGAACTGGGGCAGCGTGGACCGCAACACGATCCGCAGCTTCCTCGGCTGGCTTGGGCGGCAGGGGCTCGAGCGTCGCTCGATCGCGCGGACGCTGTCGGCGGTGCGCGGCTTCTATCGCTATCTCCATCGCGACGAGCACGTCACCGCGAATCCTGCGCGCAGCGTGCGCACGCCGAAGGTGGGGCGTCACCTGCCGGCGCATCTGGACGCGAACACGATGCAGACGCTGATCGACTCGGCGTCCATCCGTGCGCAGGGCGGCGCGTTCAGCGACGTGCGGAACATGGCGATGCTCGAACTGTTCTACGCCACGGGAATGCGCCTCTCGGAGATGCATTTGCTGGATGGGGCTGACGTCGACCTCGTGTCGCTGCGCGTCAAGGTGCGTGGCAAGGGTCGCAAGGAGCGGATCATTCCGTTCGGGCAGCCGGCGAGGCTCGCGCTCATCAACTACGAAGCGCGGCGTGACGACCTGGTGCGGATGGTTGGCGCCAAGTCGGATCGGGCGGCGTGGTTTCTCAATCCGCGCGGCCGTCGGTTGTCGCGCCGTGGGATTCAGCTGGCGATGACCGGACTGATCTCGCTGGTGGATGCGCCCGAAGGCGCCAGCGTCCACGCCCTGCGCCACACCTTCGCCACGCACCTGCTCGACGCCGGCGCCGAGCTGCGAGCCGTGCAGGAACTGCTCGGCCATGCCAGTGTGAGTACGACGCAGATCTACACGCACACCAGCGTCGAGCGGCTCAAGTCCGCCTACGCCAAGGCGCATCCGCGGGCTTGAGGTTTGTCACGCAGGACTGCAGGGCTGTCTCGCCGCGAAACTGCAAACTGCCTTATCGCAACACCGCGAAAGCGCGCCAAACAGCAAAGGCCCGCGAAACGGCATGCACTGCAAAACGGCATGCGGGCGCCGGATGTACGGTGCGTGTAAGGGGGGCGGCGTGGCGGCGGCGGCTGTTGCAGTTCCCCTCAGGTTGCGGCGCGTCGCATTGGTTTCGAGGATGGCGATCCGGTAGAAGGCTCAGCAAAGCGGTTTTGCAGTTGGTGTCGTTTGGCGGGCAGCCGCAGTGTTGCGAT
>JAYWIJ010000132.1:0-11602 GCA_043788935.1 Gemmatimonadaceae bacterium | reverse complement strand
GGACGGGCAGCGTGGCGAAGGCGTACGTCGCCGCGCTGGTCGCGGTTGCATCGTCATTGGCGACGCCGAGCATCGCCCCGCCGAAGGCCGCCGGCGCGGCGTTGTCGGGATGCCCCTCGATCTGCGAGACCAGCGTGGCGACGCCGTGCACGCCGAGTCCGAGGTTCAGCGCGGCATCGGCCAGCGCGGCACCGGCCACCAGTGCGGCAGCGGATGATCCCAGGCCACGGGCCACCGGAATCGTGGAGGTCACGTCGTACGCGATCCCTGCGGGCACGTCGTGACCGGCACGCTCGCAGGCGGCGACGAATCCTTCGTGAATCAGGTCGTCAGTGGCAGGGCAGGTGAGCGCCTGCAGCGCGCCGCCGCGCGTCATGGTCACGACATGCGATGACGGATCCACCACGACGTGCGCCGTGAGCCAGCGGTCCACCGCCATGCCGACGCAATCGAAACCCGAGCCAAGATTGGAGGTACTGGCCGGCACGTGCACCGTCGAGCGCATGATGCTCATGCTTCCACCGGGGCGCTGCGCAGCACGCGTTCCATGTCGGCGAGCGTCGCGTCGATCTCGATGCTGCGATTGGCGAACGGCGGCGGCGGCTCGGTGCCACGATGATACGACAGCATCACTTCAGGATCCTTGAGCATGTGGCCCGTGAGCAGCGTCACGACGCGCTCACGCCGGTCGATGATGCCACGACGCACGAGTGCACGTACGCCGGCGACGCTCGCAGCACTGGCGGGTTCGCAGCCCACACCACTGGCATCGATGATCGCCTTCGCTTCGAGCAGTTCGTCATCCGTCACGGACAGCACGACGCCGTTCGTCTCGCGGATGGTGCGCACGGCGCGATCGTAGCTGGCCGGATCGCCGATGCGGATCGCGGTCGCGATCGTCTCGGCACGCACGGTGTGTCGCGTGCGGAACTCGTCGAGGAAACTGGCGGCGAACGGTGCGCTGCCGGCGGCCTGCACGCAGGCGAGGCGAGGCGCGCGGTCGATCAGGCCGAGGCGCAGCGCTTCACGCAGCGCGGCACCGAAGGCGGCGGTGTTTCCGAGATTGCCGGCGGGCAGCACGAGCCAGTCGGGTGACTGCCACCGCAACTGCTGCAGCAGGTCGAAGATGATCGTTTTCTGTCCTTCGAGCCGCCACGGGTTGATCGAGTTGGCGAGGTACACGCCAAGCTGCTCCGACGACTCACGTGCGAGGCGCAGGCAGTCGTCGAAATCGCCGCGAACCAGCAGCGTCTGTGCACCATACGCGATGGTCTGCGACAGCTTGCCGAGTGCCACTTTGCCCGACGGTACCAGCACCAGACCGCGCAGTCCGGCCAGCGATGCGTACGACGCCAGTGCCGACGACGTGTTGCCGGTGGAGGCGCAGGCCACGGCGGTGGCCTTGATCCGCTTGGCCTGCGTGATCGCGACGGTCATGCCGCGATCCTTGAACGAGCCGGTCGGATTGTGGCCCTCGTGCTTGATCAGCAGGTCGTCCACGCCGGCCCACGCCGCCACGCGCGGCCGTGCCAGCAACGGTGTGTTGCCTTCACCCTGCGTCACCAGATCAGCGTCAGCGGCGCCGGGCATGACGAGCTCACGAAAACGCCACACGCCCGAATCACCGGGGCCGGTGCCTCGCGGACCGCGCGGTGGCGTGAGGCGCACGTCGAAGAACTCACGCAGTGCGGTCATGCAGGTGGGCGGCTGCGGATGCTCGATGTGCAGCAGGCCGTCGCAGGTGGCGCACTGCACCCGCGCATCGAGAGCGGAGTGCCGTGCGCCGCAGACGTCGCACACCTGCTCGCTGGCACTCATCGCTGTTCCGCCAGGGTGAGCACGTCGGTGAAGACACCGGCGGCTGTGACACCCGCGCCGGCACCTGGCCCTGTGATGACGAGGGGGTTGGTCTTGTAACGTGTGGTGGTGAACGAGAAGAGGTTGTCGGTGCCGCCCAGGGATCCGAGCGGACTGCTGGCATCGACGGCGATCACACCGACGCTGACGGTCTTGCCCGTCACGGTGATGCGATACCGCAGGACCTCGCCACGCGCCTGCGCATCGGCCACGCGCTTGGCCCACGCGTCGTCCACTTCGTGTGCACGGGCCAGGAACTCGGGCAGCGGCAGCTTGCGCATCGGCACCGGCACCAGTGACTCCACCTTGATCGTGCGCAGTTCGCCGGTGTAGCCAAGCAGTCGGCCGAGGATCAGCGCCTTCCGCGCGACGTCCATGCCGGAGAGGTCATCGCGCGGATCGGGTTCGGTGTAGCCTTTCGCCATGGCCGAGTGCAGCGCCACCGAGAACTTCGTGCCGCGCGACATCTCGCTGAACAGGAAACCGAGAGTGCCCGACGGGCAGCCTTCGATCTGCAGGATGCGATCACCCGATGCAACGAGCTTGTTGATGGTGTCGATGACGGGCAGGCCGGCGCCGACGGTGGCTTCGTGCAGCATGCGACGACCGCGTGCCGCTGCCAGCTTCGCCAGGCCCTTGCCGTTCTTGCCGCTGGTCACGAGCGGACGCTTGTTGGCGAGCACGAGATCCATGCCTGCGCCCAGTGCCGCTTCCAGCGTGGCCGACGTTTCCGACGCAGTGACGTCGACCACGATCGGGCGTTCGAGGGCGTGGGTGGCGATCGCGCGGAGCGCGGCCTCGTCGCTCGAGCGGCTGCCGTCGGCCTGTTGCGCGAGCGGCTTCCCATTGGCCTTCGCCTCGGCCAGTGCCATCAGTTTGCGCGTTGTGAGGCCGCGCGGGTCGAACACGTAGCCGCTGCGATCGATCACGGCCACCACGCGCACGGGGGCGTTCAGACGCGCGCCGTCGGGGGTGCGACGCTGTGCGAGCTGCAGTGCGAGTTCGCGACCAATTGCGCCGAAGCCGAGTACGACGACGTCCGCGTGCAGACGTGCGCCTGCACCACCACCGCCGATCTTGTCGAGACGGAAGGCCGCGTGGACGGCGCGCTGTGCTTCCGCGGCGGCGCTTTCATCGATGACGACCGACACGTTCATCTCGGATGCCCCCTGCGCGATGGCCATCACGTTGATGCGGCTGTGTGCGAGCGCGTCGAAGAGGCGGGCGGACACGCCGGGCGTTCCGGCCATGCCAAGCCCGACGATGGCCAGCGTCGCCACCTTGCGCTTCACTTCGATGCCGTCGATGTCGCGGCTGGCGATTTCCGCGGCGAACACCGACTTCCACTTCGCGACCACGGCGGTCGCCACGTTGCCCTTCACCGCGATGCAGAGCGAATGCTCGGAGGAGGCCATCGAGATCAGCGACACGGAGATGTCCATCGCATCGAGCGCACTGAGTGCACGGGCCGCGACGCCGGGAAGCCCGGCCATGCCGTGCCCCACGATGGTGACGAGTGCCTGATCGGAGATCACGGCCAGCGCCTTCACCGGCAATGCGGGCATGCCGCGCTTCCTTTCGCCCACGGTGGCGAAGGACGAAATTTCCGTACCCATCACGGTTGGATCGGCGAGCGGGCGCAGGTACAACCGCGTGGTGGCGGGGAGGCCGATGAGTGCGCGCGGGTGCAGGATCTTCGCACCGTGATACGCGAGTTCCGACGCTTCACGGACGTGCAGCGACGGAATCAGGCGTGCATCGGGGACGACGCGTGGATCGGCGGTGAGCAGGCCCGGCACATCCTTCCACAGCATCACCGTGTCGGCGCGGAGGACGCGGGCGAGCAGTGTCGCCGTGACATCCGATCCCCCACGTCCGAGTGTCACGACGGCACCCTTCCGTCCACGTCCGATGAAGCCGGGAACGACGGGCACGATGCCACGATTGAGGCGCGGCGTGATCAGCTTGGCGGCGGCGGCTGTGGTCCTGATGACATCGGGGGCAGCGTTGCCGGCCACACCGTCGGTGTACACGAGCTTCGCGGCATCGATGGCGACTGCCTCGATGCCGTTGCCGCGGAATGCCGCGACCGCGAGCATCGCCGCCAGCACTTCGCCACGTGAGGTGACGAAATCCAAAGCGGCCGTGTCGAGCCGACCGCGACGACGGCGCGTGCAGGTGGCCGAGACGTCGGCGAAGACCCTGGCGATCGCGGCGGAGAGCTCGGCACGCGCGTCAGGGTCGCGGATCAGGCCGCTGGCGACGGTCAAATGCCGACTCTCGAGCGATCCGAGCAGTGCGTGGGTACGCGGCGCCGTACTGGCAGCCGCTTCGCCGAGCGCATCCGTCACGCCGCGCATCGCGGAGACCACGATCACTGGATTCGAACCGCCGTGTGACTTGACGATGTCCGCGGCGTGTCGGAACGCCTGCAGGTCGGCCAAAGCGGCACCGCCGAATTTATGGACGGTGATGGATGTCGGCGGCATGTGCGTACGTGAAGGGTGACGAGACAGGGCGGCAGTCAATATGCCTCAACCTGTGCAGAGCGGCGAGCCGCGTTACGCAGACGCGTTGAGCGGAATCTCCGTCACGGCCGTCTCGAGTGCATCGAGCACAGCCGCGTCGAGTTTCGTGCCGCGATCCTTCGCGAGGAGTGCGAGCGCTGCCTCGATCGGCATGCCGGCCCGATAGGGGCGATCGGCGGTGAGCGCCTCGAAGATGTCGGCGACGACGAGGATGCGCGCCTGCAGGTCGAGGGCCTCGCCGGGCACTTTCCACGGGTATCCGGTGCCGTCGAGTTTCTCGTGGTGCAGCGACGCCATGCGGGCGAAGTCGGAGAAAGCGGGCACGCGGCGCAGAATCTCCCAGGTGTGTACCGGGTGTGCCTGCATCAGTGTGCGCTCCTCGTCGAACAACGGCCCGTTCTTGTCGAGGATCGTGTTCGACACGCCGAGCTTGCCGATGTCGTGCAGCAGCCCCGCACGCGACAGTCGCGTCAGTTCGCGTTCGTCGGTGAAGAATTTACTGCCGACCTGACGCGCCCAACGTGACACGTTCGTGCTGTGCCGGTAGGTGAACGGTGACTTGGCGTCGACGATGTCGGCGAACGACTGCGCGACGAGGTCGAAGCCCGCACCGTGCACGGCGCGACGGGGCTCGGGCGGCTCGAGCGCCACGACTTCGATCTCCGGAGCCGACTCGGTCAGCCAGGTCCACCATTCGGTGTCATGGCGCCACTTGAGCACGAAATCGGCGAGCTGCGGATCGAACCACGTTTTACGTCGGTCCTTCACCATCGCCATCGTCGCCTTCACGCCGTGGGTTCCGTGAAAGATGTCCACCGTCTGCGCCAGGTTCGCGATGCGCGCCAGCAGCGGAATGGCGCGCTCCTTCAGGCCTTCCGGGTGTCCCGCACCGTTCCAGTGTTCATCGAGCGAACGGATGGCACTGCACGTCGCCTCGGGAAACCCCATCTGCCGTGCGATGTTCGCGCCGCGTTCGCAGCGAATGGCGATCAGGTCGCGCGTGACACCGCCTCCGCGCGCGATCCCCAGGAAGTGTGCGACGCGGCTGCGCAGGCCGCCGGTGCCGCCGGCGTTGCGGAACGTCGCGATGGCGAGGCGGAGCTTTCGATTGCCATCGACGATCTTCATCCGCGGCTTGACGATGTGATCGTCGGTGCCGAAGAGGGCCGTGATACGCGCCGCGTTGCTCGAGCAGCCGGCGTCCTTGAGCAGCATGGCGTAGTACAACGCCGTCCGATCCTCGGCGCCCAGCCCGATCCCGTCGGCGATGCGCATCGCGATCATGCAACTGCGCAACGTGTGGCCCGCGGGTGCACCCTCGGTGAGATCGAGGGCGTGCGACAGTGCCGCCAGCAGTTCGCCGATCGGGATCTCGAGGGCCGTCGCCTGGTGCAGCGCCGGTGCGTCCGGTGCCGTGCGCGGCGGCGTACTGAGTGTGACGCTTCGGGACTCGACGGACATCGGGAGGGTGTCAGGCAGGCAGAGCGCGGGTGCAGAAGCGCGTCCGAAACTCCACCTGCGAGTCTCGGCCGGGTGATCGTCCGTCAGCATGACGATCATGCCCCGACATTCCGCACACCCGTCCGGCCGTGCATTCTTCCGGACGAGTCGGTCCGGCGCCGACGGTCGCCCCGAGTCCCGGTGGCGGCGCCAGACCCTCGTCCCGCTCCGATGTCGCACGCCCTGCTGGTCGGCAAGTTCCTGCCGGTGCACCGCGGCCATCTGGCCCTGTTCGAGGCTGCCCGCGCGCGCTGCGGCCGTACGACCATCGTCCTCGAACGACGCTGGGACGACCCGATTCCGTGGGATGTGCGGTGGCGCTGGCTGGTGGAGAGCTGCCCGTGGGCGCGCGTCGTCGTGCCCGAGCCGACACTGCCGCCGCGACCGGGCGAGGAAAAGGCCGTGCTGGAGGAGTGGATCGCGGCGATCGACGAGATTGCGCCGGAAGTGACCCATGTCTTCTCCGGCGACCCCGATCGCTTCGGCCTGGCGACGGGACTGGGCGCCGAGTTCGTGCACATCGACCGGACGGTCGACCGGATTCAGGGCGCACAGATCCGCCAGAATCCGTGGGAGCACTGGGACCTGATCGCGCCGGCGGCTCGCCCCTGGTTCATCCGCACGGTGGCGCTCGTGGGTGGGGAAAGCGTCGGCAAGTCCACGCTCTCCGAGCAGCTCGCGCACGCCTACGACACGGCGTGGGTGGACGAGTACGGCCGTACCTACACCACCGGCGTGCCGCATCATCACTGGACGGAACTCGACGCCGTGCTGGTCACCGACGGACAGCAAGTGCTGATCCGCGAGGCACAGCGACGGGCCCGGGGCCTCTGCGTGAGCGACACCGAGGCGATCGTCACGGCCATCTGGACGGAGTGGCTGCGGCAGCCGGTGCCGGCGCACGTCTGGGAAGTGGCGGCACGACAGCCGATCGACCTGTACCTGCTCTGCGATCCCGACATCGCGTGGGTGGCAGACGGCGTGCGCGTGATGTCGAGCGACCGCGACTGGTTCCATGACCGCCTGATCTTCCATCTCAACCGGCTCGGCAAGCCATGGGTGCGCATCAGTGGCGCCGGTCCCGCACGCCTCGACGCGGCGAAGGCGGCAATCGAGTCGGCCTGTGTGCAGTGGTGGCGCGACCTGCGCGCCTACCGGCGGCACCGACCCGGCAGCGGTGTGGGACTGCAGGGAATCGACGCGCCGTGACGGCCGCGGCGTCGGCTGGACCGCGATGAGCGGGAGCACGTCGGACATGGCCCGCGATCCCAGCTTCGATGCGGCGGTCATGGCCGCGCTGCCGCACGTGGTGCGTTTCGCGCGCTCGCTGGCGCACGATGATGCGCTGGCCGACGATCTCGTGCAGGAGACCTATCTGCGCGCCTTTCGCTCGTGGTCCACGTTCAAGCCCGGCCACGACGCGCGTCGATGGCTGTTCACCATCTGTCGCAACGTGTTTTTGCGGCAGCGGGAACGGGATGAGCGGGTCGTCGATACCTCCGGTGACGAAGCGGAGCTCGAGTCGCTGTCGGCGGCGCGGGAACATGGGGCGGCGGCACACGCGGGGATGGGCGACCTGCTCGACCGGATCGCCGTGGCGCCCGCGATTCGCGCGGCGCTGGCGGCAGTGCCCGAGGTGTACCGCACGGCGGTGATCCTCGTCGATGTGGAAGGGGAAAGTTACGAATCGGCCGCCGAGGTGCTCGGAGTGCCGGTTGGCACGGTGCGGTCGCGTTTGTTTCGCGCGAGACGTCTCCTGCAGCAGTCGCTTTTCACGCACGCGGTGGATGCGGGCCTGGTGCGCACCACCGACACAACACGATCAGGAGGGACGCCATGATCACCACCGAGCACGACCAGCCTGCCCTGATCGACTGCCGGACGGCCGCAAGCGCGCTCTACGACTTCCTCGATGGTCGCATGCCAGGTGCCTCGATGGCGGCGGTGCAGCATCACATCGACCGCTGCGCCGAGTGTGCGTCGCACTACGACTTCGCTCGGCGGGTGCTGTCGCTGCTGCCGACGTCGGTGCCGCTCGACGCTGACTGCGATGCGCTGCGAGCACGAATCCTCGAGTCGTTGCGACAGGACACGCTGCGGGCGTAGCGCGTTCACGTGATCTGCACGCTCACGCCAGCGCCGGCGTCACACGTGCCTCATTGCGCACCGCATCGAGGCGATCAGCGGCCCGGCCCGGCGGCAGCAGCTTGTACAGCACCGGCGTCACGAGTCGGCTCAGCAGCAGCGATGACACGAGACCGCCGATGATCACGATCGCGAGTGGACTGTAGAGACTCGAGCCCTGCAACGCGAGCGGCAGCAGGCCGCCGATGGCGGTGGCAGTGGTCAGCACGATCGGAAGGAAGCGCGCACGGCCCGCTTCCTCGATCGCATGATCCAGATCGGCGCCTGCCTCGCGCAGTTGGTTGGTGTAGTCCACCAGCAGCAGCGAATTCTTGATCTCGATGCCGATCAGTGCCACGAAGCCGATCATCGCGGTGAAGCTCAGTGTGTAGCCACTCGCGAACAGCCCGGCCATCCCGCCGATCACACCGAGCGGGATGACCGACGCGACGATGAGCATGCTCTTGAATGTCTTGAACTCGAGAATGAGTACCGAGAGGATGCCGAACGTGGCCAACAGGATGGCGCCGCCGAAGCCGCCAAAGCTTTCCTGCCGGCTCTCGAGCTCACCGGCGGCCACCCAGCGATATCCCGCCGGCATGGTCCATGATGCCAGTGAATCCATTGCCACACGAGTGAGACGATCGGTGTTGTAGCCCGTGCGCACCTGGCTGGTGACCGTCACGCTTCGCTCGGTATCGAAATGTTCGATACGCGGGATCGCGCGTTCAAGTGTGAGCGTGGACACCTGCGCCAATGGCACCTGTGCGCCGCTGGTCGACGGCGCGTAGAGCTGCGTCAGGGCGGCCGGCGTCGCGCGCCCCGTGCGCGCGAGTCGCGCGGTGACGTCGTATGCCTCGCCATCCCGATCCTGAATGCGCCCCGCCGGCAGGCCGGCGAGTCCGAGACGCACCACCTTGTCGATCTCCACGACGGGCACACCAAGCAGTCCTGCACGTGCGCGATCGATGCCGACACGCAGCGTGGTGCGGTTGGTGCCGAGCGGATTCTCGATGTCACGCGTCCCGTCGATGCCGCTCAGCACTCGCTCCAGTCGTCCCGCGAGCAGCCGCAACGAATCGAGGTCAGGGCCGATGAAGCGCACGGCGATCGGCGCCTCGAGCGGTGGTCCGTTCTCATATTCCAGCACGCTGATGCGTCCTTCGGGGTAGTCATCGAAGATCGTGCGCAGCGTGTCGAGCATCTGCGGCGTGTGGCGAGGGTCGAAGCGGTCCACGCGCGCGAAGATCTCAGCGAAGTTGGCGCGCTCGTTCTCCGGCGGCACGTTGTAGTACACGAACGGGTTGCCGTGCCCCACGTTGCTCAGCACGTGCTGCACCGGCGTGCGCGCCATCAGCGTACGCTCCACGAATCGCGTCGCACCGTCGGTCTGCGCCAACGTGGCGTCGTCCGGCATGCGCACGGTGACACGGAACTGCGGAATGCCGGCCTTCGGAAAGAGCGAGAAGCCGATCAGCGGCACCAGCGCCAGCGAGCCCACGAACAGCAGCGCGGCACCGGCGAGTGTGGCGCGCGGCCGTGCCAGTGCGCGGTGGAGCAGTGGCGTATACGTGGCGTCGATGACGCGCTGCAGCCATCGCAGCACGCGGTTGCCGTGCGCGTCGGTGGTGCGCGGCATCACCACGCTGGCCAGGAAGGGGATGATCAGCAGTGACACCACCAGCGATGCGGTGATCGTGGAAATCACCGCCGCAGGCAATGAACGGATGTAGTCACCTGGCCCACCCGGCAGCAGCATCAGCGGCACGAAGGCAAAGATCAGCGTTCCGGTGGCACCGAGGATGGCAGGGGAGATCTGCCGGGTGGCGGCAATCGCGGCCTGCTGACGGGACATGCCGCTGCGCAGGAATCGCGAGATGTTCTCCACCACGACGATCGAGTCGTCCACCAGCAGGCCCAGCGCGATGACGAAGCCGACGATCGTGAGCTGATTCAGCGTGAAGCCGAAGAACTGCAGCATGACCGTACCCACGGCCAGCGACAATGGAATGGAGACCATCACGACACCGGCGGCGCGCAGGCCCAGCGGCAGGAGGGTGATGATGACCAGCGCAATTGCGATCGCGAAGTCCTTCACCAGCTGACCCAGCCGCAGCCGCACGTTTTCGCTCTGGTCGAACGCCCGCTCCAACGTGACACCAGCCGGCAGCTGCTGCTCGAACGTCGCCACGACGTCGGCCGCGCGGGCCTGCACGTCGGCGATGTTCGCGCCGTCCTGCATGCTCGCAGCAACGAACACCGCGCGCTCGCCGTCATGCCGCGTGATGTGCGTGGCGTCGGCGTAACCCCAGCGCACCTCGGCGACGTCACGAAGACGCACCACCGCCGACCCGTTTGCACCCACGACGGTGTTCCGCACCTGATTCAGCGACGTGAACGAGCCACTGGTCTTCACCAGGAACTGCTTCGTACTCACGTTCACGGAGCCACCAGGCACGTTGGCACTTTCACTGGCAAGAGCGCCGAGCACTGCCTGCAGCGAGAGGCGCGTCGCGCTCAGCCGTCCGAGGTCGAGGGAGACCTGCACTTCGCGCTGCGGCGCACCCACACGTTCCACCTTGCGGATGCCCGGCACGGTAGCCAGACGGTCTTTCAGTGCACGACTTCGCGCATCGAGGTCGGCGTACGGCGCCGTTGGCGACACGAGGGCGTACTGCAGAATGTTGACGGTGCCGGTGTTGTTGCGAATGACGTCGAGGAGCGCCAGTTCCTGCGGCAGCGTGGCGCGCAGCTGGTTCACCTCGCGGAGCACGTCGTCGCGCTTGCGGTCGGGATCCGCCCCATCGTTGAATTCGATGTAGATCACGGCCAGCCCGTCAGTGACGCTGGTGTTGATCTTCTTGACGTCGTCGAGCTCCTTGAGCCGCTTCTCGATCGGATTGACGACGAGTTGCTCGATGTCGTTCGGACCTGCACCGGGATACACCGCCACCACGCGGTATCCCGGAAAGTTGATCAGGGGATCTTCGGCGCGCGGAATGGTGAGGAACGCCTGGGCACCCGCCGCCAGCAGCGCAACCAGCAAGACGATCGTGAGCTGCGCATTGCGGACGAAGTAGTCGATGATCTTCACGGCGCGACCTTCCACTGTGGCGCCGCGTCGCGTGCCGGTCCCGATGCTCCCGTCGTCACGACCTTCACCGTTGCGCCGTCCACCAATCGCGACACGCCGGCGATGACGATCGTTTCGCTGCCGTCGAGCCCCGATGCGATCGGAACCTGCGCGGTCTGCAGCGCCTCCGCGACGTCAGTCAGCTTCACGGCGCGACGCGTGACGCTGCTGCCGCCCGGCTTCAGGATGAACACCGCGGCGGAGTCAGCATCGGCATCCACCAGCGCATCCAGCGGCACGAGCACGCGTGATGCACTGCGCGTCGCGGCGCTACCGGTCGGGTGCAGCGCGACGTGGGCCACCAACCCGGTCGGCAAACCGGCGGCATCGGTCAGCGTGATCTCCAACGCATAGTCGCCGGTGCCTGGCGAGGCCGTCGCGGCACGCTGTGTCACGCGTCCCGCGATGTGGCGGCCGGGCAGGGCATCGAAGCGCACGTCGGCAGCATCACCAAGCTGGA
>JAYWIJ010000131.1:0-11604 GCA_043788935.1 Gemmatimonadaceae bacterium | reverse complement strand
TCTGCATGTGATACACGTCGTAGAGCAGTTTGAATCGCTCCGACCCGACCCGCTTGCACAGCGCCACGCCCCACGCGGTGTGATCACACATGTAGTCCTTGTGATCCACCTTGCTGTTGAGCAGCTCCATGATCACCGTCACGCCAAGCTTCTCGGCCAGCGGCATGATCCGTCGCAGCCCCACCGCGCAGTTCGCGAGACCTTCGGCATCCGACATGCCCGCGCGATTGCCCGAGAAGACGATCATCTGCGGAATCTCCGCCGCCGCCACCAGCGGCAGCAGACGCTCGGACTCCTTCACGAGTCGGTCATGCTCGTTCAACCGGTTGAAGCCGACCGGAATCGTGCTCGGCCCGTTCGCGACCGCGCACGTCAGGCCATGCGGCGTGAGCGCAGCCCACTCGCTCTCGCTCAGCAACTCGACCGACTTGAACCCCATCGCCGCCACGTCGCGACAGAGCGTGTCGAGCGGGATCTTGTCGTAGCACCAGCGACAGACGCTCTGCTTGAGCCGCCCCGCCGACACCAGCGGTGTGATAGCTTCCGCGCTCACGGGCATCACTCCTCCCAGCACCTGTGCCGCTGACGCCGCGCCCAGCACGGCCAGCATCTCCCGTCGCTCCATCATTCTCTCCGCGTGGTCTGCGTTCAACACGTGGGGATGCTAGCCGTCAGCACACGATGCGGCAAACGGCGTCTAGCGGACGAACCAGGGACCGCTGAGCGCCACCTCGCAGAGCTCCGACGGACAGGTGTGATCGTCGACGTCCACCACGACGAAGGCACGCATGGGATCCGACGGATCGAGCACGAGTCCCTCGATCTTTCCCGCAAAGGGCGACCCGTCAGCATCCACCACGGGCGCCCAGCAGCCCTCGCCCCGGTGTTCGCTCGACAGCACCCCCAGCGACGATCCGCCAACCGCACCATCCGACTCCGAATCCTTCGACGCTTCCGCCGCGGCGGAATACAGCACCCGCGTGCGCGTCGCGCGGATCGCATCGGTGAAACCGTACCGCACGCCGTCCACGTCACCCAGTTCGTACTGCGTGATGCGCGTGATCGCGGGGAGCGTGTCGCCGTCGGGATTCGCGATGTGCGCCGCCAGCGCCGTCCAGTCGATGTCGCACGTCGCGTCGAGCGGATGCAGGCCGTCCTTCGCTTCGCCATTGCCGCGACCGAACAGCCGGATGTGACCATCCAGATACAGCGCGCCCTCGATGTTCATGTCACTGCCGGCAAACGACGCCGTGCCACGCAGCGCCGCGTAGAAATCCGGCAGCGGAACGATCGACGGATCACCTGCCCGAGGCCGATCGCCGCGACCCTCGAAGCGCAACGTCAGCACGTTCTCCCGCCGCTTCCTGGACCCCGAGCCGAACGCGAGCAGCAACGCACCATCGTCCAGCGGCACACGCGTCATGGCCTCGAGATCGAGCTTGTGCTTCTTGTTTCCACGCTCCACGTCGAAGGTACGTGCATCGTCCTTGCCCGCAGGAAGCGTCACGGCCTCCGCGAGCCCCGTCGCCGTATCAACCAGCGCCACGAAATTCGCATCGTCCTGCACCAGCGCGAGCCGGTCACCGACCCACGTCACCGACGACGCCGCACGCACATGCTCCGGACGGTCGAGCGCGCTATCAGCACCCGCCGTATACAACATCGGCACCCGACGCACGATGCGCGCACTCAGCAGCGGATCGAGGCTGCTCAAAATACATGGGACCTCGTCACGGTCTGACATGGGCGGTATCTCGGGTAGCTTGCAGGAGGATGGCTGCCACAATATAACGGCAGCCGCGCGACACTCCTGCCGACGACTGATGCAAATCGAGATCTGGTCCGACATTGCCTGCCCGTGGTGCTACATCGGCAAGCGCCGATTCGAAACGGCGCTCGCCGCATTCCCGCAGCGCGACGCGCTCGAGATCATCTGGCGCAGCTTCGAGCTCGATCCGAACGCGCCAGCACGTCAGTCACAGCCGACGGTGAACCTGCTGGCGACGAAGTACGGCATGTCGGTGGAGAAAGCACGGGCGATGATGGACAACATGGCGCGCTCGGGTGCCGCCGACGGTCTCGCGTTCCGCTTCGACCGCTCCATCAGCGGCAACACCTTCGACGCGCATCGCCTGATCCACTTCGCGGCCACGCAGGGCAAGCGCGCCGAGATGGTCGAGCGACTCTTTGCCGCGTACTTCACCGAGGGTGAGGCGATGGGTGATCACGCGACCCTCACGCGCCTTGGCACCGACGTCGGTCTCGACGCCAACGAGGTTGCCACGATGCTCGCATCCGACGCCCACGCCACCGACGTGCGCGCCGACGAAGCACGCGCCGCCAGCTTCGGCATCAGCGGCGTGCCCTTCTTCGCCATCGACGAAAAGTATGGCATCTCCGGCGCACAGCCGGCGTCGGTCATCACCGACGCGCTGGTCGAGGCATTCGCTGCGCGCTGAACACCTGCACTGATGCGTCACGCAGCACTTCTCGTCAGCCTACGCGAGTGATGTCGCGCTGGTGGGATTCCGACCAGCAAGAATGTCCTGCATCCGCAGCGCGACGAGATCCAGAATCTTCTCGTGCGGCACGATGTAGAACTGCCCCGCATCGATTGCCGCAAACGTGATCGCCGCAATATCGGCGGCACTGATGCGCCCTGACTCCACCGCCTTCACGCTCGCCTGCTGCGCCTTCAGCATCGAGGCCGTCGGCGGTGTGTCGTTGGCCAGATCAGCGGGCCGGTTACGATGCGAATGCGCGATGCCCGTCGGCACGAACGCCGGACAGAGCACCGACACGCCCACGTTCGCCTGCACGAGCTGCAGGTCCTGATACATCGTCTCCGACAGCGCCACCACGGCGTGCTTGCTGAGATTGTAGATGCCCATGTTCGGCGCCGAGATCAGGCCGGCGGCCGACGCCGTGTTGACGATGTGCGCCGGCTCGCCATGGGCGAGCATCAACGGCGTGAAGATGCGCACGCCATGAATCACGCTCCAGACGTTGGCGCCCATCACCCACTGCCAGTCGGCGGGCGTACTCTCCCACACGAAACCACCTGACGCGACGCCGGCGTTGTTGAAGAGCAGGTGCACGGCGCCGTACGCCGCCATCGTCGCATCGGCCAGCGCCTGGATCGCGTCGGCGCTCGACACATCGGTCGGCACACCGATCACCGTGGCACCATCATCGCGCAGCTCGCGCACCGTGCCCTCCAGCGCCGCCGCGTTGATCTCCGCCAGCGCGAGCTTCATGCCGCGTGACGCCGCCACGCGCGCGAACTCACGCCCGAAGCCGCTCCCGGCGCCGGTGATCACCGCCACGCGTCCGGCGTATTCCATCACGCGATCTCGAACAGACCGGCCGCACCCATCCCGCCGCCGACGCACATCGTCACGACGGCGTACTGCACGCTGCGTCGCTTGCCTTCGATCAGCGCATGCCCGGTGAGCCGCTGCCCGCTCACGCCATACGGATGTCCCACCGCGATCGCGCCACCGTTCACGTTCACGATCGATGGATCGATGCCAAGTCGATCGCGACAGTAGAGCACCTGCACCGCGAAAGCTTCGTTCAGCTCCCAGAGGCCGATGTCCTTGACGCTCAGGCCCGCACGTTCCAGCAGCTTCGGCACGGCGAACACCGGCCCGATCCCCATCTCGTCAGGTTCGCAGCCAGCCACCGCGAAGCCACGGAACACACCGAGGACTGGCGCACCACGACGCTCGGCCGTGGCGCGATCCATCAGCACGCAGGCGCCGGCACCATCGGAGAACTGGCTTGCGTTGCCCGCGGCGATCGTACCGCCCGGCACCGCCGGCTTGATCTGCTTCACGCCCTCGAGCGTCGTGTCGGCACGGATGCCTTCATCCGACGACACGGTCACCTCCTTCGTCGTGATCTCCTGCGTCACCTTGTCCTGCACACCCATCGTCGTCGTGACCGGCACCAGCTCGGCGTCGAACCGTCCCGCATCACGTGCGGCGGCGGCCTTCTGCTGCGACTGCGCGCCGTATTCGTCCATGCGGTCGCGCGTGATGCCGTAGCGCGCCGCGACGGTCTCCGCCGTCTGCAGCATCGGCCAGTAGAGCGTCGGCCTGTGCTCCTGCAGCCACGCGTCGTGGATCATCTTCGTGTTGATGTCGTTCTGCACGCAGCTGATCGACTCCACACCGCCGGCCACGTACACGTCGCCCTCGCCCACCATGATCCGCTGCGCGGCCAGCGCGATGCTCTGCAGGCCGGAGCTGCAGAACCGGTTCAGCGTCATGCCCGACACGCTCGCCGGCATCTCCGCGCGCATCGCGATCTGGCGCGCGATGTTCAGCCCGGTGGCGCCCTCGGGATAGGCGCAGCCCATGATCACGTCTTCCACCTCGGCACCATCCACTCCCGCGCGGTCGAGTGCTGCACGCACCACGGCGGCTCCCAGCACCGCGCCGTGCGTCATGTTGAAGGCACCGCGCCACGACTTGGCGAGAGGGGTGCGTGCGGTGGATACGATGACTGCGTCGCGCATGGGCGAGGGCTCCGGTGGGTGACAGCGCGAAGTGTACCGTCCGTGTCAGGGTTGCAATAGGGAACGCGCCGCCCGTGACCACCTCGGTGCCACGAACTACAATTCGGCTGCGATGATCGGCGGCCACCACGGCTCCTGCCGGTCGTACTGCGCGGCATTGCCCTCCATCCGGCCTGACCACCATGCCTCTCGTGCGCGACGTTCCGACCACACCGTTCAGCGATCAGAAACCCGGCACCTCCGGACTACGCAAGCGCACCACGGTGTTTCAGGCGCCGCACTATCTCGAGAACTTCGTGCAGGCGCTGCTCGACACGGCCGCATTGCCGGCAGACGCGACGCTGATCGTCGGCGGCGACGGCCGTTTCCTGAATCGCGAGGCGATCGACACGATCATCCGCATGGCGGCGGCCAACGGCATCCACCGCATCATGGTCGGTCAAGGTGGATTGCTCAGCACACCCGCGGCATCACACCTGATCCGGCTGCACGGCAACGGCGGCATCATTCTCTCGGCCAGCCACAATCCGGGGGGCCCCGATGGCGATTTCGGCATCAAGTACAACGGTGGCAACGGTGGGCCTGCCCCCGAATCGTTCACGAACGACGTCGCGCGACGCGCTGCATCGCTCACCTCGTACAGGATCTGTGATCTTGGACTGATTCCGCTCGATGACATCGGCCCGCATGTGATCGACGGTGTCGAGATCGTGGTGGTGGATCCCGTCAGCGAATACGCGACGCTGATGGAATCGCTGTTCGACTTCGATGCGATCCGCGCGCTGTTCGCCAGCGGATTCTTCATGCGGTTCGATGCCATGCACGCCATCACCGGGCCCTACGCAACGGCAATTCTCGAGCACCGCCTCGGTGCCGCGAAAGGCACGGTGATCAACGGCACGCCGCTTCCTGATTTCGGCGGCGGTCACCCCGATCCCAACCTCACCTACGCGAATGATCTCGTCGAAGCGCTTTTCGGCGACACCGCACCCGATTTCGGCGCCGCTTCCGATGGTGACGGCGATCGCAACATGGTGCTCGGCAAGCGTTTTTTCGTCACACCTTCCGACAGTCTCGCCATCCTCGTGGCCAACGCAACGCTCGCGCCCGGATACGCCAACGGCATCGCCGGTGTGGCGCGCTCGATGCCCACGAGCGCGGCCGTCGATCGTGTGGCGGCGGCGATGAACCTTCCCTGCTTCGAGACGCCGACTGGCTGGAAGTTCTTCGGCAACCTGCTCGACGCCGGTCGCATCACGCTCTGCGGCGAGGAGAGCTTCGGCACCGGCTCCGGTCACGTTCGTGAAAAGGACGGGCTCTGGGCCGTGCTCTTCTGGCTCAACATTCTCGCCGTGCGAAAGCAGAGCGTCGAGGAGATCGTGCGCGCGCACTGGCTGCAGTACGGCCGCAACTACTACACGCGCTACGATTACGAGGAAGTGCCGAGTGAAGCGGCAGCGGGCGTGATGGACGAGCTGCGGCAGTTGCAGGCATCGCAGCCAGGACAAACGGTGGCGGGTCGCAGGATCACGGCCGCCGACGACTTCTCGTATCTCGACCCCGTCGATGGCTCGACGAGTCGCAATCAGGGCCTGCGCATCCTCTTCGAGGACGGCGCGCGCATCATCTACCGGTTGTCCGGCACCGGCACGGCGGGCGCGACGCTGCGTGTCTACATCGAGTCATACGTCGCCGGCCCTGATGGTCTCGATCGCGATCCGCAGGATGCACTCCGCGATCTCGTACAGGCTGCACTCGACGTCTCGCAGATCCCGTCACGCACTGGCCGTACTGCGCCGACCGTGATCACCTGATCGTCGCATGCAGCAGCGGGTGATCCACCTTCTGCGGCGTCGGTCGCCCGATCACGATCGTGATGTTGTCGCTGCCGCCGGCGTCCAGCGCCTCCTGCAGCAGCGTCTCGCACGCCTGGCGCGCGGAGGTCATGGTGCGCAGCACCTCGGCAATGCGTTCGTCGCTGATGTGCTTCGTGAGTCCATCGCTGCAGAGCAGGCCCACCTGATCCCACGTCTGATCGAAGCGTGTGATCACCGGCGCCGCTTCCTGTCCGCCGATCGCGCTCGACAGCACATGCGAGAGCGGCGATTTCTGCGCCTGCGTCTGCGTCAGCACACCCGCGTCCACGAGGTCCTGCACCACGGTCTGGTCACGGGAAATCTGTGACAGCTTGCCGTCGCGCATGATGTAGCAGCGACTGTCGCCAACCTGCAGCAGGTAGGCGTGCGGCCACACACCCAGCCACAACGTGAGCGTCGTGGCCATGCCGCGGGCTTCGGGCGGACCCGCCTCGCGTTCGCGGGCGATCTCGGCATGCACACGCATCGCCGCGTCCTCGAGCGCACTCTGCAGGCCGTCCAGCTTGCCCGAGTCGAGCTGATAGAAGCATTGAGAACATTCCGCGACATAATACAGGATCCCTTCCACCGCCTGCCGGCTCGCCTCGCCACCCATCGCACTGCTGCCGACACCATCCGCCACGACGGCCAGCAGTGCCATCCGCTCGTTCTCCGATCGGGCGTCCTTTGCCGGCAGGCTCGATTGATGCACGAACACTTCGCGGCGCAGCGTGGAGATCAGGAAGTGATCCTGATTTTCCGCGCGTACCAACCCCGTGTGCGTGAGCCCGAAAATGTCGATTTCCGTGTCCTGCGGCTTGCGCGCTGACTCGATGGCTGTGGCAGTCTCAGCATTCATGGCGTACCGGTCTCGGAGCGGGGGACGACGTTCCCTGATGATACACGCGGGCAACGCGTCAGCGTCAGACACCGTTGGCCAGCGCACGGCAAGGTGAGCCGCTCCCATCGGTCGCCACCACGGCCGAGTCCGACAAGCGAGCCGATGATCGCCCCTCACGCGGCCCCGTTCAGCGGCGAGTCCGCCGAACGGGTGGCGTGAGCAAGCGCTCCAGCTCTGCACGCTCGCTGCTGCTCGCTCCTTCGAACGCCGTCAGCATCATCTGTCGGAGCGCCGCGTCGGCGGCGATGCGACGACGGATGACCGGGTCACGCAGCATCGCGCGCTGCATGTCGAGCACCTGCTTCGCCGTCGCGGCCACTTCGGGATGATGGATCGCATGCATCGGGTCGGAGCCCGGGGCGCGCGGCTTCGCTGACTCGCCAGGCGCAGGCATCGCATGACCTTCGTGTCCCGCGGCAGCCGCTGGCGGGACGGACGCGGGCGGCGCCGTGACGGTCGGTGTCATGCTGTGCCCTTCGTGACCTGACGTCGCGGCCTTGGCCGAATCGGTTGGTGCACCGTGGTCCATGCCCGCATGTGCACCTCCCACCATCTCACCGACCTTCATGCCCGTCATCCGGCCCGTCGCGTTGTCGTGCACCATCACGGCACCGCGCGTGACCGTCGGTGTCGGCAACGCTGGCGTGAAGCCCACTGCCGCTCCGCCCATGTTCTCGACACCCATCTCCTTCGACATCACCAGCCACGCTGCCACCGGCATCACATACGATGTGTCGTCGCGGAACAGCCGCGCCGCGCGCATGATCTCCGTGCGCTTGGCGTCACGCGGCACCGAGGGATTCGCGAGAATGTCGCTCACCACGTCGTGCATCGAGTGCAGGTTGTCGAAGATGATCGCCGCTTCTGGATAGCGGCGCGCGAACTGCGGCGAGATCGCCGCCGTCATCGGCATCTGGTACGGCAGCGAGGCGGGCGGCTCACGCAACATCTGCCAGAAGCGCGCGACGGTGGCACGCACACCGGCCTGACGCTCGGCCACCGTCTTCCCCGCCAGCAGCGGCTCGTACAGCCCCACCTGGAACCAGTGATAGCCCCAGATCAGGCCATTGAACTTTGGATACTTCTGTCGGAATGCCAGTGAATACGGCTGCTCCTGCATCAGTGCCATGCTCTTCGGCTTGCTGCTGAAGGCCAGGTCGGGACGCGTCTTGTAGTACGCGATCAGCCGCTGCACTTCAGCGTCCCTGTCCGCATCGGCGATGCGTTCGTCGGCCAGCACATCGTAGATCTGGCGATGCAGCACATGCGACCAGTCGAACATCGCCTTCGCTTCGGGGGCGAGGCGCGCGTACATCGGCTCGATCGCGACCTCTTCCAGCGGTACCTTCGGCGGGCGCACCAGAATCTTCGTGGTGAGGCGGTCGTAGATCGTCTCCTCGAGCAGGCTGGCCGGCGCGTCGGGCTTCGTGAACAGCGTCTCGTACAGGATCGCGTGCCCGTAGTCGAACGCGTTGAACAACCGATCCGCATTCTGGTAGTTGCTGCGGAACGTCCAGTTGTGCGGCGCCTGCAGGTAGAAGCTTTCGAAGGTCGTCACCCACTGCGCCCGCGCAGGCGCAGCCAGCGCGGCGGAGGTGAACAACAGGGCGCCAATGCGGCGCATCGTGACAGGGCGCATCAGCGCTTTCTCCAGGGCAGACCGAAGGCGTAGGCACCGCCGCCGGTCAGAAACCACGCATGATCGGTGCGCGTCAGTGCGCGACCGAGACCTCCATCCATCACCCAGCGCGGCGCGATCTGGTAGCGCACGCCGACGCCGGTATTCCATTCCAGCGGCTCACCCACGCGAAGCGATTGCCGCGCATACACTTCCGCCGACAGCAGCATCGATCGCAGCGGCAGTGGCTTGTCGATGGCAGCGCCGGCGATCCAGCGCGACACCTCGACATTCTGTGCGGGCCCACCGACCGGTGCGGCCGCTGACGACGACAGCGTGCTGCCGAAGGTGTACTGCGCGTTCAGATGGATGCGCATTTTCGGGAATGTGCGCGTCATGATGCCCTTCACGCTCGCATACGTCTCGGATGGCGCAAACCGGCCCACCGGCAGCAGCAGATCGCCGGCAATCGCGAACGCCGGAATGCTGGTCTCGACGTTCAGATTGTGCAGCAGCGACATCTCGATGCCGGTGATGCCCGTGCCACCGCCACCACCGCGCTGGTCGACATACGCGATCGGCAGGCCGATCTCGAACTGCGTGCGGTTGGCCAGCCCGAACGCCAGTTCCGGCTCGATGCCCCACGTGTACACGCCGCCCTGCGACCGTGTCAGGCGCAGCGGCGCGACCTGCAGCTCGAAGCCGCGCCGCTCCAGCGCATACGCATCCTCGATCAGCATCGGCCGACCGGTGTCGCTGTTGTAATAGTCCGTCTGCGCGCGGAGCGGTGCTGCTGCCAGCACCAGCGTCACGCCCGCCATCGCCGTCCGGAATCGCATGGTCACCGTGTGTGCTTGTACATGAGGTCCACCAGTTCGTCGTACATCGCTTCCGCCGACGCCTCGTCCGACCGGATCGCCGACGCCGCGCAATGCTTCAGGTGATTGCGCATCAGCTCCCGCGCCACCGCGCGCAGCGCTTCGTGCACCGACGAGATCTGCATCAGCACGTCGGCGCAGTACCGCTCCTCCTCCACCATCTTCTGAATCCCCCGCACCTGCCCCTCGATCCGGCGCAGCCGCTTCAGATTCTTTTCCTTCCCCTCGGCGTCGACTCCCACCGCCATCCGCGTGCTGCAACACGCGTCGGTCGCTTCCACATTCGCGTCACTCATCGATCACTCGTCTCCTGTCATGCATTGCGAAGCCGCAAACTGTTCGTCACCACCGACACGGAACTGAACGCCATCGCCGCCGATGCCAGCACGGGGCTGAGCAACACGCCGAAGGCCGGATACAGCACGCCGGCCGCCACCGGAATTCCGACGACGTTGTAGACGAACGCCCAGAACAGGTTCTGCTTCATCGTCTGCATCGTGCGGCGCGAGAGCGCGATCGCGCGCACCACGCCCGTCAGGTCACCACGCATAAGCGCGATGTCCGCCGCCTCGATGGCCACGTCGGTGCCACTGCTGATTGCGATGCCCACGTCGGCCTGCGCCAATGCCGGCGCATCGTTCACGCCGTCGCCCACCATCGCCACCACTCGACCGCCGCGCTGCTCGTCCACCACCGCCGCCACCTTGCCCGCGGGCAGCACACCAGCCACCACCTTCGTGATGCCCGTCTGACGGGCCACGGCGTTGGCCGTCGCGACGTTGTCGCCCGTCAGCATCACCACCTGCAGCCCCATCCCCTGCAACTCGGCGATCGCCGCCCGCGAGCTCTCACGCACCGGGTCGGCCACGGCGATCACCCCGGCCAGCGTGCCATCCACCGCCACGTACACCGGCGTCTTCGCCTGCGCCGCCAGCGCCGCCACCTGCGCCTGCATCGCCGACACGTCGAGCGACAGTTCCTGCATCTGCGTCGCGTTGCCGATGGCGATCCAGTTCGCACCCACCATCGCCGTCGCACCGCGGCCCGTCTGCGACTCGAACGACGTCGGCGTCGTGATCGCGAGCGAGCGATCCTGTGCGCCGCGCACGATCGCACCGGCGATCGGATGTTCGCTCGACTGCTCCAGCGAGGCCGCGAACGTCAGCAGTGCATCCGCCTCCAGCGTCGCGCCCGGCGCGACCAGCACATCGGTCACCGTCGGGCGGCCTTCCGTCACCGTGCCCGTCTTGTCGACGATCACCGTGGTGATGTCACCGGCGCGTTGCAGCGCTTCACCACCCTTGATCAGCACGCCCGCTTCGGCACCACGCCCCGTCGCCACCATCACCGCCGTCGGCACCGCCAGTCCCATCGCGCAGGGGCAGGCGATGATCAGCACCGCCACCGACGCGGCGAACGCGCGCACGGCGGCGGCACCCGCACCCGTCCCGCCCTGCGTCAGCACACCGAACCAGATCGCGAACGTCAGCAGCGACAGCCCGATCACCACCGGCACGAAGATGCCGCTGATGCGATCAGCCAGGCCCTGGATCGGCGCGCGCGACGCCTGCGCATCGCGCATCAGCGTCATGATCTGCGCCAGCACGCTCTTCGAGCCCAGCGTCGTCGCACGGTAGCGGATCGCACCGGTGCTGTTGATCGTGCCGCCGATCACCCGGTCGCCCACGGCTTTCGCCACCGGCATCGACTCGCCCGTCAGCATGCTTTCATCCACGGCACTCGCACCGCTCTCGACGACGCCGTCCACCGGCAGCCGTTCACCCGGGCGGATCACCACCACGTCGTTCATGCGCACGTCGGCCAGCGAG
>JAYWIJ010000130.1:0-3264 GCA_043788935.1 Gemmatimonadaceae bacterium | reverse complement strand
CGCTGCAGGAGCTGCCACCGGCGTTTGCGCTCGATATTCGCCCGGACTCCGCACCGCAGGTGCAGATCGCCAGTACCAGCGACACACTGCTGCTGGCGGGTGCGACTGCGACCGTGAACGTGCTCGCGATGGACGATCACGCGCTGGCCAGCGTCCTGCTGACGGTGCGCTCGGGTGAAACGGTCGTGGCGCGGCGCGAAGTGCTGGTGTCACGGGCGCCGTCGTTCGAAGGGACGGTGCCACTCGATCTCGATGCATTAGGGCTGAAAGGTGACGATGGCTCGCTGCGCGTGGAGGTGACGGCGACCGATGCCTCACCCTGGCGACAGGTTGGGCGCAGCCGTACGCTGATCCTGCGGCGCGCCGGCGTGACCGAACGCCGCGAACAGGCGCGCGCCACCGCCGACAGCGTCGCGGCCGGTGCGGCGTCGCTGGCGCGTCAGCAACAGCAGCTGGCGCAGCAGACGAGCGACGCGGCGCGCAATGCCAAAGCCGGTGGCGAAAGTGGCCAGCCGATGACGTTCGATGCGCGTGAGAAGGCCGCACAGATGGCGCAGCAACAGCGCGCACTGCAGCAGCAGGCGCAGCAATTGCAGCAACAGGCCAAACAGCTCACCGATCAGTTGCGCGGCGCTGGTGCGCTGGACTCGGCACTCGCCGGTCGGCTGGCGGAAGCGCAGAAAATGATGCAGGAAGCGATGTCGCCGCAGATGATGCAGCGGCTGCAGCAGGTGGAGCAGTCTGCGCAGCGCCTCGATCAGGCGGCCACGCGGCAGTCACTCGAAGAGCTGTCCAAGCAGCAGCAGGCGTTGCGCGAGCAGCTCGAGCGCAACGCGGAGATGCTCAAGCGTGCCGCGCTCGAGGGCAGCATGGAGACGCTGCGTGATGAGGCGCAGGACATGGCCAAGGCGCAGCGGCAACTCGCGGATTCCTCCGGCAGCGCGACCGCGGCGCAACGCCAGCAGGCCGCCGATCGCCTGGCCCGGCAGAACGAGTCGCTCAGCCGTGATATCGATGCGCTGACAAAACGGCTCCGTGAGTCAGATGCACAGCGTGGCGCGCAACGCACTGAACAGGCGCGCCAGAACAGCGAAGCCGCTACGCGCCAGATGCAGGAAGCGGCGCGTGATCCGGCGGCCGCGCAACAGGCCGCTGAACGCGCATCGCAGGCGATGCAGCAAGCGGCGGATCAGTTGGCGCAGGCGCGACAGGAACAGGTCAACGACTGGAAGAAAGAGACGACCTCTGAGCTGGATCAGTCGATTCAGGAAATGATGCAGCTGAGTCAGCAGGAACGGCAGATGGCGGATGCTGCGCAGAAGCAGGCGCAGCAACAGCAGAATCAGCCGCCGCAACAGGGGCAGCAGCAACAAGGGCAGCAGGGCCAGCAACAGCAGGGCCAGCAAGGACAACAAGGCCAGCAAAAGCCGGGTGAGCAGGGCCAGCAACAGAAAGGCCAGCAGGGCCAACAGGGCCAGCCCGGCCAGGAGGGTCAGGAGCAGCAAGGTCAGCAACAGCAGAACGCGCAGCAGATGGCCGCTGAGCAAGCCACCGTGCAGAACGGCGTGCAGCAGGCCGCGCAGCGCTTGCAGGAAGCGGCGCGCCGCTCACAACATGTGAGCCAGGGCTCGCAGCGTGCCATGCAGGAAGCGGTGCAGCGTGCGCAGGAAGCGACGCAGCAAGCGCAGAAGGGAGCCGGGCAGCAGGGCAATCAGCAGGGACAGAGCGGCGAAGCCGCGGCTTCGGCCATGCGTGACGCCGCCGCGGCGATGGAGCGCGCCGCCTCGAGCCTGGTGCGCGATCGCGAACGCGCCGGTCGTGCACGGTCCGCCTCCGGATTGCCGGAGATGATGGAAGAGATGCAGCAGCTGGCGAAGCAGCAGCAGCAGGTGAACGGGCAAGCGCAGGGCATGTCGATGATGCCAGGCGGCGAAGCAGGCTCGCAGGCACAGCAGATGGCGCAGGCCATCGCGCGGAAGCAGCGCCAGATCGCACAGCGGCTCGACGACGTCGGCAGTGGTGATGCAAGCGGACGTGCGGATGCACTCGCGAAGGAAGCGAAGCGCCTCGCGGACGCGATGGAACGTGCAGCCGGCGATCCCGAGACGGCCGCCCGACGTGAGCAGTTTCTGCAGCGGCTGCTGGACGCGGGTCGCACGCTGCGCCGCGATGATGAGCAGAAAGAAGGCCCGCGCGAGTCGAAGCCCGGAATCGGCACGGCTGCATTTGCACCGCCCGCCGTACCTGCAACCGGCGCGCCCGCGTCACGCGTCGTGCCGCCGTCGTGGGAAGAGTTGCGCGGACTGCGCGAGGATGAACGCCGCGCCGTGTTGCAATACTTCGAACGCCTGAACAAGACGGGAGCGAAGCCCTGATGGCAGCTCGTTCGTGGGTACTGGTCGCGAGTGTGCTGCTCGCGACCGCATCACCGATGTGTGGGCAGGAGAGTGGCGCGAGCACCAGCGACACGCTCGTGATGCGCGCGCTGGACCTCGAAGAGAGCAAGCCGCGCGACGCCGCAGCGCTCTATCGGCGTGCGTTCTCGGGCGCCGCCATGGTGCCGGCGCTGCTCGGTCTGGAGCGTGTGTACACCAATCTCGGTATGGTCGATTCGCTGCTGCCGCTGGTGCGCAGTGCAATTCGCGCCGAGCCGCGCAGCGGTGTCGTGCGCACGGTACAATTGCGCACGCTGACGGCGCTGCAACGCGATGATGAACTGACCGCAGCGTTTCGTGACTGGGTGCGTGCGGCGCCGGGCGAAGCTGCTCCGTTCAAGGAGTACGCACGCATTCTGCTGGAATCAGGACGATCGCAGGCGGCCGATTCGGTGCTGACGGCGGCAAGCCGCATGGTGCGCGACCCGCGCGACTTCAGCAGTGAGCTGGCGCAGGTGGCGTCGGCACAAAAGATGTGGAACGAGGCGGGCCGTCGTTGGCGCGAAACCATCACGCAGACGCCGCAGCTCTATCAGGCCGCGATCTTCGCGCTCTCGGCCGCCAGCGGTGCAGGACGAGATTCGATACGCACGAATCTGATCTCGGATCCCCTCTGGCTGCCGGCGCGTCGTGTGCTCGCATCGCTCGAGTTGATCTGGTTGCAGCCGCGTCAGGCGTGGCTGGCATTCAACGGCGTGAAGGCCGACGCGGAAGCGGTGACGGCGTGGAAGGAGTTTGCTGAGGAAGCGGATGCGCGCAACATGCCCGTCGCGTCGCGTGAAGCGTGGGCCGCCATCTACCGAAAGAATGGCGACGCACCCAGTGCATT
>JAYWIJ010000129.1:0-11725 GCA_043788935.1 Gemmatimonadaceae bacterium | reverse complement strand
GGGAGCCGCCTTGGCCGGCGCTGCAGCCTTGGCCGCAGGGGCAGCCGGCTTGTCGACTTTCGCCGCCGGCTTGGCTTCCGCCTTCGGCGCCGCCTTGGCGACGGAGGTCTTCGCGAGCGGGATCACTGCAGGCTCGGGGATCGGTGACGGCGGCGCTACCTTGACCGGAGCAGGTGCCGGAGAGGAAATGGTCGGCGGTCCGGCAGTCGGCCGACCAACATTCCCTTCCGGCGCCGCAGGCAGCGACAACCGTTCGGCCAGACTGGCCAGCGGCGTCACTTTGGCGGCGTTCGGCTTGCCAGCGGGCACCTTACCTGCAGGCGACTCGACCGGCTTGCGCTTGGAGGCGTATTCGGCCACCTCGTCCAGCAGTCCCTGTGCGTCCTCGGTGGACATCAGGGCGCGGCGACGGAAATAATCGACGACGTCCCGGGTGCTCTCCAGGCTGAGCTCGGTGTCAGCAATGGCGGCGCGCACGATGTTCCGGAGCGCGTTGGCCATCTTGCTGCCAGCTTCGAACTGGATTTCGTTGGCGCGGGCGGTCATCTCCGCGACAGTGTCGCGAATGTCAGTGCCGCGATGACCTGGGCTGCGCTTCACGGGAGCCGCCGGAACAGCGGCGACCTCCGCGGGAGCAACGGGCACGTCGGGAGTCATGGGATCCATACAGATGAATGGGCGCCATCGTGTCGGGCGAAACTACCCGGATCGGCGCGTCAGATACAACGCAGCGCCACGTCTGAGCCCGAAGGCGCGACGCGGCTGTGTGACAACACGGTAAAAGTAAGGCCAAATGCCGGAAAAGCAAGAGACTCCGCAGCTCACTCCGTGACACAATCGAAGACAGGCGATCATGGCAGTTTGCGCAATCAACTGGACATCAACGTGACATCATTGCCGCTTCGAAGCGTCAAGGTGCTCGATATGAGCCGAGTGCTGGCCGGTCCGCTGTGCACTATGCTGCTGGGCGATCTGGGGGCGGATGTGATCAAGGTCGAGCGGCCGGGCACCGGTGATGATACCCGCGGGTGGGGGCCGCCCTTCGATTCACGCGGCGAGTCGGCGTACTTCCTGAGCTGCAACCGCAACAAGCGGTCGCTCGCTGCCGACCTCGACCAGCCCGCCGACCGCAAGCTGATCACCACGCTGGCCCGCTCGGCCGACGTCGTCGTCGAAAACTTCCTCCCCGGTGTCCTCGCCCGCCGCGGTCTGGGCCACGATGTACTGCTGCGCGACAATCCGCGGCTCGTCTGGTGCACCATCGGCGGATACCCCGAACAGCCCGCGCGACCTGGCTACGACTTCGCGGTGCAGGCGGAGTCGGGGTGGATGAGCGTGACCGGCGAGCCCGACGGACAGCCGCTGCGCACGGCGGTGGCGCTGGTGGATGTGCTGACCGGAAAGGACGCGGCCATCGCCGTGCTCGCGGCCCTCGTGGCGAGGGAGCGGGCGACGCCGGCGGAGCGGCACGTCACCGTCACGCTGGCCGGCAGCGCCCGGGCGGCGCTGGTGAACGTGGCGCAGAATGCGCTCGTGTCGGGCGGGGAGGCGAAGCGATGGGGGAACGCGCATGCGAATCTCGTCCCCTATCAACTGTTCGAGACCGCCGACCGCCCGGTAGTCGTCGCCGTTGGATCCGATGCACAGTGGGCCGAGCTGGCGCAGATGCTGGGCGATGCGACGCTGGCCACAGACGAGACACTGCGCACGAACGCCGGTCGGGTGACCCATCGCGCGCGCTGCGTGGCGGGTGTGCAGGCTGCCCTGCGCACGTCGGGCGCGGCGGACTGGACAGCGCGGTGCGCCGCCGCTGGTGTTCCGGTTGGCGAGGTGCGCACGGTGCTCGAGGCGCTGCGCGACGTCGGTGCCTCGGCGCTGACAGGCATGCCGTCGAGTGTCGGTGGTGCCGTGCGTCTGCCCCCGCCACGCCTCGGCGAGCACACGGCGGACATCCGCGCGCGGGGCTGGAGATGACGTTCCGCAAGAAAGCGAACTGGAGAATGAGCGCAGTCGGAGTGTCGGCTGCTGCCATGTGACTCGTGAGCCGTGACGCGGTGACGATGTGACGCACGGCGAGCCGTGTCGTCTGCATCGTGCCATGGGAACACTCGTCATGCCAGAACGGATGTTGTGGGGGAAGACACACAACGGTTATCGTGCCGTCGTGCAAACTCCCTCTCAAACACTCCCGGCCGACATCGCCGAGCAGGCGGACGTCGACGCTCGCTCCATCTCCCGCGTGCTGGCGGGCGATCGTGAAGCGTTTGCCGTCCTCGTGACGAAGTACAGCGATCCGCTGTACCGACATGCATTGAACATGACCGGAAGCCCTGATGTCGCCGAGGACATCATGCAGGCGTCCTTCATCAAGGCGTTTTCGCACCTTGGTGAGGTACGCGGTCGGTTCGATGCGTGGATTTTCCGGATCGTAGCAAACGGCTGCAAGGATTGGCTCAAGAACATCCGACGCACGCACGTGAGTTACGAAGAGGACGATCAGCCGTCACACCTGACGACGCCCGACGAGGAGCTCAATCGCAGTGAGCTCCGCGTCGATCTCGATTGGGCCCTGGGCCAGCTGTCTCCGTCGTTGCGGGAGGCCTTCATCATGAAGCATGTGGAAGGCCGGTCGTACGAGGAGATGGCCGATATGCTCGACTCTACCGTCGGCGCGCTCAAGATGCGTGTGCATCGTGCACGCGAAGCGTTGCAGGCTCTTCTCGAGGAGAAGTACGCATGAACATGGACATGACACCGAACCCGGACGGCGCGCGTGGTGACCGTGAGGTCAACCAGCCCTCGGCCAAGCCGCTGGGTGATCGTCCCGTTGCCGATCGCGAAGTGCCGCTGCGCGCCGATGGCGCGATGGCGGCCCTGAACGCCTGGCTGGATGGCGAGGCCCCCGCCCCGCGTCTGGCGAACAATCAGCTCACACCGGAAGCGCAGCTCTGGACCGCGATCAGCCGCGAGGCCTCGGCGCGGAAGGACGTCCGGACGCCGTCGCACGTCGCTGCGCAGATCATGAACGCGCTACCGCCGTCCACCGCGACCCGCCTCGTGGCGGCGCCGGCGGTGCACAGCGAGCAGACGGTCGTGGCTCGTGCTGCCACCACCGCCGCGGTCGAGAAGGGCATCACGCTGCATCCCGCCGTGCTGGCGTTGATGGCGGCGGCGTTCGTGGCACTCGGTGCCGCGATCGCGAAGATGCTCTGACGCTCGCGTCGCCTCGGCGACCGCAGGCGATCTGGCGGGGCGGCGATCTTCGGATCGCCGCCCCGCTCGCGTATCGCGGGCAGTCTCATCATCGCGTGCCTGCCGCCGACCTGCATCAGTGGCAGCGGGCGCTGCCGCTGTCGGTGAATGACTCGCCGGCGACCGGGACGAACTGCCAGGCGTACGAACCGCTGTGCAGCGCCAGCCGCAGCACGCCGGACGTGCTGCCGTTCCGGATTTCGCTGTTGGCTTTCGCATTGCCCGCCCGATAAAACGATCGCCCACCCGTGCCGACGGTGAATTGCCGTATGCCCCGCGCCGGATCGGGGACGGCGTCGGGACGCTGCGGTGCAAAGCGCTCGTAGAGGTGCTCGTGCCCGGTAAGGATCACGTCAGCCCCGTACTCGTACAGCGCATTCCAGAACGGAGCCACCGCGCCGTTGTTGCCGTGACCGTCGCCGGAGTTGAACCGGGGATGGTGGAAGTAGGCCAGCGTGCAGGCCTTGTCGGCATTGGCCTGCAGGTCCGCGCGCAGCCAGGTCTCCTGCTCCGATCCGGCGCGGCAGCTCACCCTGGCGCAGTTGCTGTTCAGCACGATCACATGCCAGCTGCCAGCATCGTAGCTGTAGTACCCTTTGTCCGGATCACCTGCGGCGTCTCCGAAGTACGTGAAGTAGGCGCTGGCGCCATCCGTCCGGTATTCGTGGTTGCCAACCGCCGGCCGCGTCCGCGCCTTGTGGCGCCCCCACGTCGGCTCGTAGCACTCGGCGAACTCCGCGGCCGTGCCGTTTTCGTACACGTTGTCGCCAAGGACCGCGACGATACCCGGAATGCTGTCCACGAGCCGGGCCGTGGCCTCGTCGCGATCGTTGCGGCAACTCGAGATGTCTCCTGCGGCGACCATCACCGTGGTGCCGCTGGGGAGCGGCGTGGGGCGGACGACGGAGCGCGCCAGCGAATCGCTGCCCGGCGCACCAGCCCCGCGTTTCGCCCGGGTGTCACCACACCCGATCAGGATGAGGAGCATCGGCACCACGCAGGTGATCGCAGCGGTGGCGCGCGGGAAACGGCGTCGTGAGCGAAGGCGCATGAGCGGGCCGCAAGGTGAAAGTGTTCGTCCGAGGTTGCGTCGCAACAGCACCGTCCGCCGCCGCCGGTCGTCTCGTCGCGGCAGCACGGGTGATTGATCAATGGTGTCTGTCCCAAGGAATCGCATCAATGCCGCTGACGACCTGATGTGCCGCCGCCCGAGGGTCGGATCAGCCGCGATTGGCCTCGTGCGCGTCCAGAAACCCGATCATCTCCCACTGCGCGCCATGCTCAGCCCAGTCCCGTGGCGTGCTGTCCCAGAGCGTGTCGCGGAGGTCGAGACGGGCACCGCGGGACAGCAGCAACGCGGCCAGCCGCACGTAGCCACTGCCGCACGCGCCGTGCAGCGGCGTGGCATGGTCGTGCATGCCCTTCGGGTTGAAGGCGTTCGGATCAGCCCCGGCGTCGAGCAGCAGCGCACAGACCTCGACGCGGTCGTTGTGCGCCGCGAGCGTGAGCGCTGACTGCACTTCGGCGGCGCTGGCTGAGCTCACGAGCGAGCGCACCAGCGGAATGTCGCCGAGTCCTGCGGCCAGTTCGAGCGTGTCGGCGCGAGCGCCGCGTGCCACCACCGCCGCAGCCGCTTCGACGAAGCCGAACAGCAACGCGGTGCGGACCGGTGAATGCCCTTCCGACTCGCCCACGCCTTCGATCGACGCGCCGCGATCGAGCAGCAGATGCACCAGCGGCACCTGAACACCGGTTTCGTGGGGCGGCGTGCTGGAGATGAGCATCGGCAGCGTGGCGCACTCGCCGCCGTACATGCCTGCCACGGCGTGCACGTCGGCACCCGCATCGAGCAGCATCGACGCCACGTCGACCGCGTTGCCCGGCGAACGCTGGCGATAGCCCTCCACACCGTTGGCGGCGACGTAGTGCAGCAGCGTCGCACCGTGCACGGCGGGATCCTGATTGGTGATCCGCGTCGAACGTGCGTGGACCAGCGTCGGATCGTGAGCGAGCAGGCGACGCAGTGTGGCAAGATCACCGTCGATGATCGCTTCAGCCGCGCGTTCGAAACGATGCACCGGCGACGAGGCATCGGCTACTGCCTGAACCAGCGCCGACAGCGCATTCCAGTCGAGGAAGCTGTAGCGCCGCGCGACGGCGAGTTGCGCATCCTCGATCGTGAGATCAGCCGCGATGATCTCCTCATTGGAGGCGAACAGCGGCTTCCAGGTGACGACGGGATCGAGGAAGCGGGGATGCAGGTTGCCGAACACCTGCAGCGCCTGCGGGTTGCCGTCGCGGTACGCGGCGAGGAGTTCATCGGCCTGCGCCGCGTACTCGGCGAGCGTGGCGGTGACGGGCAGGGCGTGGGCGAGCATCATGCGCAGCGATGGCTCAGGTGAGATACACACACGGCGCCGGAGAATGTGTCCCCGGCGCCGTGCATCATGCGGTGTGACTTGGGAGAGTGCACGTCATTCAACGCACATGGTCACGCTCAGATGTGAATCGCCCGACCGAGCACGGCGAGTGCGGCTTCCTTCACCGTCTCGCCGAGCGTCGGATGTGCGTGCGTGGTGATGGCGATGTCTTCGCTGGAGCCCCGGTACTCCACCGCCAGCACGATCTCCTGGATCAGATCACCGGCGTTGGCACCCAGGATGTGACAGCCGAGGAGTTCGTCGGTGGTGGCATCGGCGATGATCTTCACGAAGCCGTTGGTCTCGCCGAGACAGCGCGCACGTCCGTTGGCGGAGAACGGAAACTTGCCGACCTTGTACGCACGTCCCGACGCCTTCACCTCGCCTTCCGACAAGCCGACGGAGGCGATCTCGGGCCACGTGTACACCACGCCCGGAATCGCCGCGTAGTGCATGTGCACCGTCTTGCCGGCGATCACTTCCGCCGCGATCACCCCTTCGTCCTCGGCCTTGTGCGCGAGCAGCTTGCCACCCGCCACGTCGCCGATGGCGTACACGCCGGGCAGGTTGGTGCGCAGCTGATCGTCCACCTGAATGGCGCCGTTCTTCTGCAATGCCAGGCCCAGTGCCGCGGCGTCGATGCCGTGCAGCATCGGTCGTCGGCCCACGCTGACGAGCACCACGTCGGCTTCGAGCACGTCGCTGGCGCCATCCTTCTCGACCGTCAGCCTGATGCTCTTCTTCGAGGAGAGATCGGCTGCCGTGACCTTGCTGCCGGTCCGGATCACCAATCCCTGCTTGGAGAACACGCGCGTCGCATCCTTGATGATGTCATCGTCGTTACCGGGCAGGATCGTCGGCATGAACTCGACGATGGTGACTTCCGCACCGAGGCGACGCCACACCGAGCCGAGTTCGAGACCGATCACGCCACCGCCGACCACGATCATCTTCTTCGGCACCGACTCCAGCGTCAGCGCGCCGATGTTGGACACGACACGCTTCTCGTCGAACCTGAGGAACGGCAACTCGATCGATGACGAGCCGGTGGCGATGATCACATTCTTCGCCTGGTAGCTGGTGACGGTGCCATCCGCCGCCGTCACGTCGACCACGTTGCCGGGCTTCAGCGTGCCCGCACCACGTGCCCACGTCACCTTGTTCTTCTTGAAGAGGAACTCGACGCCCTTGGTGTTCGCGCCGACGACGTCGTTCTTGCGCTTCATCATCTGCGCGAGATCGATCGAGACCTTCGGAATCACGACACCATGTTCAGCGGCGGCGTGTTTCGCGAACTCGAAGTGTTCGCTGCTGGTGAGCAGCGCCTTCGACGGAATGCAGCCGACGTTCACGCAGGTGCCGCCCAGCGTCTTGTCCATCTCGACGCAGACGGTGCTGAAGCCGAGCTGCGCCGCGCGAATGGAGGCGACGTAGCCACCGGGGCCGCCGCCGATGACGACGACATCGGCGGGAATCAGTTCAGCGGCCACGCGTCAGTCCACCAGCATCGCTGCGGGATCTTCCATCAGTTCCTTGATCCGGACGAGGAAGAGCACGGCCTGCTGGCCATCGATGACGCGATGGTCGTAGCTGAGTGCGACATACATCATCGGGCGGATTTCCACCTTGCCGTCGATGGCGACCGGGCGGTCCTGCGTCTTGTGCAGGCCGAGGATGGCGACCTGCGGGAAGTTGATGATCGGCGTCGAGATGAGGGAACCGAACACGCCACCGTTGGTGATCGTGAACGTGCCGCCGGTGAGGTCGTCCATCGCCAGTTTGCCGCTGCGCGCCTTGTTGGCGAGGTTCGCGATGTCGCGGCTGATGGCGAGCATGCCCTTCTGGTCGGCGTCCTTCACGTTGGGCACCACGAGTCCCGCGTCGCTGGCGACGGCGATGCCCATGTTGACGTAGTGCTTGTAGACGATGCTGTCGCCGTCGATCTGCGAGTTCACGAGCGGGTACGCCTTCAGCGCCATCGTCGCAGCCTTCACGAAGAAGGGCATGAAGCTGAGCTTCACGCCATGCTCCTTCTCGACCTTTTCCTTGAGTCGGGCACGCAGCGCCGTGGTGGCGCTCATGTCGATCTCGTTGAACGTCGTGAGGTGCGCAGTGCTGTGCTGCGCCAGCAACAGATTCTCGGCGATCCGCTTGCGGCGCGTCGTCATCTTCTCGCGCGTCTCGCGCTCGCCAGTGCGCGCCGGTGCCGGCGCGGAAGGCGCTGCGGGTGCAGCAGGTGCAGCAGGTGCAGGCTTCGCGCCGGCGGCAACGGCGTTGATCACGTCGGTCTTGCTGACGACACCACCGCGGCCGGTGCCTTCGATCTTCGCGATGTCCACGCCGGCTTCGTCGGCGGTGCGACGGGCCGCGGGCGCCGACTTCATCATCATCGGCACGGGCGTCGGCCCTTCGGCGGGATCCTTCGGAGCCGGGGGCGGATCGCCGGCCGCCGACATCATCATCGGGACGGGCGTCGGGCCTTCAGCGGGATCCTTCGGCGCCGGCGGTGGGTCGCCGCCCGCCGACATCATCATCGGGACAGGCGTCGGGCCTTCAGCGGGATCCTTCGGTGCGGGCGGTGGATCGGCGGACACCGACGCCATCGCGGCACCGCTGGCGACACCGCTCTCATCGAGCTGGCCAAGCACGTCGTCAACGGCAACCACGTCACCTTCGGATTTCGATCGTGCCGACAGTACGCCGGACTTCAGCGCGGGGACCTCGACCGTGATCTTGTCGGTTTCGAGTTCCACGAGGGTCTCGCCAGCCGTGACGGCGTCGCCCTCCTGCTTGAGCCAGCGTGACACGGTGGCCTCGACGATCGACTCGCCGAGCGGTGGCACCTTGATCGCTATCATTCGCCAGGATCCTGTTCCGATGGAGACGCGGGGAGACCGCGCTGGACAATTCACGCGGCGCGATGGGCCGCGCGCGCGAGAATCATAACTCAGACCACAGGTTACATAGGCGATGCGCGGACTGGTGCTGGGTGGGCATGGTGGGCTCGAGCAGTTGACGGTGCGCGACGACCTGCCGGTGCCTGCGCTCGACGGTCCGCACGCAGTGCGACTGCGGGTGGAGGCCGTGGCCCTGAACCGACTCGACCTGTTCGTGCTGCAGGGGTGGCCGGGACTCGTCCTCGCGCCGGATTGGGTGCCGGTGGCGGATGCGACGGGGGTGGTGGAGGCGGTGGGCGAGTCGGTGACCCGCGTGCGAGTGGGCGAGACGGTGGTGCTGAACCCTGGCTCGAGCTGTCGCGAGTGCGCGTACTGCCTGCGCGGTGAGCACCCGCTCTGCCTGCGCTACCGGATCATGGGGGAAGACCGGCCCGGCACGGCTGCCGAATGGTGCGTGGTGCCGGAGTGGGGCCTGACCCCGGTGTCGATGGAGATCCCGGTTGCCGAGCGTGCCGGATTCGGCCTGGCGTCGCTGACCGCGTACCGGATGGTGGTGGGCAAGGCGCGTGTACAGGCGGGGGATCAGGTGCTGATCTGGGGAATCGGCGGCGGCGTGGCTCTGGCCGCGATGCAGATCGCAAATGCCCGTGGCGCCACGACCTGGGTCACGTCCGGTGACGAGGCGAAGCTGCAGCGCGCTCGCGATCTGGGCGCGTCACACACGCTCAACCACGTCACCGATGACGTACCGGCCATGCTGCGCACTGCCACGGCCAAGCGGGGCATGGACGTGGTGATCGACAGCGTGGGCACGGCCACCTGGAAGCGTTCGCTCGCGTCGCTTGGCCGCGGTGGCCGACTGGTGACCTGCGGCGGGACGAGCGGGCCGATGGTGGAGACCGACGTGCGCCGGATGTTCATGAACCAGTGGACGATTTCGGGTTCGACGATGGGAAGCGAGTCCGAGTGGGAGGCGGTGTCGTCCGAGTTCGCTGCGGGTGGACTGCGGCCGCCAATCGATTCGGTTTTTCCGTTGTCCGATGCCCGTGCGGCCTACGCCCGGCTGCAGAGCGGGGCACAGTTCGGCAAAGTCGTGATCCAGATCGCCCTGTGAGCGACGAGTCGGTGCCCGACGCGGGTCCGGCGCAGTACTCGCTGGCGGAACAGGCGCAGATCCGGGAAGCGGTGCTCTCCGAGCAGGTGCCGCACTGTCCGCGCTGCGCCACGCATCCGGCCATGAGCCGCAAGGGAATCGGCGGCGGGTCGTTCGGGCTCGGCTACCAGCGGAAGCGGGACTGGTTCGTGTGTCCATCATGCAGTCGGTCGGCGATCTTCGACCTGAAGCGCGGGACGCGGAACTAGGTCGTCGGTTGCAGCCTTCAACCGCACATCGCAGAACTGCACAGCCGCAGAACAGAGCAGCCGCAGAAAAGAAGCGCTCTTCAGCTCGAGCAATCAATGCGACTTACGGCATCGCCGAGATGCGGCACCCGCTCTTCCGCGGCCTTGCTGTTCTGCGGCTGTGCAGTTCCGCGATGTGCAGTTCGATCGACCGTTGACGAACCATTGCTACGCCCTCAGCCGAAATGTCACGGAGATAGCCGCCCGTACTGGGGGTGTGCTAAATTGGCCCGGTTGACGGCCCCTCCCATCTGATCGCCCGGACATGGACTTTCTGACCCGACTGCAGGAGAGCTTCGCGACGCTCGGCGAGATCGTGCCCGCGCTGCTCGGCGCGATCGTGATCCTGTTCGCCGGCTACCTGCTGGCGAAGCTGATCCAGCGTGGGTCGGAACGGCTGCTGCGGAAGCTGAGCGTGAACGACCTGCTCCGGCGCGGCGGGGTGATGTCGGCGGTGGAGCATGCCGGGCATCAGGTGAATCCGTCGCGAGTGTTCGGCAACCTCGTGTTCTGGGCGGTCATGTTCGCCGTGCTGCTCGTGGCGAGCACGGCCGCAGGGCTGCAGTCGCTGAACGACGTCTTTGCCGAACTCGTCAGTTATATCCCGAGCATCATCGCGGCGATCGTGATCGTGATCGTGGGCATCGTGCTCGGCGGCTTCGTGGAAGGATTGCTGCTGGCAGCGGCCGGTGCGCTGCACGGCGGGCCGACGCTGGCCCGCGTGGGCCGCGGCGGGATCGTGGTGCTGGCGATCTTCATGGCGCTGCAGGAGCTGGGCGTGGCGACCGACATCGTGACGACGGCGTTCGCGATCCTGTTCGGCGCGGTGGCGCTGGCGCTGGCCCTCGCGTTCGGGCTCGGCAACCGTGACCTCGCGGGTGAGGTCACGCGGACCTGGTGGGTGCGCTACCAGAAGGAAAAGGCGGCGATCGATGCCGAAGTCGCCGCCGAGGAAGCCGAGATCGAGCAGGAGATGGCCGATGAGGATGAAGAGCGGGCGCCGGTCGGCGTGGCCGCCGGGGCGTCGCGGCTGTCCTGACGTTGCCAGCGGCGGTATCTTTGTGCGCATGAGTGCACGGGCGCGCACGTGGCGGTCACTGGGGTCGTTTTCCCTCGCGGGAGCAGCACTCGCGATGGGGACGTTGTCTGGGTGCGGCCGAACCGGCGCGCTTCCCGACGGCGAGCTTCGTCCGCGCATCCTCAGTGGTTCAGCCGTCTCGCTGCTGGGTCGCGGTCCACAGAGCGAACTCGAAGCGGCCGTGGATCTCGCGCACGACTATCGCGAACAGTTGCTGCGCTCGTCGGACTTCACCGACATCGGACAGGATCGCTGCAACGACGGCTGGCTGCGCGCCTTCCCGCGCGACAGCACCGATGCGATGCGCGAAGCCACGGCCGATCTCGTCGACAAGTTCGAGAAGCTGATTCAGGCGTATGCGGTGGAGACGCCGCTCGATTCGCCGGAAGGGCGAGAGCTGCTGCGCACGGTGCTGAACTGGGAGACGGGTCGCGAGCGGCCGCGATGGGATGTCTGGAGCGGGAAAGCGGGTCGTGAGGCGATCGCCGCCGGGCTCACCGAGCAGTTCACCGATGCGAAGACGGGGCGCTGCCTGGTCAACGCGCGCGGTGACACGGCGAGCTACGTGCTGCCGATGGTGACGGGCGTGTCACTGCCGACAACACGCGGGATCAACACGAACCTCGCGTTCGGCGACAAGGGGCTCGAGGCGCTGCGCACGCGCTACTGGGCTTCGC
>JAYWIJ010000128.1:0-11856 GCA_043788935.1 Gemmatimonadaceae bacterium | reverse complement strand
CGCTGCCGGCGTGCCGGGCCGAGCCCGAACCGCTGGAGAAGCCGACTGGTGACAAGGTGGTGCTCGCCGAACGGCCCCTGCTGCTGCCGCCCGCCGACGAGGCGCTGCTGCTGGGATTTGCCGACACGCTCCTGCCCGACACGTACGCATCGCCGGGCGCGAAGCAGGCCGGCTGCGGTCCGGCGATGAACCTGCTCGTCACCGACTGCTTCACGCCCGCCGAGCAGCACCGCGTGACGGATGCCATCGCCGCCTTCCGCGCCAGCGCGCCGACCTTCGCCGCAGCGCTGCAGCCCGACCGTGAAACGCTGTTGCGGCGGATCGACGCCGAGGCCGTGAGGGCCGGCGACACGCACTGGTTTCACACACTGCGTGACCTGTCGCTTCGCACCTACTTTTCGTCGCAGGTCGGGATCACCAAGGCCATGCGCTACGTGCGCGAGCCCGGACGCTACATCGGTGTCGTGACACTCCAGCCCGGGCAGCCGGCGTGGTTGTGAGCACGCCAACGGTACATCGCAGACGGCACGTCGCAGACCGAACGGCAACAGCACTTCCATCAGACAGGACCAAGGAGGCGAGCGTGTCGAAGGTGAAAGTCGGGATCATCGGGTCGCGCTTTCAGGCCGACTGCATCGCCCACTCGGTGAAGATGATGCCGGAGGAGGCCGAGGTGGTCGCGGTGAGTTCGCCGACGCCGGGGAATGCGCAGGCGTTCGCGGAGCGGCATGGTATCGCGGCGCCTTACGCCGATTACCGCGAGATGCTGAAGGATCCCGCAATCGAGATGGTGTCCATCACCGCACCCAACCGCTGGCACGCGCAAATGACCATCGATTGCGCGGCGGCGGGCAAGCATGTCGTGTGCGAGAAGCCACTCTGCGTCACGCTCGAGGAGGCCGACGCGATGCTGGACGCCTGCCAGCAGGCTGGCGTACTGCTGATGTATGCCGAGGAGTTATTCTTCGCGCCGAAGTACGTGAAGGCCAAGCAGATGGCGGATGAAGGGGCGTTCGGGCGCATTCATCTCGTCAAGCAGTCGGAGAAGCACAACGGCCCGCACAGTGACTGGTTCTGGGACGTGAACCAGTCGGGCGGTGGCGCGCTGATGGACCTCGGCTGCCATGGCATCGCGTTCTGCTGGTGGTTCCTCGGCAAGCCGAAAGTGAAGAGTGTCTATGCACACCTCTCGACGCAGGTGCATGGGCACAGGACACAGGGAGACGACGAAGCGCTCTGCATCATTGAATTCGAAGGTGGGGCCACCGGTGTCGTCGAGAACTCGTGGACCAAGCCCGGCGGCATGGACGACACGATCGAGATCTTTGGTGACAAGGGGCAGGTGTATGCCGACATGCTGATGGGCAATGCACTGCCGACGTACTCCGAAGTCGGCTTCGGCTATGCCGTGGAGAAGGCCGCGAGCACGATGGGTTGGAGCTGGCCGGTGTTCGAGGAGCACTGGAACTACGGTTTCCCGCAGGAGATGCGGCACTTCGCGCGTTGCGTGCGCGGCAAGGAGACGCCGATCGCCGACGGCGAGACGGGACGTGTCGTGCAGGAAGTGCTGTACGCCGCGTACGCATCGGCAGGGCTCGGACGCAAGATCGCCCTGCCGTATCGACCGACGGGTGTCGCGAAGCCGATCGATCTGTGGAAGGATCCGGCGCTGGCGCAGTCGTTTCTCTGAGCGACACGATGAGCCCTGCGCTGCTGCGTGTGCTGCCGACCCCCGAGGCGATCGGGGAAGAGGTGGCCACGCGAATCCTGCGCGGCATCGCGGATGCGGAGCGCGACGGTCGGCGCTACCTGCTCGGCCTGCCGACGGGACGCACGCCGATGCCGGTGTATGCGGCACTGGCGCGCATGCTCACTGCAGCGCCAGGCACGCTCGCGCACGTCACGCTGGTGATGATGGACGAGTATCTCGTCGAGACGCGTGATGGGTACGCGTACACCACCAGCGGCGGTGGTCCATCGTGTCACGCCTTCACCGACCGTGAGATCACCGGGCCGCTCAACCGCGCGGTGTCGCACGACCTGCGCATCCGCAGCGGCAACGTCTGGTATCCCGACCCCACTGATCCGGGCAGCTATGACGACGACATCGCGATTGCGGGTGGCATCGACTTCTTCCTGTTGGCGTCCGGCGCGAGCGACGGCCACGTGGCGTTCAACCCACCGGGAAGTGCGCGAGAGAGTCGCACACGGGTGATCACACTGTCGGAGGAGACACGCCGCGACAACCTGCGCACCTTCCCCGCACTGGGTACGCTCGATCGGGTGCCGCGCGTCGGCGTCAGCGTCGGCATCGCGACGATGCTCGGCGCGCGGCAGGCCGTGATGGTGGCGTGGGGCGAGGGCAAGCACGAGACGGTGATGCGCCTGCGTGCCGCGCAGGCCCTCGAGCCCGACTGGCCGGCGACGCTGATCCACGCGCATCGCAAGGGCGATATCCTGGTGGACCGCGCCGCCTGCTGAACCTGCCCGTCGTGGCGGAACAACTGCACCTGTGACGCGCCGCGCCACTTGACCGTCTGTGCTGTGACGGGCGCACACTCGCTACACCGGGCAAGGTCACGGTCCGAGATTTTCATCGAATGCTCCCCATCGTTCAGACTGACGCTCCGCCAGACGGTGCGCGCGAGCGCCGTGCCTGCGTGCGGTGCGAATTGCTGCCGGTGACCGCCGAAACGGGCGGCGATCTGCACTGCTGGTTCCCGACGTCACACGTCACGAACAAGATGCGCGCTGCATTGAGCGCGCTGAGCCTCACGCGCGTGCCGACATCAGCGGATGGCGTCGGATTCGCGGTGCCTGCAAGCCTGATGGCGCAGGTCATGGCCGCGTGCAACGAGCAGCTGTCGGAGGTGGAGCGCGACGATACGCGTGCGTTGTTCACACCGTTCGGCGTTGCACCGTCGGCGGACGATCTGGCGCGTGTGGAGCCACTGGCGCGGTTGATGGCACGCCTCGGCAGCGCGTGGCTGGTGGAGATGCTGCGCGAACGCCGACTGACGTCGCACTTTCAGCCGATCGTCCTGGCCGCGTCGCAGTCCACCATCTACGGCCATGAAGCGCTGCTGCGCGGACTCACGCCGGACGGCGATTTCGTGGCGCCGCAACACATTTTCCACACGGCGCGCGGCGCTGGGCTCACCTTTCAGCTCGATCTCGCGACGCGTCGTTCCGCGATTGCATCCGCCAGCGCGCACGGACTGCGCGGCAAGCTGTTCGTGAACTTCGCGCCGACGGCGATCTACGATCCGGCATCGTGCCTGCGGAGCACCGTCGTCGCCGTGGATCAGGCAGGCATTGCGCGGAGCGACGTCGTCTTCGAGATCGTCGAGACGGAGCGAGCCCACGATCCAAGGCACCTGCGCAACATCCTGGACTACTACCGTGGTGCAGGCTTCAGGGTCGCGCTGGACGACGTCGGTGCCGGCTACTCATCGCTCAACCTGATTCATGAGTTGCGCCCCGACCTGCTGAAGCTCGACATGGAGCTGATCCGCAACGTGGATCAGGACGAGTACAAGGCACGCATCGTCGCCAACCTGCTGGACGTGGCGCAGGCACTTGGCATCGACACGCTGGCGGAAGGCATCGAGACGGAGGGTGAACGCGACTGGACGGCAGCGCACGGCGCGACGTTCATGCAGGGCTACCTGATCGCCCGACCCGCTGCGGCACCGCGAACGGTGCTGCCCTCGTGCGCGCAGGAGTGGCACGCCGCGGCGCGGGCGATGACGGCGTCGGCTCCCTGACCGGCGACCATCAGACGCGGTCGCGATCATGTGCCGCGTCGATGCGCGCGTCGATCGCCGGCGGCACCAGCAGGCGATCCGCGATGCCCGCAATTTCTTCAGCCTCCTTCCACGCGGCGACGAGCGGGGCCAGCTCTCCCTGGAGCGCGATGCGCTCGCTCTCGTCGTGCAACGCCATCTCGAGTGCCAGCCTGACCGGTGGCACCATGCGGGACAATCCGGCGGGGTTCGCAGTCTCGTCGAACTTGCCGGCCGTCAGCGAGTTCTGCTCGAACTGATACATATAGCGTTTCTTTTCGCGCTCGAACTCGTCAGCGGCTGCACCGGCGCGAGTCGCCGTGTCACGCAGGAACGCGTCGAGTGATGGTGCTTCCATGAGCCGGCGCACCGCATGATTGACCGTGTCGCCTGACGCACCGCCGCCGTTTGCACGCACCAGCAAGCGCGACACCACACGTACGGCGTCGTCACCGACGAGCGTCCGGCGACCGTAGCCATGCTTCAGGCGCACGCCCCATCCCGCGCGATCGTCGGTGGGAATCAGGTGCGTCTCACGGAGGTCGGCACGATAGACGCGCACCGTCTTGCCATCGACGTGCAAGGACACGGCGCGGGCGCTGTCGTACGCACTGTAGCCAAAGAATCCGGCGAGCGCCGTCATGTGCAGCACGGGCGGCACCATCACGAACAATCCCGCGTATGCCGACAGCGCGCCGCTGGCGAGTGCCGCCAGTCCACCTGCGGCCGCCAGACCGGCGGCGCCAGCGGAAACGGCCACCGCTTTCCGTCTCCGGGCCGTGAACTCGCGTCCGTAGCGCCACGCCGCCAGTTCGGGCCTGAGCGGTGCACCGATGCGTACCAGCTCCAGTCCGTCACGATGACGCACCATTCCGATCTCGCTGGTGGACGCACGAACGCGTGCATCGCGGAACGCGCGCTCGCACTCCTCGATCGCCTCCCACCGCTCCTCGATCGGTGACAGGCACCAGCGTTGGCACGACGTGCACACCACCCACAGCCGCCCTTTCGCCGCGTCGAACGCGAGTCGCCGGCCGACCGGGAACCGCTCGATCGCATCATTCGCGCCGAGTGGGCGCGAGCAATAGAGACATGCCGAGTACATGCGCGAAGTCCAGGTTGTGTGAGTGCGGTTTTCTCAGCGGGTCCAGAGCACAACACGAAATGGTGCGACGCGGTGTGAGGCCGATACGATTCAGCAGCTTCACCGCTTCCCACGCCGCCACGCTGCCGGCCGCATCGCCTATTGCGCCCTGGTCACATCTCACGAGTCGATGTGACCGCCGATGACCACCACCTCGTCGGGCCGTTCACGTCCGCGCAGCTGCATCCGGTCGAGCATGTCGGCATCCTCGACGCTCAGTGCCGCACCGGGAATCATCGGCATGGTGGCTGCGGTCCGCGCACGCACCGGCATGGCGAGCAGCAGAGCGCCGGCGAGCAGCGGAACAGGAGGGCGTGAGCGCATGATGGCAGCGTCAGCGTAGTACCGGGAGACTAACACGACGGCACTGCCGGTGACCGCAGCACGGCCACGTCGCTCCACGCCACGCGCCATTCGGGCAGCTCCTGCCCATCGGGCGCCAACTTCGCGACATGTTCGACCTCGACGCCACCCATGCGCGCGTAGAAGCGTCGCGCACGCTCGTTCGCCTCGAACACCCAGAGGTGCACGCGCGAACCCCAGTTGCGCTGCTCGATGCCGCGCGCGGCGGCCTCCAGCAGCCGGGGACCGATGCCGGCCGATCGCGCGCCGGGCGCCACATGCAGGTTGTCGATCAACACGCCCCACGAGGCGTCCGGCACCTGCGCGACATACACGAATCCGAGCAGTTCGCCGTCGCGCACCGCCGCCTTGCCGAACGCGTCGTCTCGTGGCCCGTCGAGTCGGCGATGCCAGAGAGTGGCGCGATCCGCGTCCAGGGCTTCATTCAGGTAGTCATCCGTGAGGATGCCGCGGTACGCCGATCGCCAGCTGGCCGCGTGGAGTGCCGCGACGGCGTCGGCATCTGCCGCACGCCTTGGTCGGAGGGTCAGGCCTGACATGACAACCTGTGCATGAGTATCGGTAAATGACAACGCAGGATCACCGAAGTGCCCCTTGCAGCTGACACTACGTTGAAATATCAGCCTGTCGCGAGTGGTACGCTCCTTACACCGCGGGGATGGAACGATGATCGATCGGGAGCAGGGCGCGGCGCAGGTGTCGCGACGCGAGTTCGTCGGAGTGGCGGCACTCGGCGCGGTGTGGCTCACCGCTGGCGCTGGCTGCAAGCGCATGAGTGACGACCGGCACGACACGGCGGCGCTGGTGCACTTCTCCCCGGCGCAGGCCGCACAGGTCGAGGCCATCGCCGCCCGCATCATCCCGACCGATGATACGCCGGGCGCGCGTGAAGCGGGAGTGATTCACTTCATCGACCAGTCGCTTGCCGGCTTCGCCAAGGATCAGGCGCCGATGTTCGCTGCGGGGCTGACGACGCTTGGCGAAGCCGTCGCGAAGAAGCATGGCAGTGCCGCCACGTTCGCCTCGCTCACCGCCGAACAGCAGGACGCGATGCTGCGCGAGATCGAGAAGACTGACTTCTTCGGTGGCATGCGATTCGCGACCATCGCCGGCTTTCTCGCGTTGCCCAAGTATGGCGGCAACAAGGACTACATCGGCTGGAAGTTCATCGGGCAGGACGCGGCAATGGAGCAGAAGGCGCCGTTCGGGTGGTACGATCGTCCCGAGAACCAGATGGCGCTGTTCGGGCGGGTGCTCTGATGCAGATGCCGATGGGGCGCTACACGCTCGACGCGAAGGGCCCGACGTACGCGACCGACACGGCAGTGGACTTCGTCGTCATCGGTTCGGGCATTGCCGGCGGATCGGTGGCACGCGAACTCACGCGCAAAGGCTTCGAAGTCGTGCTGCTGGAGCAGGGTCGCAAGGTGCCGCCTTCCGACATGGAACACGACGAACTCGGTGCCTTCATGTGGCCGCGCTGGACGAACGATCCCGCGGTGTCGCCGCAGACGTACCGCACGTCGATCGCCGACAAGCCCGAGCAGCGCAACTTTGCCCACTATGCGCGTGCCGTTGGTGGCACCACGCTGCATTTCACCGGTAACTTCTGGCGCTTCCGCCCGATCGACTTCAACGAGAAGACGGTGCGCGGCGGTGTACCCGGTGCTGCGCTCGACGACTGGCCGATCACCTACGAAGAACTCGAGCCGTATTACACCGCGGTGGAATACGCCGTCGGCGTGTCGGGTGAAGTCGGCACCGATCCGCGCGAGCCGTTCCGCAGCAAGCCGTTCCCGCTCCCGCCGCTGAACGCACACGGCCCCGGCGTGATCCTCGAGATCGGCGCGAGGAAACTCGGCTGGTCCTCGAAGGCCGCGCCGATGGCCATTCTCTCACGCGAGTACAACGGGCGTCAGCCGTGTCGCAACTGCGGCTTCTGTCTCGCGTTTCCCTGCGAGTGGGGCGCGAAGGGTGGTGCCAACTGGACGATGGTGCCAGACGCGCTGGCCAGCGGCAAGTGCGAACTGCGCAGCGACAGCTACGTGCGGAAGATCCAGACCGACGATGCGGGTCGCGTGACGGGCGTGGTGTATTTCAACGCGCAGAAGCAGGAAGTGGTGCAGAAAGCGAAGGCCGTGGTGCTCTGTGCCAACGGCGCCGAGACGCCGCGGCTGTTGCTCAATTCGAAGACCAACCGCTTTCCGAACGGGCTGGCCAACAGCAGCGGTGTGGTCGGCAAGCACCTGATGACCAACGGCAACGTGTCCACGACCGGCGAGTTCGAACATGAAGTCGCAGCGCACAAAGGGCCGGTGGTCACTCGCATCACACAGGAGCACTACGAGCTGCCGAAGGATCTGAACCTCGTCGGCGGCGGTGGATTCGACGTGCGCATGTCGGTGCCGGGCCTGCTCTGGACACTCGGCATGCCTGAGACCGGGCCGATGTGGGGCAGCGGCTTCAAGCAGCGCATGCGCCCCTGGTTCAACAATGCGGTCGAGGCACTCGGCCATACCACACAGCTGCCGCAGGCGACGAACACCGTCGAGCTGGACCCCGAACTGAAGGACGCGTGGGGTGTGCCCGCCATGCGGATCACGTTCAAGGAACATGCGCACGATCTGCGGCTGTTCGGGTTCTTCAAGGAACGCGGCCGTGAACTGTTGCTGGCGGCCGGCGCGAAGGCCGTGCATCAGAACGACATTCCTGACACACCCGGCAGCGCCGTGCATTTGCTCGGCACCGCGCGCATGGGCAATGACCCGCAGACCTCCGTCGTCGACAAGTATCATCGCGCACACGACGTGAAGAATCTGTTCATCGTGGACGGCAGCAGCTTCGTCACCAGCGGACGTGGACAGCCGACGATGACGATTCAGGCACTGGCATTCCGCGCCGCCGATCACATCGCGGACTTTGCGCGGAAGGGCGAGATCTGAACCCTGCGCATGCATCATGGCGCAGCGGGGGGCGATGTCGACAGACGTCGCCCCCCGCTGCCGTTCACAACCACGCGCTCGATCAGCCTGCGCGGCTCATGCGAAGCACGATCTCCCACTCCGTTGCCGTCACCGGTGCCACAGAGAGTCGGCTGACCTTGAGCAACGCCATGTCCTGCAGTTCGGCACTGGCCTTGATCTCGGGCAGCGTGACGGCGCGCGGCAGCGCTTCCACGGCCTTCACATCCACCATGAACCAGGTGGGCGTTTCGGCGATGCTGGCGGGGTCGTAGTAGTCATGCGCGGAATCGAGGGCCGTATGATCCGGATACCCTTCGCGCACCACTTCGCAGATGCCGACGATCGCCGACGGCTCGGCATTCGAGTGATAGTAGAAGCAGAGATCGCCCTTTTTCATGCCGTCGCGCAGGAAGTTGCGCGCACCGGTGTTGCGTACGCTGTCCCATGACGTGGTCCGCTTCGGAGCGCCCTGCAGGTGCTGGAACGAGAAGACGTCCGGCTCCGACTTGATCAGCCAGTAGCGTCGCTCACCCGGTTGCCGGCTGAAGACGTGCGCCCACTTGCCCTGCTCGTACGGCATGGACTGCGGCGCCTTTTTCGCGACCTGCGTCCTGGCCTGCTTTACGGCCCCCGTGGCCACCGGCTTCGTGGCAGTCGTCTTCGTCACGGCGGACTTCGTGGCGCCGGGCTTCTTTGCAACTGCTTTCTTCGCTGCCATCTGCTGCCTCTCATCGCCGTCTGTGCTGTACGCTGCCGTCTGCGTGAAAATACCATGGCACGGGCGGTCGTGCAGGCAGGCCGGTGGAAGAGCACGCACGCGGAGGGCGATAGAGGAGTTCGTCGTCTCCTGATCGCCCGACACTACATTCCGTGCATGGAGCCACAGAGTCACTACGACGCCATCGGCGGTGAGACGGCGGTCCACCAGATCGTCGAGCGCTTCTACGACCTGATGGATACGGCACCGGAGGCCGTGCATGTGCGTGCGCTGCACGCCGCGAGTCTCAAGGTATCACGCGAAAAGCTGCGTCTGTTCCTCACCGGCTGGCTCGGTGGACCGCAGCTGTACGTCGAGAAGCACGGTCAGCCCATGCTGCGCATGCGTCACTTTTCGTTTGCCATCGGCATGGTGGAGCGTGACGAATGGCTCTGGTGCATGACGCGCGCGCTGCACGAGCAGCCGATGCCGTCGGACCTGCGCGACTATCTCACCCAGCGGATGGTGGCGCTGGCGGAACACATGCGGAACCAGCCGGAGTAGTTCCGCCGCCGAACGAAGTTGCGCGGCGGGGCGTGGAATGCGCTGACGATGGAGCGCACGGCAGATCCGCACGGCTCACGCAGCACCGATGGAACCCGTGACTGACGGCCGCGTGCGCACCGCACGAGCGATCTCGTCGAGCGTTGCGGGATCGTCGATCGTCGGTGGCATCGTCCACGCATCGCCGTCAGCGATCGTCCGTATCGTCTTGCGCAGCACCTTGCCGGAGCGCGTCTTCGGAAGGCGCTGCACGACGAGCGCCTGACGAAAGTTGGCGACCGGCCCCACCTGCGCGCGTACGAGCTGCACCAGTTCCTCGACGATCTGCGTGTGGCTGCGCTGTACGCCGCTTTTCAGCACCACGAAGCCAAGAGGCAGCTGCGTCTTCAGCGCATCCCTGACACCGACCACCGCGCACTCGGCGACGTCGGGATGACTGGCGAGTGCCTGTTCGATGGAGCCTGTCGAGAGATTGTGTCCGGCGACGATGATGATGTCGTCCACGCGACCCATGATGAACAGGTAGCCGTCGTCGTCGATGTAGCCGCCATCACCGGTGAGATAATATCCGGGATACCTGGCGAGATACGTCTCGACGTATCGCGCATCGTTGCGCCAGAGCGTGGGCAACGTCCCCGGTGGCAGCGGCAACCTGATCACGACGGCCCCTTCGCGGTTCGGCGGCAGCGGTGCGCCTTCCTCATCGAGTATCTCGACGACGTAGCCCGGCACCGGCTTGGTGGGTGAGCCGGGCTTCACCGGAAGCGCACCGAGTCCGATGCAATTTGCCGCGACCGGCCAGCCGGTCTCCGTCTGCCACCAGTGATCGATGACCGGTCGCTGCAACAGCGCACGCGCCCAGTGGTACGTGTCTGGATCGAGCCGCTCACCGGCGAGGAACAACGTGCGGAAGGTCGGCATGGGATACTTCGCGAAGAACGTCCCCTCGGGATCTTCGCGCTTGATCGCGCGGAACGCCGTCGGCGCCGTGAACAGCACGCACACGCCATGTTCGGCGATCACGCGCCAGAACTCACCGGCGTCGGGCGTGCCGACCGGCTTTCCTTCGTGCACGATCGTCGTGCAGCCGGCCAGCAGTGGTGCATACACGATGTACGAGTGTCCCACGGCCCAGCCGAAATCACTCGCTGCCCAGAACACTTCGCCGGGCTTCACGTCGTACACGTGCTGCATCGACCAGAGCAGGGCCACGGCGTGACCACCGTTGTCGCGCACCACGCCCTTGGGCTGGCCGGTCGTGCCGGACGTATAGAGAATGTAGAGCGGATCGGTGGCGGCGAGTGGCACGCAGTCCACGGGCTGTGCGTCGCGGGCGCTGATGTGCCAGTCGAGATCGCGGCCCGGTGTGAGCTCGCACCGATGCACGTCACGTTGCAGCACCACGCAGTGCGCCGGCTGGTGTGTTGCAAGACGCAAGGCGTCGTCCAGCAGCGGCTTGTACGGCACCACCCGCTGCACTTCGATGCCGCAGCTCGCCGTCAGCACCACGGTCGGCTGCGCGTCGTCGATGCGCACCGCGAGCTCGTTCGGTGCAAAGCCGCCGAACACCACCGAATGCACCGCGCCGATTCGAGCGCAGGCATACATGCCGATCAGGCACTCCGGCGTCATCGGCATGTAGAGGATCACGCGATCGCCACGTGCCACGCCGAGTGAGCGCAGCAATCCCGCGAACTGCGCCACCTCGTCGCGCAACTCGCGGTAGGTGATCGTGCGCTTGACGCCGGTGACCGGGCTGTCGTAGATCACGGCCGCCTGTTCCGCTAGACCATTCAGCACATGCCGGTCGATGGCGTTGTAGCAGGTGTTCATCTCGCCGCCGGTGAACCAGCGGTAGAGCGGCGCGTGGCGATCGTCCAGGACCCGTTCGAAGGGCGTGTCCCAATGCAACGCCGCGGCGGCTGTGGCCCAGAAGCTTTCGGGATCACGGACCGACGCGGAGTAGGCGAGGTCGTACGGCGTCTGATCTGCTCCGTCGTGCATCGGCGCGCTCTGTGGCGAGAACCTGGTGCGGGAGCAGCGAAGCTGCGGAACGGGGCGCGGTCTGCCGAGAGCGGTGAGGGATTCGAGAGACCAGGGACTCCGTCCCCTTGAACTGAACGGGGCCAAAGACTCCGTCCCCTCGAACACCTGCGGCAAGAACGGCAAGGACTCCGGCAAGGACTCCGTCCCCTTGAACGGCAAGGACTCAACGGCAAGGACTCAACGGCAAGGACTCCGTCCCCTTGAACGGCAAGGACTCCGTCCCCTTGAACGGCAAGGACTCCGGCAAGGACTCCGTCCCCTTGAACGGCGGCAAGGACTCGGCCAAGGACTCCG
>JAYWIJ010000127.1:0-11873 GCA_043788935.1 Gemmatimonadaceae bacterium | reverse complement strand
TCACGACGGTCCGACTGAATCCGACGAAAGACGACCTGCTGACGCAGGGCCGGACCGCAGCATGACGACTCATGCGACAACTATGTTGACATTCACCGCCGGCGTCGCCGAGCAACCGCACCTGTTCTACATGGGCACCACCGGCGGCGGTGTGTGGAAGAGCGACGACGCCGGCGCACACTGGGCAAACATCACCGACGGGTTTCTCGACGTCGGCAACATTGGCGCGATCGACGTGGCCGACAGCGATTCGAACGTGATCTGGGTTGGCACGGGCTCCGCCTCGATCCGCGGCAACTCGTCGGTGGGAAGAGGTGTGTGGCGCTCCACCGATGCCGGCGCAACGTGGCAGTTCCGTGGCCTGCGCGAGTCGGGCGCCATCGGTGAACTGATCGTGCATCCCACCAACCCCGACGTGGTGTGGGTGGCTGCAGTGGGTCATCCGTTTGGACGCAATCCGGAACGCGGCGTCTTTCGCACCACCGATGGCGGCGCCTCGTGGACGCGCGTGCTGACGCTGGATGATTCGACCGGCGCGGTGTCGCTGGCGCTCAATCCGACGGACCCGCGCGAGCTGTACGCGGGCGCCTGGCGTGCCGAGCGCAAACCGTGGACGATGATCTCCGGCGGACCGGCCGGCGGTGTGTACAAGAGCAGCGACGCCGGCGACACCTGGACGAAGCTCGGCGGCGGACTGCCCACCGGCATCGTCGGCAAGGTGGGTCTCGCGATCTCAGCCGCCAATCCAGAACGTGTCTTCGCGCTGGTGGAGCATGCCACCGACGGCGGCCTGTATCGCAGCAAGGACCGCGGTGCCACGTGGACACGCGTGTCGGACGACACCCGCCTGCGCGCCCGGCCGTTCTACTACGGTCACGTCGTCGCTGATCCGACGAATGCCGACAACGTCTGGGTCCTGAACACGCCGCTGCTCCGCAGCACCGATGGCGGTCGCACGTTCCAGCAGCTGCCAGTGCCGCATGGCGACACGCATGACCTGTGGATCAATCCGCGTGATCCGCGCATCTTCGCGCTGTCGGATGATGGTGGCACGGTGGTCACGCTCAACAACGGCCGCACCTTCAGCAGCATGTACAACCAGCCGACGGCTGAGCTGTACGATGTGGTCGTGGACAACCAGCATCCATACCGGTTGTATGGCTCGCAGCAGGACAACTCGAGCATCAGCGTGCCGTCGCGTCGGATCGGCAACAACCTGCGGCCGCAGCAGGAATGGGGCTACGCCGCAGGATGCGAAACGGGGCCGGTCGCGCTGCATCCCGATCATCCGAACATGATCTTCGGCGGCTGTTACGGCGGCGCGATCAATCGCTACGACGTGACACGCGACTCACGTGTGAGCGTGGGGCTTGGCCTCGAGAGCCAGCAGTCGGCACCGCGCACGCTGCGTGATCGCTGGCAGTGGGTGGCGCCGATCGTCGTCAGCCCACACGATCCACGCACGGTGTATCACGCGAGCCAGTATCTCTACGCCAGTCGGGACGCAAGTGACACGTGGACACGCATCTCTCCGGACCTGACGCGCAACGACACCACGCGCCAGCGCTGGGCCGGTGGGCCGATCACGCCCGACAACACCGGTGTGGAGATGTTCGGTACGATCTTCAGCGTGGTCCCGTCGCCGCATGACGCGCGCACGATCTGGGTGGGCACCGACGATGGACGGGTGCAGCTCACGCGGGATCATGGTGCGACGTGGCGCGACATCACGCCGCCGGGCGTACCGCAGTTCGCGACCGTGAACCGTATCGAAGTTTCATCGCATGCACCGGGACGCGCGTTCGTGGCAGTCCAGCGCTATCGCATGGACGACTTCGCGCCGTACGTCTGGCGGACCGACGACTTCGGCCGGACATGGACGCGGATCGGCACGGGTCGCGGTGGACTGCCCACCGATCAGCCCGTGCGCGTCGTGCGCGAAGATCCCGAGCGCAAGGGACTGTTGTACGCCGGCACCGAATTCGGTCTGTTCGTTTCATTGGACGACGGGGCTCGCTGGCGTTCACTGCAGGCGAAGTTGCCACGCACGCCGATCACCGATCTGAAGGTGCATCGTGGTGATCTGGTGATTTCCACACAGGGTCGCTCGTTCTGGGTGCTGGACGATCTGACACCGCTGCGCGAATTCGCCGCCGACAGCGCGGTGCGCATGGCGCGTCTGTTCACGCCGCGTGCCGCCGAGCGTGGCACCATCGGTGTGGCGTTGCAGGAGGTGGATCTCGAGCTGCCCGACGACCGGCCGTTCGGCGCACATCTGCAGTACGTGCTGACACAGCCGCAGCCGGGAATCGTGCTCGAAGTACGGGATGCGGCGGGGCAGGTGGTGCGCACGTGGCGCGCGGACACGACGCTGGCACGGTCGCAGCAGGCGCCGGCGACCGCAAACGCCCACCGCATCGTCTGGGATCTGCGCGGAACGGGGCCACGCTCGGCGCGTGATCCGATGGGTGTGGGTGGACGCGGCGTCAAGATGCCGCCGGGTCGGTACACGGTGCGACTGGTTGCCGGCGGCGTGACGGAGGAGCGTCCGCTGCTGATCGTGCCGAATGCGACGGCAGGTCACACACAGGCCGACTACGATACGCAGTACACCCTGTCAGTAGCGGTGCGTGACACGATCACTGCGCTCACGCGAACGCTCGAGGCGCTTCGCGGCGTGCGAGATGGCGCAGTGCAACTGCAGAAGCGCGCCGCGGCGCCAGCGGCGCTGGTGGCGATCGCCGACAGCGCGCTTCGCGAGATCGACGCCATCGAAGCGCTGGCAGGCCCTGCGACGGCGACCGGTCCCGTAATGCCTGCAGGACTCTCGGTACAGTATCAGACACTGTACGGGACACTGGTTGGTGATGGTGGCTACGGCAGCGGATCAGCGGAGGGTCGACCGAGTGCGGCGCGCGTGGCACGGGAACGCGAACTGGCCGGGCAGTGGACGGCGCTGCGGGCGCGTGCAGCGGTGACGCTGGGCGGAACGCTGGAGCGGCTGAACGCTGTTGCGTCCCTGGCGGGGATGCCGGCGCTGGCGCGTCCGCAGTGGTAGCGGTGCCCGCGACTGGTCGAGAGAGTCGCGCATAGGTATCGCGCGTCGCGCTCCCGGAGGTGTCCTGACTACCTTCGCCCCATGCCCACCCTTTTGCTCAGCGACACCGACGTACACGCACTTCTGCCGATGCACGCGTGCATCGAGGTCATGGCCGACGCCTTCGCCGCGCTTGCCGCTGGCGACGCGGAACAGCCGCTCCGCACCGTGCTGCGCCTGACGGACTCTCCGAACGCCTTCGCCTCGATGCCAGCCGTGGTGGGACGAGGCGCCACCGCCTCGCTTGGCGCGAAGGTGATCACCGTCTTCCCCGGAAACGACGCCACGCCGTACGACTCGCACATCGGCGTGGTGCTGCTGTTCGACGCCGAGTTCGGGAGACTGCTGGCCATCGCCGACGCGTCGAGCATCACGGCCATCCGCACATCCGCCGTCTCCGGACTGGCCACACGGCTGCTGGCGCGCGACGATGCAACGTCGGTGGCGATCCTCGGCGCGGGTGTGCTGGCGTTGCCGCACCTCGAGGCGATGTGCGCCGTGCGACCGATCACCCGCGCCACGATCTGGAGCCCCTCGGCGACACGCCCGGGCAGCCGTGCGTCGCTACTGGGAGACCGGGCCCGCGCATCGCTCGGCATCGACGTGACGGTGGTCAGTGAGACGGAAGCGGCCGTCCGCGACGCCGACATCGTGTGCACGATCACCTCGTCGCGCACGCCGGTGGTGCAGGGGCGCTGGCTGCGACCCGGAACGCATGTGAACGCCGTGGGCGCATCGCTGCGCACTGCACGTGAGCTGGACAGCGATGCCGTGCGCAACGCGGAGTTCTTCGGTGATCGGCGCGAGTCGGTGCTGGCGGAGTCTGGTGACTTTCTGATTCCGCGCGGGGAAGGTGTGATCGACGATGCGCATTTGCGCGCCGAGCTGGGTGAGCTGGTCACCGGTGCGAAGCCCGGGCGCTCCTCGCGCGACGCGATCACGCTCTTCAAGTCGCTCGGCCTGGCCATCGAGGATGTGGCGGCAGTGCGCTACCTCCATACGCACGCACTCGCGGCGGGGCGGGGCACCGGCGTCGACCTCGGTGGTCTGCGGCATTGATCCGCGGATGCGTTCGCTGCCAGACCTCCGAGGGTACGGTCGAGCATGGTTCAAGCGTGCCCTGCAGACATATTGCACGATGCCATGTCGTCATGTCGTCGCACGTCCTGATAAAAAGACCTCGTTGTCGCGTGTGCTGAACGGCGCGCCGCGGTGGCTTCTGGTGTGCCCCGTGTTGCTCGGAGGCTGTATCCGTGCCGATCCGCTGGCCCAGGAGCGGGTGGTCGAGCGTGATCAGCTGCTCCGGGAAGCGGAGGGTCTGAAGAAGCTGATCGCGCAGGCACCGGGTTCGCTGATGGACCGCGAAAACGAGGTGCTGGTCGGCGTTCGCGATACGCTGCTCCAGTCGTTACTGACCGCCGCGCTTCCGGTGAGCGTGGACATCCGCAACAAGATGACCGTGACGCTCTCCGGTGCGCGGATCACCTTCCGCTCGAACGTGGCACGCGTGGCACTCAGCGGCTACATCCGGCGGCGGACGTATCCCCGGGTCGCCGCCGTGGTACGCCTGCGTGGTGCACTGGACAACTTCACCATCGACTCGTCGCAGTCGCTGCGGACGCGCATCAACATCGATGACGTCGAGATCGATGCGCCAAGCGGCACCCTGTCTGCGCTCGACCCGATCGTGATCGAGACACTCCGGCGCGTCGTGGAACGGAGCCTCCCGGAACTCACGTCGGGGATTCCCGCCCTGACGATACCGGTGCGTCTCGAACAGAACATGGTGCTGCCAGGTTTCGGCCCCGAGGGCGCCCTGTCCATCGAGCCAAGCCGTGCGCCGTTGCGTGTGCGCATCTCGCGAGTCCTCGCGTTCCAGAACCGGTTGTGGGTGGTGCTGCGAAGTGAACTTGGTGACTTCGCAACCGTCACGCGGGACAGCACGTCGTGAGACACAAGCTGTTGTATTCGGTGCTCGGAAGCATCGCCGTGCTGACGCTGGCAGGTGGTGTCTTCGCGCTGCGATATCGTCCGCGCTCCGAACGCGAGGATCCGGCCACGGTCGAACGGGAGATCAGGGCGCTGACCGTGCAGCGCGACTCATTGCGCGCGGTCGTGTACGATGCCGCGCTGCTGAGCGACGTGTTGGACGGACAACCTGATGGTGACGTCGTGATCGGCCTGCCGACCCCATTCATCGACAAGATGGTGCGCAGCATCGTCACCGGATGGTTTCACGATGTGGACATCCGGTTGCCGGAGATGAACCTCCGCAAGACGGGCGAAGTGAAGGCGAAGATCGGCATCTTCGGTCGGCGACGCGTGGGTGAATACACGTTGCGCGTCAGGCTGAACGATGTGCGCGGACGGCTGCAACCCGATGCGCCGAAGCTCACCTTCGGCGGTGACGTGATCACGATGGAAGTACCGGTGCGTGTGGCGGGTGGCACCGGCATTGCACACATCAAGGCCGACTGGGAGTCCCGCGGCCTGGCGGGGCCGGTCTGCGGCGACATGACCGTCGAACGTGACGTGACGGGTCAGGTGCGCGCGCGCACCTACATCGCGCGAGGGCGCATCGTGCTGACGGCAGTGGACGGAGGCGTGCGCGCCGATCCGGACTTTCCCGGCCTGGCGATACGCCTGTTCGTCGAGCCATCGGCGCGGTCGGTGGCGGCGCTGGATTCGGTGATGGAGTCGCGCGGTGGGCTGTGCGGATACGCCATCGACCGGTCCGGCGCGAGCGAACGCATTCAGGCGCTGGTCGGTCGTGGATTCAACGTGAAGATTCCGCAGCGTTTCTTCCGGCCGATCCAGTTGCCGATCTCCGTCGAAACGGCGGTGCCGCTCGCGAATCGCGACCTCGCGCTGCAGGTAACGCCAAGCAAGCTGACCGTGCAGCCGAGCACCGTGTGGATCGCCGCCGACGTGGTGCTGGGCGCGCGTCTCGACACGACGACAGTCGCTCCGACCCGCGCGCCGTGAGCGACGCAGCCCATGGCATCACGCTTCGGTCGATGCCCCGTCGTTGCCAAGCGCGCCACTACGGCGTGCGCGTCCGGATAACATCGCGTCCGCTGCGATCACGGCATTCAGCAGCACGTCGGCACCGTTGGTGATGTCCTGCGCACGGGAGAACTCCTTCGGCGAATGGCTGATCCCGCCCACACTGGGAATGAAGATCATCGCCATCGGGGCGATGCGTGCGATCTCCTGCGCATCATGTCCCGCGCCGCTCGGCATGCGCTGGGCGGTGAGGCCGAGTGCCTTGACACCGCTGTCGATGAATCCCATCACACGGGCGTCGGCCAGTGCCGGCTTGCTCTCCGTGAGGGTGCGGAAGCGGAAGGTGGTGCCGGTAGCGGTACCGATCTCGCGACTCAGTCGCTGGAAGACGCCCTCGAAGCGCGACAGCGTCGCCTCGTCGAGGTCGCGGAGGTCCACGGTGAGCAGTACCTCACCTGCGATCACATTCGTGGTGTTCGGCGTGACCACGGCGCGTCCCACCGTGGCCACCTGCCGTCCCGGTTCGGCACGAATCGCGTCGTTGACGGCCACGGTGAATTTCGCTGCCGCGAGCATCGCGTCCTGCCGCTGATCCATCGGCGTCGCACCCGCGTGATTGGCGAGTCCGGTGACGATCACTTCCATCCAGCGGAGACCGACGATGCCTTCGACGACGCCGATCTGCAGCCCAGCCTTCTCGAGCAGGCCGCCCTGTTCGATGTGCAGCTCCATGTAGCAGGCGATCTCCCCTCGCTGCTTCGCCGCCTGCGCAAGGGTGGCGACGTTGCCGCCGATCAGCCCGATGCCGTCGCGGATCGTCTTGCCGGATCGGGCGACGTTGTCGAGCTCCGCATCGGTGAGCGCGCCGATCATGATCTTGCTGCCGATGGTGCCGCCTTCCTCGTTCTGGAAGCAGACCACCTCGACCGGATGCCGAAGGCGCACGCCACGTTCCTTGAGCGTGCGGGCGACCTCGACGGCGCCGAAGGTGCCGACAGGGCCATCGAAGTTGCCGCCGTTCGTGACGGAGTCCACGTGCGATCCTATCAGAATCGGCGGCAGTGCGGCGTCGCGTCCCGCCAGTCGACCGATGATGTTGCCCGCAGCGTCGATCCGTGGTGCGAGGCCCGCCTGTGTGAACAAATCGCGAGTGAACGCACGGCCAGCGAGATCCGCATCGGAGTACGCCGTCCGGTTGATCCCGCCTGCGGTGCGGCCGATGCGATCGAAGGCGCTCAGCCAGTCGTTGAGCCGCGCACCGTCAACGTGAAGCGCCGGTGCGCCGTGGACGGTCGGCATCGTTCCACGCAGCAGGGGAAAGGCGGAGAGTGCGGCAGCATGCTGGAGAAAGTCGCGGCGTTGCATCGGCGGAGTGGCGGGAGGGTGTCGCGTGCGGAACGCGTGTCAGGATGCCGCGGAATCGGTCGCGTGATTCGTTCCGTGATCGCGCTGCGCGATGCGTCCGATCACGTACAGCAGCGCGCCGACGATCGTGGCGATCAGGACGTCGCGCGTTTCTCTCCACGACGTGTTCAGCAGCAGCCATCCGATCATCGCCAGCGCAACGCCGGGAATGAGCAGGCCACCCGGCAGCATGAACAACGCCGGCGTCGTGGCCGGTCGACGACGGAAGAGCGGAAGCGCGACAATCGTGAGCGCGAAGACGAACAAGCGCGAGATCGTGCTGATCGTGAGCAGGTAGATGTGCCCGCGCGTAAGCGTCAGCAGCAGCACCACGCCACACGACGTCAGGATCGCAAGCACCGGCGTGCGATGCACGGGATGCACCGCAGCGAGCACCTGCGGGAGTTGTCGCGCCTCGGCCATCGCAAATGGAATACGCGAGATCGCGAGGACGCCGCCGTTGATCGTGCCCAGCATGGAAATAACGGCACCGACGACGATGAGCGTGGCGCCTGCAGGGCCGAGGAACGTGAGCGCAGCATCGGCCAGTGGGCGCTCCGACGCGGCCAGATCGGGAAGCGTGCCGATGCACACGGCCTGAATGGCGACGTAGAGCGCGGCGACGCCCGCGAGTCCGACACCGAGCGAGAACGGCGCGTCGCGACGCGGATCGCGCATTTCGCCGGCCGCTACGAGTGCCGTTTCCCAGCCAACGAAGGCGAAGCCGAGGAGCAACACCGCCGCCGAGAAATTCTGTGTCTCGGGCTGTACCGTGAAGTCGAGTCGCGCGGCGTCGATGTGCGGAAGCCCGACGATCACGAACAGCAATAGCGGCGCCAGCTTGGCGATCGTGATCGCGCTGCCGAAGCGTGTCGCCCCACGCGTGCCGCGCACGTGCAACCACGCCAGGGCCGCAATGACGAGCGTGATGAGCGCGCCGCGCGGCAGGCCGCTGCCGACGGCCGGAATGAGGAACGACAGGTATTCGGCGAGCACTCCGGTGATGGCGCAGAGCCCCGTGACACGTGCCAGCCAGAGCAGCCATCCCACCACGAATGCGGTGAACGGTCCGAAGGCATCGGCCGCATAGACGTACGGACCGCCGGTCTGCGTGTAGCGGCTGCTGACTTCCGCAAAACAGGCGACGATGAAGCCCATCAGCACGGCACAGGCGACGATCGCCAGCAGCCCCCACGCGCCGAGCAGCGCATGCACTTTCTGCGGAAGCCCGAAGATGCCCGCGCCGACGATGCCGTTGATGACGAGTGCGACCATGTCCCACCGGCCGACGACGCGCAGCAGCGCGGCGGATCCTGCCGGCGCCGGTGCGCTCACGTGACCGGCGCCACGCCGGCGCGCGCACGTGTCGCGGCAGACGCCGATCCTGCACTCGTCCGCAACAGCGGCATGACCAGCTCACCGAAGCGACGGCACTCCTCGAGATGCGGATAGCCGGACAGAATGAACGTCGAGATGCCGACCGCCTGATAGGCGCGCAGCTTTGCGGCAACCTGCGAAGGATCGCCGACGATCGCGACACCCACACCAGTGCGCGCGAGCCCGACACCCGCCCATAGATTCTCCTCGACGACCAGCGACGTGCCCGAGGCGAGTGCACGCTGCCGCGCCTGTCCTTCCGAATCGGCGGTTCCGGACGCCGCGATGAATGCGGCGCGCACTGCCGGATCGATGCGACTGATCATGCGATCGGCCGCGGCCCACGCCTCGGCCTCCGTTTCACGCACGACGACATGCACCCGCAGGCCGATGCGCACGCTGCGGCCCGCGACGGCTTCTGCCTCATGCATGCTCGCAACGCGTGCGGCAATGCTCGGCAACGTGTCGCCCCATATGAGGTAGACGTCAGCAAGTTCGGCAGCGATGCGTTGTGCCGGCGCGCTGTGCCCACCGAAGTAAATCGGGATCATCGGCGACGGTTTCGGTGCGAGCACGGCGCCCGACGTCCGATAGAACTCCCCCGCGTGGTCGACGACCGACTCGGTCCACAGCCGACGCACGACATGCACGAATTCGTGCGTGCGGGCGTAGCGGGTGTCGTGCGACTCGGCGTCGCCGTACATCGCGTTCTCGGCGGGATTGGAGCCCGTCACGATGTTGATGCGGACCCGCCCAGGAAACAGCGACGCGGCCGTGGCAGCCATCTTGGCGAAGATGGCTGGGTGGAACATGCCCGGTCGCACCGCCACCAGAAGTCCTGCGCCTCGCGTCTGCGCCAGCGTGGCCACGGCCGCGGTCCACGCATCGTGCTCGGCGTGGAAGTTGGTGGCAGTCAGCAGGCTGCTGAACCCCATCTCGGCGGCTGTCTCCACCAGGCCGCAGAGATAGGGCAGCGTCGGGCGACGCAACGGGCCCGCACCAAGGAACTCTCCGTCGGCGGCGAGCTGACAGAACCAGAGGAGGTCGAAATCGTCGGCAGGAACGCCGGCATTTGAGCCGGAGGGCAGTACGTCGGTCATCGCAGGAAGGCAGGGGACAGCAGTCACCGGAGCAGGTACGTATATATCCCACGCAGCGATGCTCTCCAACCGGGCGCGCGGAATCATGCCTCACCTCCATCGTCCTGCATCGTGCGATTCAACGTCCTGACCCGACGCGTTCATTACTGGGCCACGCTGGCGATCGCGTTGCCGGTCATCGTGATCATCGGCTCCGGCGTCCTGTTGCAAATAAAGAAGCAGTGGACGTTCGTGCAGCCGAAGGAAATTCGCGGCACCGGCACGACGCCGCAGATCGATCTCGACGAGATCGTCGCGGCTGTCCGGACAGTTCCGGAGCTCAAGGTGACCGGATGGAACGACATCAGGCGCATGGATATCCGCGCTGATCGCGGATTGGCGAAGGTGACGGTCGCCGGGGACTGGGAAGTGCAGGTGGACCTCGGCACCGGGAAGGTGCTGCAGACCGCCTACCGCCGCTCCGACCTGATCGAGTCGCTGCACGACGGTTCGTTCTTTCTTGGCGACATCACCAAGCTCGGCCTCTTCCTGCCCACCGGTGTGGCGCTGTGCGTGATGTGGCTGACCGGTTTGTGGATGTTCTGGCTGCCGTTCTCCGTCAAGCGGAAACGTGCGCGCGCCGCCAGCGCTGCGACGGCACCGCGGACGTGACGGCATCCCGCCGCACCTTCGTCACGACGGGTGGCGCGTGGTTGCTGGGTGCGTCGTTTCCCTCGTTGCATCTCCGACGCGCTGACGACGTCGATCTGGTGCTTCGCGGCGGCACCGTACTCGATGGACTGGGCGTGGAAGGACGTGATGCCGACGTCGCGATCCGCGGTGATCGCTTCGTGGCCATCGGCGCGTCGCTCGCGATGCGCGGACGGGTCGAAATCGACGTGCGCGGTATGGTCGTCGCGCCCGGGTTCATCGACATCCACTCGCACGGCGACAGTTCGCTGGCTGCCGACCCGCGTGCCGAATCGGTGATCCGGCAGGGGATCACGACGATCGTGGCCGGTGCAGACGGCAGTTCGCGGGCGAGTGGTGCAGCGGCCGATGGATTCACGGCGTTGTTCGCGCGCATCGATCGCCTGCGTGCGGCGCCGAACGTGGCATCGATGGTCGGCTTGGGCACGGTGCGAGGTCGCGCCGTGGGCAACGCCGACCGTCGCGCGTCGCAGGCGGAGCGTGCGACGATGGTGGCGATGGTGCACCGTGCGCTGGCGGAAGGCGCCTGTGGCGCGTCCTCGGGGCTGGAGTACACACCGGGCGCCTTTGCCGACGTCGATGAGCTCGCGGCGCTCTGCCGGCCGCTGGCTTCGCGCGGACTCGTGTACGCGACGCACATGCGCAACGAGGACGATCGTCTGATCGAGGCGGTGGACGAGTCGATCCGCGTCGCACGCGCTGCCGGCTGCGGCTTGCAGATCTCGCACCTCAAGACGCAGGGTCCGCGCAACTGGAAGAATCTCGACAGGGTGTTCGCGCGTATCGACGCAGCGCGCGCGAATGGACTCGACGTGATGTTCGATCGCTATCCGTATCTCGCGTATGCCACGGGGCTGTCAAACCTCTTTCCAGTGTGGAGCAGGGACGGTGGTACGCCGGCGTTCCTCGAGCGTCTGACACAACCCGCCACCGCCGCGCGGATCGAGCGTGAGACACGTGCGAAGATCGAGCTGCTGGGCGGATGGGACAACGTGCAGGTCACGTCGGTACGCAGCGCGGCGGATCGGAGTGCGGAAGGACAGCGGCTCGGTGCGTGGGCACAGCATCAGGGCATGGAACCGTACGCGGCGTTGCTGGGCCTCATCACACGCAACGATGCGCGCGTGGACATGGCGGGCTTCGCGATGAGCGAGGAGAATCTCGAACGGATTCTCGCGCATCCACAGTCGATGGTGTGC
>JAYWIJ010000126.1:0-11876 GCA_043788935.1 Gemmatimonadaceae bacterium | reverse complement strand
AACAGGTGCAGCGCACGTCGCGTGGTTCAGCTCCGCCAGGGCGGCACATTCCCCTTGCGCTTCAGGTCGGGATTCCAGCGGTAGAGCGTCACCGTCCGCCCGATCACCTGCACCACTTCCGCCTTCGTCGACTCGGCCAGCCGACCGGCCGCCACCTTGGGCGTTTCGTCCGTGGTCTTGGCGAGCTGGATCTTCACCAGTTCGCGGGTGCGCAGCGCATCGTCGATCGTGGCGATCACCGTCTCGGTGAGCCCCTGATGCCCGATGTGAACCGCCGCCACCAGATGGTGTGCCTCGCCGCGCAACGTTGCGCGATCCTTGCCTGTCATGGTCATCGCAATGCTCCCGGGAGCTGGAGAAAGGGCCTCGGGTCGATGGGCACGCCATCCCACAACCGGTCCCGGTCCAGCAGCCGCATGATCTGGAAATGGAGATGCGGCGCATTGGGCGGCGCATTCCCCGTCGTGCCAACGTAACCCAGCACGTCTCCGCGCCGCACACGCTGCCCGACTTCGAGATCGGGCGCGTACCCGTCGAGATGGGCGTAGTAATACACGAACCGCTCGTCGGGATCGGTGGCGTAGATGGTGATGCCGCCGAGCCGATTCGATGACAGCCGGCGGATCACGCCATCGTCGGCACTGACGATGAGCGTGCCGCGGGGTGCCATGATGTCGGAGGCGTTGTGCTGCCGTCCACCGCGCCGCCCGGCGCGGAACGTATCACCGACGTCCGATGGATACCGCCCCAGCACCGGAACGATCAGCGCCCGCTCACGCAGTCGGGCGAGATCGTCCACGGTCACCTTGCCGCTGCCGACATCGAAGAACCCGGGATCCGCGGCAGCACCGGTCTGCGCCGGTGCCGGTCGCCTCGGCAAGGATGCGCCGACTCCCACACTTGGGCTGCTCCGACATGCAACGCCCAGCAAAGAGCCAGCAAGCAAGCACAAACGCAGCAAATCAGGCAATGACGTCCGCGCGCCTGGCGCTGGCTTCTGCCGAAAAACCTTCCGGATAGCGCTTCCGCAACTTGTCCACGTTGCGCTGCGCCACATCGTCCAGCGACGCCCCGATCGCCGTCGCCATTCCCGCCACATACCACATCACGTCACCCAGCTCCTTGATCACCCCGTCCGCATCCAGTGGCTTGCCATGGAAGAGGTGTTTCTTCAGCATGTCCGCCGTCTCGCCCGCCTCCCCGGCGAGCCCCAGCGCCATGTTCGACAACTGGTCGGCGTGCGTGCGGGTGCCGATCGTACGGGCGGCCAGCTGCTGATACTCGTCGAGTGTCATGGAACGGACGGAAACGGGGTGAGAGTGAAGTGGACCAACTAGAATTTACCGGTCGCCACGCTTCAGTCACCCCGTCGCCCATTTCGCCGCCTCGTCATGCCCATCGTCACCATCCTCACGGGTTCGATTCTTTCGGCACTCGGCATTTTCGGCTACCTGTTCAGTGACACCCGCAGCCTCACCGCCCTCATCCCGCTGGCCTTCGGCTCGCTGCTCGAAATGTGTGGCGCGCTGGCGATGCAGCCAAAGCTGAAAGCCCACGCCATGCACGGGGCCTCTGCGCTCGCATTGCTCGGCGTCCTCGGCTCCACGATGGGACTGGTCAGCTTTCTCAAGCTGATCACCGGCGGCGATGTCTCCCGCCCACTGGCCGCGAAGATTCAGGCTGCCATGTTCACGGTCTGCCTCGTCTTCCTGGCACTCTGCATCAAGAGCTTCCGGGAGGCCCGCGCCCGTCGCGTCGCCGACGCCACGCGCGCTACCGCCTGAGGTGCGCTGGCGCATCGCTGCGGTCTGGCTCGCGCTGACCAGCGGCTGCGCACCGGCGGATCCCGCCACACCACCCGCGCCGCCGATAGCGGCGCAACGGCTGCGACTGCCCACTGGCAGCACGGACGAAGGCGCGACACTCGACTCGCTCACCGCCTTCACGGCCCGCGTCGACGCCGACACCGCCCGCATGCCCAGCATCCGTCGCCAGCTCGAGCTCGGCGCCGGTACCACCGGACTGCTCACAGCGTGGCGCTCCGACGCCGAGTGGCAGCGATTGCACGTGGCTGCCGATGGCGCAGGCTTCAGCACGCGTGATACCTACTGGCTGCACGACGGCGCGCTGGTCGGTGCCCGCCTGGAAATACATCGCCCCGGTCAGCCGGTTGCCTTCGAACACGTCTGGTTCCGCCGCGGCGCACTCTTCCGTTGGGTAGACGCCGCCGGCCGACCGCTCAACCCGGAGGCCCGCTCCACGCAAAGCGAAGTGGACATGCTCCGGTCACGCTTCGACCGCATCGTGCAGGCACTTCCGATGGCGAATTCGGAACCACGCTGATCAGCGCATCTGCGAACAGCGGTGCGCCATCAGCGCGACAGTTATCTGACCCTGCATGCATTCAGCGTCTCTCGACGGTGTATCCGCTCGCGAAACGCGTGAACGCGATCGAATCCGTCATCCGGAGTGCTGACCACATCTCCATCGCCGGCCGGAAGCTGTGCACCACGATCTCCTGCGTGCCGTCGCCGTCGATGTCGAGCACCGACACCAGCTCGTGCAGCGGATACGACAGGTCGCGCAGCCGTCCACGCTGCGTGCCACCATCGGCCTTCACGAGGATCACCCGCTCACCGCTTTCGGGCGTGATTTCGAGCGGGCGCACGGTCACCAGCGCGCGGAATCGTCCGAAACAGCCGCGGATCACGGAGACCGCCGAGTCCTTCGACGCGACGTATTTCGCGAGGCTGCGGTCGATCGCAGCGCGGTCGCCGGCTGGGCATTCGACTCGCGTGACGGCATGCGGCTGCACCGCGGGAGCGCCGCGCCACTCCACCGGCAGCGCCTGTTCACCCGGCTCGAATGCCGGCACGTCCAGCTGCGCCACGATGCGGCGGCCACTGGTCACGAGCGTGGTGACCGTGGCCACCCGTGTGCCGCCCAGTGCATGCAGCACGAACGACATCCCCGGGACGATCGGGCTGCGGGCTGCGAGCATCTGCGTGAGTGCCGTCCGTGAGGCGGCGCTCGCCCCCACGCCTCCGTCGATCCGACCGATGTCCATCGACGGGACGCTGTCGATCATGCGGGCCATGAACCACCGCTGCGTGCGTGGCGCGAACACGGCGCGGTCGGCCAGCGACGCCGCCTCACCCCGCAGCTCGCCTCCGGCGGCGGCCGGAAGCAGCGAGAGCAGCACCGTCGTGCTGTCGGTGATGACCAGCGGCACGGTGTCGGGACGCTCCTCGGGAATGGAGTCCGTCGTGACGGAGTCGGGCACCGACGCGGTCGTCGTTTCACGAGCGCCATCGACGCGCGCCGGTGCGGCCTGACAGGCCGCGACTGCGGTGAGCAGGCAGGCTACCGATCCGACCCCCCGCGCTACCCGCCGCATTCAGTCCAGATACTCGAGGACGGTAGCCACCAGACCGTACTGCCAGGCCAGGAGGCCTCCCAGTCCGAGCAGGATCAGAAGCGCCAGCGAAGAGATGGCGCGTTGCCAGACCCGACGCTGGCGCACTTCACGTTCCTCTCGGCGCTCCACCACCCCCAGTTTGCCTGTCGGAACGCGGCGCGTGTATCGGTCGGTACGCATGGCATTCGCCGTCTCGAGTGCACGGCGGACCGGTGGATCCACGGTGAACCAGAGGACCGTCCGACCAATGCCGATGGCATCGCCATCCGCCAATCGCACGGATTTCTCGACCTTGTTGCCGTTGAGCAGCATCATCGCGCCGACTTCGGGCAGTAGCCGAACGGCGTCGCCGTCGCGCTCGATCCGGGCGTGCACCCGCTGGACTTCAGGCTCCTGCAGGAGGACCGTGCACCCGGCCTCCCGGCCGATGACGGTGACCTCCTGCCCCAGTCCGTAAACTCGGTCGCGGCGCGCATCGCGCAGCCAGCCCGACCCCGTCCCGGTCACCGACGGGGGCGCCTCGGCCTGAAACTGGAACTCGTGCGCGCCCAGCACGATCACGTCGCCCGGTTGGAGCCGGTGTGGATCGCTGCCCAGCAGGCCACCATTCACATAGATGTCGGCCTCACTGCTGGCGCGACTGATCGTGGGCGCGCCTCCCTCACTGCCGTCGCTCATGACCAGCGCGTGCAACCGAAGCAGGTCGGGCTCCCGGATCCGCCACGAGGCTTCGACGCCACTCCCGATGGACAGGACGCCTAATCCGAGCGGTCGGGTCTGGTCGCCGAAGATGAGATGGGCCATCGGAACAGAGAGGGGACTTCGGGGGGAGAGCTTGTGCGGTAGGCCCCTCGAATACGATTCTAATGTCTGGAAGATAACCGGAGCGACGCCATTGCGGGGCGGCGTCGCGTGCGGGCGGCGTGTTCTGGTGCGGATGCTGGATCGTCTGCCTTTCGCTGATCTCGCGAAATCGTTTGCTTTCTCGCGCCCGCCCGGCATGGGCGTCGTGTTCACCTCACTCGATGGCTCGATGCCACCTGCACCGCACAGACTGACCGACCTCCCCTCCACGAATCCTGCCGCGGCCTATGCCGCCGACGTCATGCGCGTGGATCGCATCTCGATCGGCACTCAGGACGATTGCTGGCTGATCCTGACGCATGCGCTGTCCCGGTTCGCGCAGCTTTCGGCGGAGGAACTGTGCGGGCTCATCCCTGAGACGGCAGATTCGCTGGCGGTGAGCGCGCTCGCGCTCGGACTCCCGCCGTCGTCCCGCATCATGCGTGCAGCGCGTGCTCTCCGTCGTCTGCACGACGACAGCAGCGAGTCGGCCGGAGGAAGCGACGCCGTCAGCGAGATCGTTCTTGCAACGCAGGGCGTTGGCGAAGAACTGGAGATCGCGGGCGGGTTCGCGCTCGCACACGCGATGCTGGCAGGACTGCTGAGCGCGTTCGAACGCCGCATGTCTTCTCGGATGCGGGGCAATGTCATCGCACAGCAGGGTCGTGCCCTGCGTCAGCTCGGCGTCACCGATGCGGCGCGCGATCACTACACCGTCGCCATGCAGCAGGGTTATGACTGCGACGCAAAGGACGTCGTCGCCCGTGCATTGCTTGGTCTCGCCGTCATTGGGCTCACGCGCGGCAACTATCCGGCAGCCCGGGAGCAGTTCGAGCGGGCATTGGCCAACGCCGATCTCGCCAATGATCCGGACTTGATCCGCTCGGCCCATCACGGCCTGATGAATTGCGGCTTCGCGTCGGGCGATCTGGACGCGGCGATGGTGCACGGGTGGAACGTGCTGCGTCTGTGCATCGCGCCCGACTCGCGAGCGGAAGCGCTGATGAACATGGCCGAGATCTGCCGACTCACCGGCGAGCACGATGCGGCACTGCGGGTGTTCGTCGTCGCGGTGGAGTGGACATCGGTGCCTCGCGTGCGCCTGCACGCGCTGAGCGGTGCGCTCAGCTCGGCCGTGACACTCGGCCGCCTCGCGGATGCGCGCCGCTATGCGGCCACGATCGCCGACATTCTGCCGGACGCTGCCGATGCGTACACACGAGCGTCGATCACCATCGAAGTCGCCGATTCGATGCAGCGGCTTGGTGAGGCGGCGGAAGCGTCGTCCCTCCTGTCCGAGGCACTGGCGATCGCGACATCGGCGGCGTTCCATGAGTTGGTGCACCGCGCGGAGCAGATGGCAGCGCAGTGGCAGACCACCGTCCACCCGGTGGTGCCGGGTGGAGCGGAGGTGCCGCACCGAAAGCCGCGACGGTCCGAACATTTCCGGACGGTGCTCCGTTCGCTGAACGGACTCACCGCCGCGTCACTCTGACGACGGTCAGTTCCAGGGAATCGTCGGGACAGTGCTGACGACGTTCGCCCACGGGATGGTCGGCACGGTGCTCGTCACGTTCGCCCACGGAATCGTCGGAATGGCGCTGGTGGTGTTCGTCCATGGGATCGTCGGGATGGCGTTGGTGGTGTTCGCCCACGGGATCGTCGGGATGACCTTGCGGACCGAATCGACGTCTGCGCTGACCGGCATCGTCGGCTCGAGCGGCGACGTCATGGTGTCGCTGCAGGCGGAGAGGCCGAGTGCGGCGATGAGCAGGGCAGCGGCGGGGGAGCGGAAACGGATCGTCATGATGGCAGTATCCTGAAATGGGTGTATCGGTATTCTGCCGACGCCGGCGCTGCCGACCGCACACGGTGCGGGCACAACCCTCACCCGGTGGGAAACCGTGGGATTTCCGTTGCTGGAACGCAGCAGGCTGAAGCAGGAGCGCGCCGTCGAACGGACGGTTGCTGCGCTGGTGCGCGACCGTCGTGATCTCGCCCGGCTGCAGGAAGCGATGCGACCGGCGTCGTATGGCTCACCACCCGCCGGAGTGCTGCATGCGTTCGACAGCATCGGGACACTCGACGAGGCGCTGCAGCGGGTGCACTTCGACGTGCTCGTGATCGAGCCGCGCGATGCGCAGGGCCAGTCCACCGATGCGTTCATCCGCAGCATCCGCGAGCGCTTCCCCCGACTGTCCGTGCTGGGCCACGTGATGATGAAGCCGGGGATGTCGTCACAGGTGCTCTCGTTTGCGCGGGCGGGCGTGCACGAACTGATCGTGGCCGGCATCGACGACACCGCGATGGTGCTGCGCCACGCCCTGCAGCGCGCGTCACAGCGCTGCCTGGCGGAGGAGGTGTACGCGGAAGTGAGCGGTTCGCTGCCGCGCGCAGCCGCGACACTGGTGCGCTACTGCCTCGAGCACGCGAGCGAGGCCCCCACCGTGGACGAGATTTCACGCGCACTGGGCGTGCATCGCCGCACGCTCGTGAATCGCATGCAGCAGGCGATGCTGCCGCCACCCAGCGAGTTGTGGGCCTGGTCGCGTGTGCTGCTGGCGGCCCGCTACCTCGAGGTGCCCGGTCGTTCGGTGGAGTGGGTGGCACACACGGTGGGCTATCCGTCAGCCAACGCGCTGCGCAATGCGCTCAAGCGTTACACCGGACTCGTACCGAGCGAACTGCGCGAAGATCACGGCTTTGCGCGCGCAATGCTGGCGTTCCGCTCCGCACTCCTGTCGTCGTCGCGGCATGTGGGACCGGTGCTCCACCGCGGTCAGCCGATGGTGCGGGTGCAGCGCCTGGCCGCCGACACGCACGTGGTGGCGCGACAGGCGGTCTGACCTCACGCTGGAAAGATCAACGCGTCGCGACATTCCCGGAGTGGTCTCGCCGCAGTGACGGCACCGCGATCACTGATCGGCGCGGAGGCTGTCGATGAGAATCACACCGCCGCCGTCCAGCTCCTGCTGCCCATACGAGATGCGGCGCGGGTAGCCGAGTCGCGCGTCGTAGGTCACCTCGAGCCGCGCGGGCAGGTCGCGGGCCTGGTGCCGGATGAGCGCGAAGAGCGAATCCACTGGCATGCGCCACGTCACGGGATACGCACGGTCGTTCCGCGAGTCGGTGATCAGTGTCACGGCACCACTCCTGACGGTGACACGCTTAGGCGAGCCGTAGTCGTCGAGACAGAAGCAGTAGACCGTGCCCACAAAGCTGTAGTTCGTCAGCCGCGCCATTCTCCACGCCGACTCGGCCGCGGTCAGCCGCTGGAGTTGCGGAACCGGCGCCGTGGGATCGGCACGGCTGCAGGCCGTAAACAGTGCGACGGCAACGAGTTGCTTTGTCAGGCGACATGCAGCGACCACTCGTGACTCTCCGAAGTCGGCGTTCAGGCGCTTACCTCCACCCGCGACGATCGGTCACGTAACCACCCATGGCATTCGTCAACAGTTTTGTTGACGAATACCGATACCCGACTAGATTGCTCGTCATGGAAGAGATGGGGACGGCGCTGGTCGGGTACCGCGGCATACAGGCCGAGCTGTTGCTGGCGCTGAAGAAGCACCAGCCGCTCACGGCGCGTGAGCTCGCGGCGCGATTCGACCTGACGCCCAACGCCATGCGCCGCCACCTGGAGACGCTCGAGGCTGCCGGGATCGTCCGCCACACCCGGGAGGTTCGTGGTGTCGGAGGTCCGGTGCACGCCTTTTCGCTCACCGGCGCAGGCGAACAGCTCTTCCCGCGGCAGTACGCTGCCGTGCTGCTGGAGACGCTGGAGTCGATCGCTGCCGAGCATGGGCGCGGGGGCGTGTCGGACTTCTTTCGCCGGAAGTGGACCGTGCTGGCGGCGGATGCGGCGCCGGCGCTGCAGCAGCTTCCGCTGCACGAGCGGGTGCAATTGCTGGCTGAGTTGTGGACGTCGCTGGGCTACATGGCGGAAGCCGATGTCGATGCCGACACGGGGCTGCCGGTGCTGCGCAAGCACAATTGCGCGATCCGCGCGGTGGCGGAGCAGTATCCGGAGATCTGTGCCACCGAGGCGGCGTTCATCGCCGACGTGATCGGAATTCCGGCTGAACGTCGCCAGCACATCCTGGCGGGATGCAACACTTGTGAATACGTGGTGGGTCGTGCGCAACACGCGCAGGAGTCCGCCGAGCTGGCAACACACAACGCCGGGCACCGGCGTGGAGAGGCGTGACGCAATGAGCAGCGAAATCGAGGCCCTCGTTGGCCGGGAGTACCAGTACGGCTTCGTGACGGACATCGAAGCCGACACGATCCCGCCCGGGCTGAGCGAGGATGTGGTGCGCCTGATCTCCGCCAAGAAGGAGGAGCCGGAGTGGCTGCTCGAGTGGCGGCTGAAGGCGTATCGTCGCTGGCTCACGATGACGGAGCCGACGTGGCCGAACGTCCATTATCCCGCGATCGACTATCAGGCGGTGCGCTACTACTCGGCGCCCAAGACGGCCACGCCGCTTGGCTCGCTGGACGACGTCGATCCCACGCTGCTGGAGACCTACAAGAAGCTCGGCATCCCGCTGAACGAGCAGAAGATGCTGGCTGGTGTGGCCGTGGACGCCGTGTTCGACAGCGTGTCGGTGGGCACCACATACAAGGCCGAACTGGCGAAGCATGGCATCATCTTCTGCAGCTTCAGCGAGGCGGTGCACGAGCACCCGGAGCTGATCCGCAAGTATCTCGGCAGCGTCATTCCGTACAGCGACAACTTCTTCGCCGCGCTCAACTCGGCCGTCTTCAGCGACGGCAGCTTCTGCTACATCCCGAAGGGCGTGAAGTGTCCGATGGAGCTGAGCACCTACTTCCGCATCAATGCCGCCGACACGGGCCAGTTCGAGCGCACGTTGATCGTAGCCGAGGAAGGGGCGAGCGTGAGCTACCTGGAAGGGTGCACGGCGCCGAAGCGCAGCACCAACCAGCTGCACGCGGCCGTGGTGGAGCTGATCGCGCTGGATGATGCGACGATCAAGTACAGCACCGTGCAGAACTGGTATGCGGGCGATGAGAACGGTGTCGGCGGCATCTACAACTTCGTCACCAAGCGTGGCAAGGCGATGCGTAATGCCAAGATTTCGTGGACGCAGGTGGAGACCGGCTCGGCCATCACGTGGAAGTATCCGAGCGTGATCCTGCAGGGCGACAACAGCGTCGGCGAGTTCTACTCGGTGGCGGTAGTGAACAACATGCAGCAGGCCGACACCGGCACGAAGATGATCCACGTGGGAAAGAACACGAAGTCGAACATCGTGTCGAAGGGCATCAGTGCCGGTCGCGGGCAGAACAGCTACCGTGGCATGGTGAAGGTGCTGCCGAAGGCCACTGGCGCTCGCAACTACACGCAGTGCGACTCGATGCTGATCGGGAATGCGTGCGGTGCGCACACCTTCCCGTACATCGAGATCAACAACAACACGGCGACGCTGGAACATGAGGCGTCGACGACGAAGATCGGGGAAGACCAGATCTTCTACCTGAAGCAGCGCGGCATGAGCGCGGAGAACGCGGTCAGCATGATCGTCGCCGGCTTCTGCAAGGAAGTATTCAAGGAACTGCCGATGGAATTCGCGCTCGAAGCGCAGCAGCTGCTGGGCATCACACTCGAAGGCTCCGTCGGCTGAGCCGGTCCCGATCATTCACCACCGAGACATCATCATGCTGGAAATTGCGAATCTGACGGCCACCGCCGGCGAAAAGGACATCCTGAAGGGCATCAACCTCACCGTGAACGCCGGCGAGGTGCACGCGATCATGGGCCCGAACGGCAGCGGCAAGAGCACGCTGGCGCAGGTGCTGGCGGGACACCCGTCGTACGAAGTGACCGGCGGCACGGTGCAGTTCGAGGGTGAAGATCTGCTGGAACTGGAGCCCGAGGAGCGTGCGCACAAGGGCGTGTTCCTGGCCTTCCAGTACCCGATCGAGATTCCCGGCGTGAGCAACGCCTACTTCCTGCGCAGTGCCTACAACGCGATGCGCGTGGCGCGCGGCGGCGAGGAAGTGGACCCGATGGAGTTCCTCGACGTGATGGAAGAGAAGCTCAAGATCGTCGAGATGACCGAGGACATGCTCTCGCGCAGCGTGAACATGGGCTTCTCCGGCGGCGAGAAGAAGCGCAACGAAATTCTGCAGATGGCGGTGCTGGAGCCGAAGCTGGCGATCCTCGACGAAACCGACTCGGGTCTCGACATCGATGCATTGCGTGTGGTGGCGGAAGGCGTGAACAAGCTGCGCCGCCCTGACAACGCCGCGATCGTCGTCACGCATTACCAGCGCCTGCTGAACTACATCGTGCCCGACTTCGTGCATGTGCTGGCACAGGGCCGCATCATTCGCAGCGGTGGCAAGGAGCTGGCGCTGGAACTGGAAGAGAAGGGCTACGACTGGCTGCTGCAGGAGGCGCTGGCGTGACCATTCCGCATTGGCAGGCGGCCTTCGCCGCCCGCGCCGGTGGCGATGACCCGCAGTGGCTGACGCCGATGCGCCAGACGGCGATGGCATCGTTCAGCGCACTGGGTTTCCCCACACAGGCGCTCGAGGACTGGCATTACACGTCGCTGTCGTCGATCGCCGAAGTGCCGTACACGGTGAATGGCGGCGCATCGTCAACGTCGGTGGCTGACCTCACGCCATTCATGATCAACGCCGACTGGCCGACGCTGGTGCTGCTCAACGGCACCTTCTCGCCGTCGCTGTCGAGCATGGATACGCTGCCGGCCGGCGTGACCGTGCTGCCGCTGGCGCAGGCCTGGACCGAGCACCCCGAGCTGGTGCAGAAGCACCTCGGCAAGGTGGCGCTCGGCGAGCATGCGATGACCGCGCTCAACACCGCCATGATGCAGGACGGTGTGTTCATCCACGCGCCGGCGAACACCGTCGCCTCGTCGCCGGTGCACATCCTGCACGTGAGCGATGCGGCGGCCGCGCAGTCGGCGACGTTCCCGCGCACGCTGATCGTCGCCGAGCGCCTCGCGAACCTGACGGTGCTCGAGAGCTTCGTCAGCCTGGCTGAGGTGGCGTACTTCACGAATCACGTGGCCGAGGTGATGCTGAGCGACGGCGCGACGGTGCATCACTTCAAGGTGCAGCGTGAGTCGGACCTGGCCACGCACGTCAGCACCACCGAAGCGCATCAGGGGCGCGACAGCCACTTCGTGAACTTCTCGATGGCAGTTGGATCAAAGCTGAGCCGCACGAACGTGTACACGGTGCTGGACGGTGAAAACTGCGGTGCCACGCTGAATGGACTGTATCTCGGCAAGGGTACGCAGCACACCGATCACCAGACGCGCATCGAGCATGCGCAGCCGAACTGCTTCAGCCGCGAGCTCTACAAGGGCGTGCTGGACGGGTCGTCGCGTGCGGTGTTCAACGGCAAGGTGTACGTGCATCCGATCGCGCAGAAGACCGATGGGAAGCAGAGCAACCACACGCTGCTGCTGTCGCCCGAGGCGCGGATCGACACCAAGCCGCAGCTGGAGATCTTCGCCGATGACGTGAAGTGCACGCACGGCGCCACGGTGGGCCGCATGGACGAGGCGGGCCTCTTCTACATGAAGAGCCGCGGCGTGCCGGCCGAGACCGCGCGCAAGCT
>JAYWIJ010000125.1:0-3330 GCA_043788935.1 Gemmatimonadaceae bacterium | reverse complement strand
ACCCTTCTTGGTGGTGATCACGATGACGCCGTTCGCCGCGTCGGTGCCGTACAACGTTGCCGCCGACGGTCCTTTCACGATCTCGATATTCTCGATCTCCTCAGGATTGAGGTCGCCGACGCGGGAAGCACCGTTGCCGCCGGTGCCGAACGCCGCCGAATTCGAGTTGCTCGTCATGCGCACGCCGTCGATCACGTAGATCGGCTCGTTCGAGAGCGAGATCGAGTTGATGCCGCGAATGCGCACACGTGAACCGGAACCGGTCTGCGTTCCGCTGCTGATCTGCACACCCGGGGCTCTCGAATTCAGCAGGTCGCTGAGATTCGACACGGGTGCCGTCTCGACGATCTTGGCTGCGTCGACGGAGCTGATGCTGTTCCCGAGCTCGATGCGGCGCTGCTGGCCGGTGGCCGTGGAGACGACGGGTGTGAGCGTGACGGCGACCGTCGAGATCTGCACGTCGACCGGAACCGACTGTCCCGCCACGACCGTCACGGGGCGCTTCGCTTCGGCGTAGCCGATGCGAACGATGCGCACTTCCTGCGGGCCAGCTGGAATGTTCGCGAGCGTCAGACGTCCATCGGCGTTGGTCAGACCACCGAGTGATGTGCCGATGATGGAGACCTGTGCCTGGGAGACGGGCGCATTGGACGTGCGATCGGTGACGTGCACAGCGATGGTGCCTCGCTGTGCGAGCGCGATTGCTGGCAGCAGCACGACCCCGTAGAGCGCGCGCTTGAGCGCGGACACTGCGGGGTGCGGGGGGTGCGACATGGGATTGCCTCGATTGCGGAATGTGTCGCTGGATGACTGCGTCGTCATTCTTGTTAAACACACCGCCAACTTGCCCGTCACATCGAGGGTTTACAAGCGACCTGGCGGGACGAGGGCACCGGTGGGCGCGACCGTTACCGCGTCGGGCGTTCGGCAGGTCCACGAGTACAAGGCTTCGGACAGCCGCTCGACCGTGCGAAGCAGTACCTTGGGCGCGACCCTCACCCCAACGTCGTGCTCATGCAGCCTCGAACGTCGCCGAGAAGCACATTACTCATGCCGCTCGGCACCCTGTCCGCGGCGATTGCGGTGCTGTCGCTGCTCGCCTGCGGGGGTGCAGGCAGCGCCGCACCGGACATGGTGCTCACCGGCGGGCGCATCTTCACTGCCGACTCCGCGACACCCTGGGTGGAGGCGCTCGCGATCCGTGATGGGCGCATCATCGCCGCCGGCAGCGACGAGACAGTGACCGCGCTCGCGGTGAAATCGACGCGCCGCATCGCGCTCGCCGGGCGGGTCGTGATTCCCGGCATCAACGACGCACACGCGCACCTGTCTCCGGGCATCGGCGGCGTGGAATTCCTCACGAGCGACGATCCCACGCCCGATCCGGCGCTCGCGCCGGTGCTCGACAGCCTCGCCGTGCTCGTGACGCGCGCGCCTGAAGGTACGTGGCTCACCACGCAGGTGGCGGCCGGCATTCTCGAGGATCCGCGTGCGCGCCGCGCCGTGCTCGATCGTGTGGCGCCGGCGCATCCGGTGATGCTGCACGGATGGTCGGGACATGGTGCAGTGCTCAATGCGGCCGCACTCCGCGTGTCGGGCCTGCTCGATTCGGCCGACCCGATCGGCGGTTGGCTCGAGCGCGACCGCGCCGGACGTCCGACGGGCCGCATCGACGAGTACGCAATGTACAACCTGCTGCGACGACTCACGGGAGCGCGCGGCGCGGCACCACTGATCGCGTCGCTCCGGCAGTACGACCGCCTGGCCGCATCATTCGGCATCACCAGCGTGCAGGACATGGCGACCGGATTCACGCCCGGAACACTTGCCGAGGCCGATCGGGCGAGACCGCTCCGCGTGCGTCACCGGTCGATCCCGTTCGAGATGACGTCGTCCGTGGGGCGTGAAACCGCGTGGAACGCCGTGCGGGCGCGCGCGATCGCCGACAGCGCGGTCGTGGGACAGAGCATCGTGTCGGGTCGCAAGTGGATCCTGGACGGCACACCGGTCGAGCGGCTCGCCCTCATGCGCGCGCCGTACACCGATCGGGCACGCTGGTACGGCCGGTCCAACTTTTCGCCCGATACGCTGCGCGCGATGGTGCGCGAGGCGCTGCGCGACAGCGTGCAGCCGATCTTCCACGCCGTCGGCGACAGTGCGATCGCGCTGGTGTTCGCGGCGATGCACGCGGCCGCGCCGGACAGCACCTGGCAGCGCATTCGCCCCCGCATCGAGCACGGCGATCAGCTCATGGCCGACCAGTTCGCGGATGCTCGGCGGCTCGGGGTCGTCGTCGTGCAGAATCCGACGCATCTCGCGCTCTCGTTGCTCGTCGCCCGCTGGGGCTCCGTGCGCGCCGCAAAGTCCGAGCGGCTCAAGAGCATCGTGGCGGCCGGCATTCCGCTCGCGATCGGCAGCGACGGACCGGCGAACCCGTACCTCAACATCATGTTCGCGTCGATCAATCCCGTGAACCCGGCCGAGGCGCTCACGCGCGAACAGGCAGTGCGCGGGTACACCTACTGGTCGGCGTACGCGGAAGGGATGGAGCGGGTGAAGGGGCGGCTGATCGTGGGCATGCTCGCCGACCTCGCGGTGCTTTCGCAGAATATCTTCACGGTGCCGGCGGATGCGTTGCCGGCCACGACCAGCCTCCTCACGTTGGTCGGTGGAAAGCCGACGCTCGACAAGCTGGGCGGCACCCCGCGCTAGTATTCGACATGGTCAACCCGCTCAGCCGTTCCGCTCCGCGCACAGTCACGCTCCCTGCGCTCCTGCTCTCTGCGCTCGTTGCGGCCCTGAGCGTATCTGCCTGCTCGAACGAACCCGAGATTCCGGCGATCAGCGCCGCCGTGCATCGGGACACGCTCACCAGGTGGCAGGCGTCGCGCGCGGCGTGGCTCAAGATTCCGGGACGACCGGTGTCGTACACGGGCCTCGTCTGGATCTCGCAGGGTGCCAACACGGTCGGCTCGGCGAGCCTGTCCCGGGTGAAGCTCACCGGCCGCGACGTGCCGGCGCTGGTGGGCACCCTCGTGCGCGATGGGAATCGTGTGCGCTTCGAGCCCGCCAATGCGCAGGTCGCGAGCATCACGCGTATCGACAGCGCACCGGCCACCGTGCGTGAACTGCGAAGCGACGTGGACAGCGGCGGACCGTCGCGCGTGGAAGTCGGCAGCGCCGGCTTTCGCATCGTCAGGCGCGTTGACTCGGTGGGCGTGCGCATGTGGGATGCGGATCTCGCGGCAGCAGAGCGCATCGCGCCGCTCGAGTACTTCCCGCTCGATCCCGTATGGCGCGCCGCCGGCCGGTTGATTCGGGCCGCGAAGC
>JAYWIJ010000124.1:0-3383 GCA_043788935.1 Gemmatimonadaceae bacterium | reverse complement strand
GTGGGCGGCGGTGTCGACCCGCGCCGACGTGGTGCGTGCCTACTACGGGGCGATTCTAGCCGAGGCCAAGGCCGGCGTGCTCGCGCAGGCGCAGCAGGCCGCCGACGCCGGCGTGCGCCTGGTCCGCGCCATGGTCACGCAGGGATTGGTCACCAAGGCCGACGCTTTGCAAGCCAGTGTTCGCGCGTCCGACGTGGCCGCCCAGCTGCTCGGTGCCCGCAGCGACGCGCTGTCGGCACGACAGCAGCTGGCGCTTCTGCTCGGGCGTACGGGACCCGAGCTGCCTACGTTGCCCAGCGCGCTGCCCGATGATGCGGCGGTCATGGCGCTCGCGGTGCATGACAGCGCCGCGGCCAATACGGCGGTCGGCGCGACGGACGGCATCGGCCAGCTTCGCGATGATGTGCGCGCGGCGCAGGCCGGTGTGACGGCGGCAGGTGCCGACCGACGCCGCGCCGCCAGCACGCTGTTGCCCCGGGTGAATGGCTTCGCCCGTTACGACTGGAACGACCCGCGCACGGTGTACGCGGGTCAGAAGAACTGGACCGTGGGTGTCATGGCCTCGTGGTCGCTGTTCGGCGGCAACGCCGAATTGGCCGATGTGGCGGTCACCACGGCCCGCTCCGATGCGGCGCGCGCCGGCCTCGATGCCGCCCGCGCGCAGAGCCAGCTGGAGCGCGACGACGCGGCGCGGCGCCTCACATTGTCGCTGCAGCGACTCACGTTGGCCCGCGACGCGGCCGAGCAGAGTCGCGAGGCATCCCGCTTGGTCCAGAAGCGCTACGACGGCGGGCTCGCCACCATCGCCGACCTGCTGGCCGCCGAGTCGGCGGCCACGGGCTCCTCGCTCGGACATGCCGCCGCGCGCTATGCCGTGATCGACGCGATCGCCACATGGCGGCGCGCTTCCGGTGGCGACCCGGCCGTTCTGACGGCACTCGACTCTTCCACCACGACGGCGCGCTGATGCGTCCGAACCGATATCAGGGAGCACGCACCATGACGTCGACCAAAACGCTGTTTTCCACGGTGGCACTCGTCACCTTTGCCGGACTTTCACTCACCGCCTGTTCGGGCGGGAACGACGAGCACACCGCCTCGGGCGCTCCGCCCGTCCCCGCCGCGGTTGCGGGCACGGCGATGGTTGTCCGCGACACGGTCATCGATGCGACCATCGCGGCGTCTGGTGTCGCCGAGCCGATTCAGCAGGCCACGCTGAGCACGAAGCTGATGGGCACGGTCACCGCAGTGCTCGTGCATGAGGGCGATGTGGTGCGATCGGGACAGACCCTGCTGCGCATCGACGCGCGCGATCTTACAGCGAAGTCAGCACAAGTCGGCGCCTCCATCGCCGACGCCCAGGCGATGCAGCGCGAAGCGGCCACGCAGGCCGCGCGGATTCGCGCCCTCTACGCCGACAGCGCGGCCACGCGCGCGCAGCTCGACGCCGTCGAGACGGGACTGGCACGAGCCGAGGCGGGATTGCGGGCGGCGCAGGCCGCATCGGGTGAGCTTGACGCCATGCGCAGCTACGCGACCGTCATTGCGCCGTTTGGCGGCGTCGTCACCTTCCGCGCGGTCGATCCGGGCGCGTTTGCGGCACCGGGGGCGCCACTGATCACGGTGCAGGACGGCTCGACATTACGCATCCGTGTGAGCACCGCGGGCGATGCCGTGCGTTCGCTGACGCGCGGGCAGACACTGCCCGCCACGATTGATGGCACACCGGTATCGGCCGTGATCGAGGGCGTGGTTCCGGCCGGCGCCGGCAATCTCTTCACGGTGAACGCCACCGTAGCGAATCGGACCGGCGCGCATCGCAGCGGCAGTGCCGCCATGGTCTCCATTCCGGTGGGTCGTGAACATGCGCTGCTGGTGCCGAACGCGGCCATCGTGCGCGAGGGCGACCTCACGGGCGTCATCGTGCGCACCACAGCGGGTGACGAGCGCCGCTGGGTACGCCTGGGCGTGTCGAGCCTGACGCATACGGCGGTGAGCAGCGGCTTGAAGGCCGGTGAGACGATCGTAGTGCCCACCGTGGTTCCCACTTCGACGTCGGCGACATCCGCCAAGGCGGCCACGTGAGCACGCCGCGCGCGCTGGGCATTTCCGGCCGGATCGCGAAAGCGTTCCTGAACTCGAAGCTCACGCCACTGGTCACGGTGGCGTCGCTGGCCGTGGGCGTCCTTGGCATCCTGGCCACACCGCGCGAAGAAGAGCCGCAGATCTCGGTGCCCATGATCGACGTGATCTCGGCCATGCCGGGCGCGTCGCCGCAGGAAGCGGAGAATCTGCTGGCGCGCCCGATCGAGCAGCGCATGATGGAGCTGCTGGGCGTCGATCATGTATACACGATGTCGGGCGACGGCTACGCCATGGTGACGGTGCGCTTCAAGGTCGGCGAAGACCAGGAGCGCAGCGTCACGAAGGTGCAGGCCAAGCTGGCGGGCGCCATGGACCAGGCGCCGGCCGGTGCGATGCCGCCGGTGATCAAGGCGCACTCGATCGACGACGTGCCGGTGCTGGCGCTCACGCTGCATGGCGCCGGCGTCGATGCCAACACGCTGCGCGAAATCGCGGCGCATCTCGAAGACGAAATCCGCACAGTGCCCGAGGTAACCGAAACGTTCGTCACCGGCGGCGCACCGAAGCAGATCCGCGTGCAGATCGATCCCACGCGGCTCGCGGCGAGCGGCGTGACACCGGGCGACGTGATCATGGCGTTGCGCGGCGCCAACGCGCGTCTCGCCGCCGGTGAAATCGCGGTGCGCGACAGCGTGCTGCGCATCGACGTCGGCGCCCCGCTGGCCACGTCGCTCGATGTCGGCAGCGTGGTGGTGTCGGCTCGCGGTGGCCGTACGGTGTACCTGCGGAACGTGGCCGACGTGCGCGAGGATTTCGGCGAACGCACGAGCTATGTGTCGCATCGCGATGGGAGCGGCGCGTCGGAAGCGGCAGTGACCATCGCCGTCGCCAAGCGGAAGGGTGCCAACGCGACCGCCGTCACGCATGCCGTGATGCAGCGCGTAGATCAGGCCAAGGGCCGCCTCATTCCCGGCAGTGTCAAGCTGTCGGTGACGCGCGATTACGGTGAGACGGCCGGCGAAAAGGCACAGGAACTGATTCTGCACCTCATCATCGCCACGCTGAGTGTCACGGCCTTGATCTGGCTGTTCCTGGGCTGGCGCGAGGCGCTGGTGGTGCTGGTGGCCGTGCCGGTCACGCTCGCTCTCACACTGTTCGTGTACTACGCGCTGGGCTACACGCTCAATCGCATCACGCTGTTCGCGCTGATCTTCTCGATCGGCATTCTGGTGGACGACGCGATCGTGGTGGTGGAGAACATCTATCGTCACCTGGCGATGGGTGATCGCGACGCGGAG
>JAYWIJ010000123.1:0-3401 GCA_043788935.1 Gemmatimonadaceae bacterium | reverse complement strand
CCGGATCGCCGTGGCAGGTCTCTTCCTGACCGAGGATCGCGAAGTCGATGTCGGCCGCCTGCAGAATGCGCGCGAAGGCGACGGTGATCTTCTTGGCGCGATCGTCGAAGCTGCCCATGCAGCCTACCCAGAACAGGATGTCGGGGCGCTTGCCCTCGGCGAAGGCTTCGGCATACGTCGGGATGTTCAGGCCTTCACTCCACTGCGCGCGATCGGTGGGGCTGAAGGCCCACGGCGACGCGTTGGTCTCCAGCGACTCGAACGTCGGCTGTACTTCCTCGGGGAAGCGGCCTTCGTTGAGCACGAGGCCGCGACGGAGTTCGTTGATGATGTCGAGCTGGTCGATGCTCACCGGGCACTCCGTCACGCACGCGCGACAGCTGGTGCAGGCCCAGAGTTCGGCTTCGGTGATGTAGTTGTCGAGCAGCAGGTTGCCCATGGCAGCCTGTGCGCCGTCGGCTTCCATCAGCGCCGTCGCACTGCCCGGTACATCCAGTTCACCCACCAGCAACGGCGCCTTCTCCATCAGCCGCTTGCGCGTGTCCACCACGATCTTGCGCGGGCTGAGCGGCTTGCCGGTGATGTTGGCCGGACAGGCGGCCGTGCAGCGACCACACTCAGTGCAGCTGTAGCCGTCGAGCAGGTTCTTCCACGTGAGATGATCCACGTCACTCGCGCCGAACTGCTCCACTTCGGCCTCGAGATCCATTGCCTTCATCACACCCACGTGACCGGGACCGCTGGTGTTGCTGAACCAGACGTTGATCAGCGAGCTCACCACATGCAGGTGCTTGGAGTACGGCAGGAAGTTCAGGAAACCGAGAACGAGCAGTGCGTGTGCCCAGAAACTGATCGTGTAGGCCGCGTGCATGCCGCCGACGTTCACCAGCACGCTGCCGAGCGCCGAGGAGACCGGACGGAACCAGCCGTACTGTCCGTCGCGAGCTGCTGCGTCGGACGCGTATTCGAAGGCGCCGGTGGTGTAGATCGTCAGCATCAGCGAGGCGATCACGCAGAGGATGACGATCGCTTCCGTGTTGTGAATCTCCTTGCCCTGCAGACGCTTCGGCGGCGAAACGATGCGACGCCAGAGCAACCAGCTCACGGCGACGAGCACCACCAGCGCGAACAGTTCCTGACTGAGCATGAACAGCTGCCACAGCGGTCGCGGCAGAATCGCTTCGTAGCTGAACGCCGGCCAGACGCCATGCAGCAGGATTTCTGCGGTGCCGGCGGTGAGCACCAGAAAGCCCCAGAACACCGACGCGTGCGACAGACCCGCGCCCCACTCACGCAGAATCTTCGTCTGCGCGAAGCCGATGGTGAGCAGGTTCCAGGTGCGCTTTCCCGGCTTGTCCAGTCGATTGTCGTACGTCCCGACCTTCAGGTAGCTGACGAGGCGCTGGACGTTGTAGCTGAAGAAGCCCAGCGCGGCGAGCAGGACGAAGAGGAACGCGATGTTCTGTCCGGACATGAAAATGCCAGTCGGTGATGCGAGTGAGACGCAACGCGGGATGCGCGTCGGCCGATACTGGAAAAGCTACCGGGCGGGCGCGGTCGTTGCGACCACGCCCGCCCGGGCTGTGCTTCCAGAAGAACCGTGAGGGTCAGCCCTGCGCCTTCGCCGCCTTCACTGCCGCCGTGAACGCCGGCATGATCTCGAACACGTCGCCCACGATGCCGTAATCGGCGACCTTGAAGATCGGCGCATCCTTGTCCTTGTTGAACGCGACGATGGTCTTCGAGTTGCGCATGCCGGCGATGTGCTGGATGGCGCCACTGATACCCACCGCGACGTACAGATCGGGGCTGACCTGACGACCCGTCTGACCGATCTGGTCGCTGTGCGGACGCCAGCCGTCGTCGGTCACGGCGCGCGTGGCACCGACGGCGGCATTGCCGAACGCCGTCGCGAGATCTTCACAGAGCGAGAAGTTCTCGGCCGACTTGAGACCGCGGCCGCCACTCACCACCACCGGTGCTTCGGCCAGATCGAGCTTCGCACCGCCGCCGAGCGTCACACCGGTCACCTTCACGCGACCTGCCAAGGGATCCATCGCCGGCGCAATGGCCTGCACCGTGCCGGCCTTCGCCTCGACACCCACGTTCACGGCACCGGGCCGCACGCTGACCAGCGCCGGCGTGGCCGACAGCACCATCGTGGCGATCACCTTGTTGGTGTTCATCGGGTGACGGACCACGATGTCGCCGCCGTCGGCCACCACCGACATCACGTCGGCCGCCACGCCCACGCGCAGCTTCGCACCGACGCGCGGTGCCAGGTCCTGTCCCATCGCGCTCGCACCGAAGATCACGGCGCGATATCCACCGCTCGTGATCTGCGCTGCGACGGTCGCCGCCACCGCTTCGGCGTTGTAAGTGGCGAGGCCGTCATGCTCCACCACCAGCACACCATCCGCGCCCACCGCTGCCAGCTTCGGTGCGACGCTGCCGATGCCCGAGGCGCCGAACACCATCGCGTGCACAGCACCGCCGAGTCCATCGGCCAGCAGGCGGGCTACCGTCACCACTTCGAGCGCGACCTTGCGCACGTCGCCGCCACGGGTCTCCGCGATCACCAGAATGTCGTTTGCCATGCTCAGAGCACCTTCGCTTCGGTCTGGAGGAGTCGGATCAGTTCGGGAACGGCGGCCGCACCTTCACCCACGATGCGTCCGGCGGAGCGCTCGGGTGGCAGTTCCATCTTGCGTACGCTGACGGAGACGGCGCCGAGCTGCGCCGGCTTGCTCTCCAGCGGCTTCTTCTTGGCGGCCATGATGCCCTTGAGGCTTGGGTAACGCGCCTGCGTCACGAGGCCCTGGTCGATGGTGCAGAGCGCCGGCAGCGGGAACGCCAGCGTCTCCACGCCACCTTCCACCTGCCGTTCTGCGGTGCCGGCCGTGCCACTGATCTCGAGCTTCGACACCGCCGTCACGCAGGGCAGGCCGAGCAGCTCGGCCACCATTGCACCCGTCACGCCGGCCGCGCTGTCCACGGCGATGCGTCCGAACAGGATCAGGTCGTAGCCACCGTCCTTCAATTCCGCCGCGAGCGCCTCGGCGATCACGAAGCCATCGAACGGAATCGTGTCGGCCTGAAGGTGGACGCCCTTGTCGGCGCCCATCGCCAGCGCCTTGCGGATGGTCTCCTGCGCGGCGGTGGGTCCGAGCGAGATGACGGTGACTTCGCCGCCGCCATGCTTTTCGTTGAGCTGGAGGGCCGCTTCGACCGCCCACTCGTCGAAGTCGGACATGTCGTACTTGATGCCCGCGTCGGACACGGAGGCGCCATCGGCGCCGATCTGGAACCGCGCGCCCATGTCGGCGACGCGCTTGATGCACACGGCGATCTTCACCGCAGGGACTCCCAATGGGGTGTGGAAAGGTCGGGGACAGCCAATC
>JAYWIJ010000122.1:0-3423 GCA_043788935.1 Gemmatimonadaceae bacterium | reverse complement strand
GCTTCCAGGTCGCGTCCATCCCGAACGAGAACAGCCGCGTGAACGCGTCATACCGTGGCGCGATGACGTCGAACATCGGCGTGACGACGCCCTGCTTGCGCGCGGCATCGGCCATGGCCGCGTCCAGGTCCTGTGCACGGAAGCGGGTGAGCGGATCATCGCGGTCGGCTGTCGTCATCCGGCGATGCTACCCGGACCGGCGCAGTACGGCAACGGTCCGCAGCCGCGAAATCAGAATCCGATCGACAGGCGCCGTCTCGCGAGCGCCACAGCGGGCGCGAGCGTCGGGACACGTTCTGCAACCCGCCCGAGCGCGCGATCCACGCCGCGGTTTTTCTGCCCGACGTAGCCGAGCACCTCGACCATGGCGCGTGTGCGCGCGGTATCGGCGGCCAGGTTGATCTTCCCCAGCGAATCGAGCAGCGCTGGCAGCGGGCGTCGGCGCTCGCGGTCGGCGAGAAAGCCTTGCACGGCGGCGTCGCGCACCAGCGCGCCGCCCGCGGCGATCGCCCGCATCAGCGCCTTGTCTCCATCGCCGGGAATCTTGCCGAGTACCTGCGCTGCCGATTGCCGCAGCGGCGACGGGCCGTCCCAGAGAATCACCTGCAGCGTGCGTTGCGCGCCGCGGGCGTCACGTCCGGCACGGGCGAGGAGTGTCAGGGCAGTCCGTGCCCGCGCGATGGCGTCGGCGCCGTCCAGCTGCGGGGCATCGCTCAGGTCGCGGGCGAGGCTGCGTGCGACGAGCGTGACCGTCTTCGACCCCGGCTTCTCATCGAGCGCCGCCAGCGCGGTGAGCGTCGCGCCGCGGACGCGCGCATCGTCGTCACTGACGTGGTCGCGGAGCGCATGGATGGCACTGCGCGCGGCGGGGCCCGCATTGGCCAACGCTGCGGCGGCGCGGGCGCGGTCGCGCGCATCGCCGACGCCCAGCCGGTGCCGGAACTCCCTGATGTTGTCGTCGCTGACCCTGAGCAGCGCGATCCCTGCATCGGCCGAGACGAGCGGATCGTCATCACGCCATGCCCGCCAGAGCGCAGGCGATGCGCGTCGGGCCGCGGTGCCACCATTGCCGATGGCGCGGATTGCCGTGCGGCGGACAGCGGCGTCGGGATCGCCGATCAGCGGCGTCAGGTAGATGATGGTGGCGCTGGTGACATCGGCGAACTGCGCCAGCGCCTCGAGCGCCGCCTGCCGCACGAGTGGCTGCGGGTTGGAAAGGTCGTCGCGCCAGTCGGATTGTGAGCGCCCGGCTACGAGCGGCGCGCGGTCCTGCGCGAGCGCCGGTGGCGCACTCAGCAGCAGGACGAGCAGGGTCGGGATGAATGGACGCATGGGTGGAAGTGTCGGGTGCCCGCACGTCGCGCTGTATGTCCGACGCTGCCCGGCGTGTCGCTACCCGGGCAGCAGCCCCCGCTGCCTCACTGCTCGTCGCGAATCACCCGGATGCCCGGCGTCTCGAGATCATCCATCTGTCCATCCTTCACCGCCCAGAGGTAGGCGCCAACGCCCGCAGCCACGAGCACGAGCGCGAGCGGTACCACGAGGTACAGAATGGTCATCGGGAGTCCGGCGTGAAGGTGCGGCCCATCCAGCTGGCCAGCACCACGGTGAGTGAACTGGTGGGCATCATGATCGCGGCGATCAGTGGCGTGATGTGTCCGCTGATGGCGAACACCACACCGATCGCGTTGTACGCGAACGCCCACACAATGTTGTTGCGGATCACGCGCATCGAGCGACGCGCACCTTCGTCCAGCGTGACGAGAGCCGCGAGACCATCGCGCGTCATCGCGACATCTGCCGTCGCCAGCGACGCCTCGGCGCCACCATGCACGCCGATGCCGACCGTTGCGGCGACAAGAGCGGCGGCGTCGTTCACGCCATCGCCCACCATCGCCACGCACGGCGGCGTGCTGCCCGTCCCGGCTGCGGCCACCAGTGCCCGCACGCGTGCCGCCTTCTCCTCGGGACTCGCCTCGGCGATGATCTCCTCAGGCGCGAAGCCCAGCGCCGTGCCGACTCGCATCGACACTGACATGGCGTCGCCTGACAGCAGCATCGTGCGCCACCCGCGTGCACGCAGCGTGGCCAGCGATGCCGCCGCGTCCGGCCGGATCGCGTCGCCGAATGCAGCGCGCGCCACGATGCAGCCGTCAGCGGCGATGATCACGGGTGTGTTGCCGTCATCCATCGTCCACGTGGGCCAGGTGGCGTGCGGCAGTGTCGCGGTGATGAAGCGCGGCGATCCGATCACGAGCTCGTGCCCGTCCACCGTGCCCACCACGCCACCGCCGATGGTGTGCGTGACCGTGACATTCGTGCTGGGCGAGACATCGGGCCAGGCGCGTCGGAAGCCGGCGGCGATTGGGTGCGCCGATGTTGCCTCGAGCGCGAGAATCATCGGCCGCAGTGCCTGCACACCGTCCCACCACACCAGCGTCGTCTCGCCGACGGTGAGCGTCCCGGTCTTGTCCAGCACGAGCCATCCGGGACGTGACAGCGATTCGAGGGTGTCGCCGCCCTTGACGAAGATCCCCGCGCGTGCTGCGCGCCCCACCGCAGCGCTCATCGCCAGCGGCGTGGCCAGCGCGAGTGCGCAGGGACAGGTGACGATGAGCAACGCAATAAGGTGGTCCCACGCGGCGGTGGCGTCTCGGCGCAGCCACATGGCGTAGGTCAGCGCGGCGAGCAGAAGCACCACCATCACCACGCGCGACGCGAGACGGTCGGCCAGCAGCACCACGGGCGCTCGACGGCGCGCACTCTCGTCCACCTGCGCGAGAATCCGTGCGATGCGGCTGTCTTCGCCAGATGCCTTCACGGCTACGCGAAGTTCTGCAGTCCGGTTGAGCGTACCGGCGTACACCGTATCGCCGACGTCGACATGCACATCGGCTGATTCGCCGGTGAGAATCGCGCGGTTGATGGTGCTCTCGCCCTCGATCACTTCGCCATCCACCGGGATCGTCTCGCCCGCATGCACGGCGACGACGCTGCCCACGCCGACGGCATCGGCTGGGACCTCGATCGTGCTCGCGTCGGGCTGAACGAGGCGTGCCGTGGCCGGCGTGAGCGCAAAGAGCTGCTCCGTGGCATCGGTCGCGGCCCGCTGTCCGCGCGCCTGCAGGAACCGTCCCACGAGCAGCAGGAAGACGAGGGCGCAGACACCGTCGAAATAGACCGGACCTGATCCGCTGATCGTGTTGATCGCTCCGCGCGTGAACGCGGCGCCAAGTGCGAGCGCGATGGGCACGTCCATGTGGATCGTCCCGGTGCGCAACGCGGCCCACGCACTGGTGAAGAACACGCGGCCCGGCCAGACGAGTGACGGAATCGTGAGCGCGAAGCTGATCCAGCGGAAGAGCCGCAGCGAGCCGGCGTCCATCGTGTTCAGTTCACCGGCGTACAATGCCAGCGCCGCCA
>JAYWIJ010000121.1:0-3429 GCA_043788935.1 Gemmatimonadaceae bacterium | reverse complement strand
CGTGCCACCCAGACCTCGACATCGCGAGCGACGGCGGGGATGGCGCCGGCGATGATGCCCTTGTCGAACGGTCTGCCGAGTGCGGCGTGGAGTTCGCGTGTAGCGACGCCGACGGCGCGGACGTCGTCGAGGGCGACTGCCTGGAGTGACGGATCACCCTCGAGGGCGCGTCTGAGCCGATGGATGACCACGGTTTTGACGGTAGACGACTCCGCGTTAATATCTTCCAATAGCGCACTCGCGGTACGCTCGCCCTTTGGTGACATGATGATGGCAGATCCGAGCAGTGTCGGAGAGACTCTGACGCCGGGAACGCGTTCGAGGTGCCGCAGCAGATCGAGTTCCGGCGACGCGCCGCGCGTCAATTGCCGATACGCGATGGCCACGGCGCTCGAGCCGATCAGCACGACATCGTGTCGTCGGCCACCAAGTTGCCGCGACTCCCCCGTCACTGACCGGTGCGCCACCGATCGTTCAGGCGCTGCCACCCATTCCCACTCACCGGCGCGAATGGAGGCGCCGGCCGAGAGCGCTTCGCGCAGCCATGCCCGCACGACATCATCCGACCACGCGGAAGCCAGCGACCAGACGACGCTGCCGTCGGCATCACGCTGCTCGTGGAGCACGAACGCGCCGACGGGCGCGGGCCCGGCCCAGCGACGGAGTGCCGCCTGATGCAGGCTGCCCATCGCCGGTCCCGCGTTCGTCTCGAAGAGGCAGAACGCGGCGTGCCCGCGCGCCGGAGGGATCGGGAATGCGGCGACGAGTGTGTGAGCCGGCGTCGTGGGCGACGGTGACGGAGCGCTGGGCAGATCGCCGAACCAATCCGCCCAGGCACGGGCAGGCACGTCGGCGAGCGCGGCGAGAAAGGTCGGATCGAGGGCGATGATCATGCCGTGGGTCGCTTCGAGGCACCGCTCATGCGGCAAGGGGTAAGATGCATCCGCGGGCCTGATGACACAGTTGCGCCAACGATACGTCGCGACCACCGCGACACCCGCACGACCGCGCCGGCACGAAGACCGGCACCATACCTGACCTGTCCGCTCACGTCAGCATCTCCATGGGCACTCAAGGCACCGCCACCGACATCGTCATTCTCTCCGCCGTTCGTACCCCGTTCGGCACGTTCGGGGGCACGCTGCGCGACATCTCGGCCGTGGACCTGACCGTCGTGGCGGCGAAGGCGGCCATCGAACGCGCCGGTATCGAGGGCGCCGACATCGGACATTCCATTTTCGGGAATGTCATCCAGAGCACCACCGATACCGTGTATTTCGCTCGGCACGTGGCGCTCAAGTCGGGACTGCCGATCGAGGTGCCGGGGCTGACCGTGAACCGGCTGTGCGGATCCGGGTTGCAGGCCATCATCAACGGCGCGCACGAGATCATGACGGGTGACGCCGACATCTGCCTCGTGGGCGGTGGCGAGAGCATGTCGACCGTGCCACATGCGGCGCGCGGACTGCGCTGGGGACTGTCGTACGGTGCCGCGCCCAGGCTCGAAGACCTGCTCTTCGAGGGGCTCACCGACTCGTACTGCCAGACGCCGATGGGCATCACGGCCGAGAATCTGGAAGCGACGTATCATTTTGGGCGACAGGCCGCCGACGAGTTCGCGCTGCGGTCGCAGCAGAACACGCGTGACGCGTGGGCCAACGGACTGATCCGCGACGAGATCGTGCCGGTGCCGGTCATGGACAAGAAAACGAAGCAACTCGTCGACTTTTCCCGTGACGAGCACGCGCGTCCCGACGGGACCATCGAGTCGCTGGCGAAACTCCGTCCGGTGTTCAAGCCCGACGGTGTCGTCACCGCCGGCAATGCCTCGGGGATCAACGACGGCGCGGGGGCACTGGTCATCGCACGAGCGGAGTGGGCGCAGGCGCGGGGGCTCTCACCGCTCGCGCGCATCGTGAGCTGGGCCGTGAGCGGCGTGGATCCGCGCATCATGGGCATCGGCCCCGTGCCGGCGGCACGCGCGGCGTTGGCGAAAGCAGGAATGTCGCTGGCCCAGATGGACCTCATCGAAGTGAACGAGGCGTTCGCGACGCAGGCGCTGGCAGTGCAGCAGGAGCTCGGTATTCCAATGAACAAGTTCAACCTGCATGGCGGGGCGATTGCCATCGGGCACCCGTTGGGAGCGAGCGGAGCGCGCATCGCCGCGCATCTCACGCACGCGCTGCGACAGATGGGCAAGAAGTACGCCCTTGGCTCGGCGTGTATCGGCGGTGGCCAGGGCATTGCGATGGTGCTGGAGTCGCTGGGCTGAGCATGTCCCACGGGCATTGCCCATGATCGCAATCAGCGCACGAGTGCAGTCAGGGCTTTCCCTGCCGGCAGGGCGTGACGTGCCGGCGGGAGGATGACACTTCGTCGTCGGCGAGGCGTACGATGCGGGTACCGGACCGGGTCGGAAACGAACCCCGATCGTGCACGTGAGCTGTCTGATACGATGACGATTCTTGCCCATTTCCATTCTTTCTGCACCGTGACCCGTGCCTGACGACAAGGATTCACTTCCCGTTCCGACTTCGCCTGCCCTCCTCGACCGCGCCGCGCTCGAGCGGGTTCTGGCGCGCGCATCGGAGCTGTCGGCGCAGTCGAGTGATGCGCCGGAGGGAATGAGCGAGGCACAGCTGATCGAGATCGGCAAGGAAGTGGGGCTCTCCCCCGCGACGCTCAGGCAGGCGATGGCCGAAGAGCGCACGCGAGTGGTGCTGGCTGAGGAGACCGGCTTCGAGGCGCGACTGATGGGTCCGGCCGCGGTGTCGGTGACGCGCGCGATTCCGCATCCGCCGGAGGCGATCCTTGCCGCGCTCGAGGAGTGGATGCGCAGCGACTACCGCATGCAGGTGAAGCGTCGCTTCGGCAACCGCCGCACGTGGGAGCAGAAGGGCGGCGTGTTCGCAGAGCTCGACCGAAGCCTGCGTGGCAATCAGGCGGCGGCGGCACTCGCCAAGGCGAACGAAGTGGCGGTGACCGTCAGCGCCATCGGTGACGGGCGGACGGCCGTCCGGCTCGACGCGGACATCGGCAACCTGCGCAGCCAGCGCCGCACCAGCGGCATCGCACTGGGCGCCGCCGGCATGCTGCTCGGCACGACGGCGGTGGTGATCGGCGGTGTGCTCGCTCCGATCGCGATGCTGCCGCTCTTCGTCGCATTCGGCGCCGTGCCGTTCGGCGCGATGAGCGCGGGCGGCTGGGCCATGATCAAGGGACATCGGAAGCAGGCCGAGCGTGCGCAGCTGGCACTGGAGCAGCTGCTGGACCGACTCGAGCACGCCCCGCTCCCGCGCGGTGCGCTTGGCGCGGGTGGTCAGCCGATGCTGAGCGAGACGATCAGCGCCGTGGCGCAGGGCGTGCGCGACGTGGCGCGTGCCGTGTCGGACGCCGCGGCGGCCAAGCGGCCGAGATAGCGCGAAGTGC
>JAYWIJ010000120.1:0-50469 GCA_043788935.1 Gemmatimonadaceae bacterium | reverse complement strand
CGCGACTCACCGCCGCGGGCTCCGCACAACCGAGTCGCGCCGCTCACCGTCGTAGGTCAGCGTCCGGATCCGCACCACACTCGGCGATTCCTCCCACTGGAACACCTGCACGCCTCCTCCGCCATTGCCGTCCGACTGCAGCTTGGCCACGGCGCGGGTCTTGTTGTCGATCAGCATCACGTGCGACGACCCATCGGGATTGACCACGAGTCCGATCCGGTCGCGCATCGGCGAGCCAACGCCCATGGGAGCATCCAACGCGATCACCACACCGCCGTCGTCCATCGTCGACATCCCGCCACGCTCGGCGCCGGTACTGTCGTACAGCGTGACGCCCGAACTCCGTGATCGCCGGTCGGTGGTTGCCGGATCCTGATCGATCACGACGCGTGCACGGCCGGAATCATCCACCACCACGAGCCGCTTGGTGCGCACTTCGTCGCTGGTGGTCGGCTGGCGACGGAAACCCATCACGCCGATGACGAGAAGACCCGCGACGAACATTTGTCGTTGCCACTGCACCTGCCGCTCCAGAGTGCAGATCCGGTCAATTCCTGTCTGCTCGCTCATGGTGTCATCCTGATGTGGAGTGTTGGTTACGCCGACTACGGAACCGTGACGATGGGACTGCTGCGCCATCCACGGCCTTCTTCCTTCGGTGCGGTGATCAGCAACACGGAACTGTCGCGCCACGATACAAGCCCGCCGATCCGTGCAGATCTCCCGTCGTACAATTCGAGGTCGAACGTGAGGCCCGAATGCCGCAATCCCCCTGGCAGCGCCGATGTCCACGTCGCTTCGTCCACGCGCACGTCACGCAACCCGATCACCTCTCCACGCGCAGTGTTCAGCAGTGCGAAGGAGAAATTGCCAAGAACGGCGAAACCCTTGGCGTCGTCAGTTATCCGGGAGACATGAACCCTGATGGTGACGCTCGAATCCATGAACACGCGCGAGACCACGCGTGCCCGGTAGCCTGACACGGTCGCTTTACCCAAGGTGCGCAGCGGCACACGCATCACTTCGACACCCGTTCCCGTCTTGACCCACATGCGCATCGCGACCCGTGCGATGCGACCGCAAAGACCATCGGTGTCGGCAGCTGGTACCGGGAAGACGATGCCGGTCCGGAGCAGCGGGATATCGGGTTCGACGCCCAGCACACTCATGCGGTGGCGATCGCGGTCGGTCGGCAGGAGCGGGCCTCCACCACCCGCCAGCTGCATCCACCGCGGCGCGGACAACGACACGACGGCGCCATCGTCCCGCGTCACGCTGAGCGTCGGGCGCATCATCTCGACGCGCCACCCAAGCGGCGCACCGACCGCAATCGGAACGGTGAGCTCTCTGCCATCACAGGTGAGCGGTTTGGTCACCGGCAGCGTCAGCGTGATCGAGTCCAGCGAATGCGCCGGGTCATACTCGCACGCCGTAACACCCGGCATCGATCGCACGCCGAACAACGGAAACAGCATCGCGACGACAGCCGTACCGAGCGCCGCACTGCGCGTCAGCACCGTCGTCTCACGCAGCCGGTAGCGTCGCACGACGAAAGCGCCACAGCCGAGCGCCAGCACCGTCACCGCAGTCCACCAGGCGGACGCCGGCATGCTCTGCGGCGGGATGTCGACGACAAATCGAATGACGATGGCGAGACCCAGCGTGCCCGCGACGAGTGCGCCGACGCTCGTCATCGTCCCGACGGTCGACGTCGCGAGCGCCATGCCCAGCAGGACAAGAGTCAACACCGGGTATAGCCCATCAGCGCCACCCCAGCTGACTGGATCGAGCTCCCACGCCGAGCGGATCACGAGCATTGCGACGCAATACGCCGCCAGCAGCGACAGCACGTACACCAACTTCGACGCCGCCACGACGGAAGCCGGCAGCGGCTGCACCGCCCAGAACGCGTCGGCGCGCGTCGTGTCGTCGGCAAGCATGACACGCACCGTCGCGAGCACCGCGAACCCCGCAGTGATCCAGCCCACCGACGCCAACGCGGCGTGCATCGCCGGCGTCCACTCCAGCGCCCGCGCCACCGTGAGGCACAGCAACTCACCATACAGCCAGAGCAGGAGCCACGTCCGGCGCAGATCACGCCCGAAGACATGTACCACCTGTCGCGTCCACGTCATGCCGCCTCCGCCCGTGTCGTGTCACCCCGCGTCCCACGCACCACCGACGAGAACAGCTCCCTCAGCGACAGATCCTCGACCGTGATCGAGTCCGCTTCCGCAAACCGCCGCTGCAGCATTCCCGCATCCAGCGGCGTCCGCTCACCATCGGCCACGATGCGCAGCATGCGACCCGCACGCTCCATCTCGAGCCAGCGCTGTTCGCCGGCAAATGCATCGAGCAGCGCATCACCGCCCACCATCGTCACCTGACGATACCGCTCACGCACCGACTCGATCGATCCCGACACCCGCACCCGTCCGGCGGTCATGATCGCCACATGACTCAGCACCGATTCGATCTCGGCGATGTCGTGCGACGCGAGCAGCATCGTCGTGCCTGACGTTCCTGCCGTCGCCAGCAGCCCACGCAGGATCTCGTCCTTCGTCACCACGTCGATACCGGCGAACGGCTCGTCCATGATCAGCACACGCGGTTGCGCCGCCAGTGCGCAGAGCAACGCCGCCTTCATGTATTCACCACGCGACAGCGTCGTCAGCTTGCGCGATGCATCGAGCCCGAATCGCTCACGCAGCGACGTGGCCAGCGCCGCATCCCACCGCCGGTGCAACGGCGCGATCCACCACTCCAGATGCGCCAGCGTCATGTCGGTCGGCAGCCGCACCGACTCGGCCACATACCCGATCACACCGCTCACGATCAGCGCACGTCGTGCACTGCTCACGCCGTCCACGAGCACACGTCCATTGATCGGTTCGCGCAGGCCGGCGCAGCACTGGAGCAGCGTGGTCTTGCCTGCGCCATTCGCACCCAGCAGTCCGAGGATCGCACCCGACGGTGCCTCGAGCGATACGTCGTGCAACGCATCGCCGCGGCCGTCATAGCGATACGACACGCCCTCCACCGCGACGTGCGTCATCGTGACCTCCCACCGCTGCGCCGTGGCCCTGCGACGGCCCCGCCATCGGTGCCCGTCAGTCGCGCGGCACCGAACACCGCCGTCCACGTCGTCTCGACGTCCGACACGAGCGCGTCGCACTGCATGCCGAGCCGTCGTGCCTCGACCACCAGTTGCTCGACGCTGGCGTGCAAGGCGCGGCGCCGGTCCTCGTCGGGTGCGCGCGGACCGGCGGTCACCACCGTCCCCACACCCGGTCGCACCGCCAGAAACCCGTCCCGGACCAGCTCGGCCACCACTTTCTGCACCGTGTTCGGATGCAGCTTGAGCGCCTCGCTCAGGTCACGGACGGAGGGAAAGGGATCACCGGCGCGCATGACGCCGGCGAGGATGGCCTTGGACGCCGCGTACACGACCTGCTTGACGGGCGACTCGCCGGGCTGGATCACCACGGGGAATGGAAGCATAAGTGTACCATGCAACCTGTTACACTTGTTGTCAAGACCCGGCCCTTGTGCCGCCGCGTCGGCGCCGCGTTGTATGTGCGCATGCGAATCCACCCGCTCATCACTCCCGCCCTCACCGCCGTGCTCTGCCTCACCGGATGCACGGCGCCGGAGACGGAGCAGAGTCCGGGCGCGGCCGCGCTCTCGGCACGTTTCACCACGCGCACCAACGCCGACGCCACACCGCCTCCGATCCCCTACGACGCCGCCACGCCGCGTATCACGTTGCGTGCACTCGCCAGCACCACGCACGACACGGCGGCATTCACGCAGGGGCTGCTGCTGCACGACGGACGGATGTACGAAGGCACCGGTGTGGCGGGTCAGTCCGATCTGCGTGTCGTCGACCGCGCAACCGGCACCGTCCGCGCGCGGACTCCATTGCCCGCACCGCTTTTCGGTGAAGGCATCGCCGTGGTCGGACAGCAACTGGTGCAACTCACCTGGCAGGGTGGACTCGGCATCGTGTACGACGCCCGGACTCTCGCACCCATCGACAGCGTCTCCTATGACGGGGAAGGCTGGGGCCTGACCAGCGACGGCAGCCATCTCTATCTCAGCGACGGCAGTGATCAGATCAGGGTGATCGATCCGAATACGTTCTCCGTCGTTCGCACCTTCAAGGTCACCGAGGCCGACAGCGCCGTCTGGATGCTGAACGAACTCGAATGGGTCGACGGCGAGTTGCTCGCGAACGTCTATCAGACCGACTTCATCGCCCGGATCGATCCCGTCACGGGGCACGTCACTGGGTGGCTCGACGTGAGCGCGCTGCTCCCGGCCGCCGAACGCGACGCACTCCGTCTGCGCGGTGGTGTGCCGAACGGCATCGCCTACGACTCGATCACGAAACGCCTGCTGCTCACGGGCAAGTTGTGGCCACGCCTCTTCGAAGTCGCGATGCCGCCACGCGCGAGGCGCTGACGCACGCGCCGTTCGTTCACCGCGGTACCGTCACCGTGAAACACGTCCACTTCGGCTCCGGCTTCTTCACCGACCTCTCGCCGAGATCACGGCCGTCAGTTCGTCGATCACGACCGGCTTGACGAGGTGATGATCGAACCCAGCTGCTGCGCTCTGTGTCCGGTGGTCTGATTGCCCCCATCCCGTCAGCGCGACGAGCGTCGCCGATCTCCCCCATGGCTCAGCCCGGATCCGGCGCGCCGCGTCATAGCCGTTCAGTCGAGGCATGCCGATGTCCAGAATGACGAGATCCGGGCGGAATTCGGCCGCGACATCCACCGCCTCGACGCCATCGTGTGCGACGCGCACATCGTGCCCCGCCGTCTCGAGCAGACGTGCCAGCGATTCCGCGGCATCCACGCTATCGTCGGCGATCAGGATGCGACGGTGGGCGACGGTTTGTCGGGGCTGCTCACCGGCCGACTGGCGTATCGACGTCGGCGGCCCGGCGGCGGGGAGCCAGACCAGAAACTCACTCCCGGCGTTGTCGCCGGCACTGCGCGCCTCCACCCGGCCGCCATGGAGTTCGACGAGCCCTTTCACGAGGGCGAGGCCGATCCCGAGCCCTCCGGTCGTCTTCTCCAGTGCGCGGTCCACCTGACTGAACATCGTGAAGACCGTCGCCAGCATATCGCTGGGAATGCCAATGCCGGTGTCCTTGACGGAAATGACGACGGCGTCGGCATCGCACGTGACGGTTATGGCGATGTGCCCACCGACATGTGTGTATTTCGCACTGTTGTGCAGGAGATTGGACACGACCTGGGCCAGCCGCGTGGCATCCCCATACAGCCAGACCGGCTCATCCGGCAGCACCACTGACAAGCGGTGCCCGGCACCCTCGACCACCGTGCGACTCGTCTCGATGGCAGCGGTCACGATGTCACGCAACGCGACGTGAGTACGCCGCAGCTGGACCTTGTTGCTGTTCACTCGATTCACGTCGAGCAGATCATCGACGAGCCGCACGAGCTGCGTCAATTGCCGATCCATCATGGATCGTGTCGCTTCGATGGTGTCGTGCGTCTTGACCAGTCGAAGCAACTCCAGTCCGTTACGGATTGGCGCGAGTGGATTGCGAAGTTCGTGACACAGCGTGGCCAGAAACTCGTCCTTCCGACGGTCGGCCGCACGAAGCTCAGACTCGGTGCGCTTCTGCTCCGTCACGTCGAGCGTGATGCCGTCGAAACGACTTGGCGTGCCATCGTCGGCATAGAAGGTCCGTCCGATGGCCCGGATGACCGAGATCTCGCCACTGTCCGGATGCACCGTGCGATAGTCGACGCGATACTGCGTCTTCTCGGCCATACTGCGTTCGATGGCCACGCGTGTCATGTCACGGTCGTCTGGATGCAGGCGGTCGTAGAACGTGTCCATCGTCACCACCGCATCCGGCGGAAGATGAAAGTGCGCCTTGACGAGGTCGTCCCACTGCAACACGCTGAACGGGAGATCACAGTACCAGAATCCAACGCCGCTGCTCTGCCGCACGAACGCCGAGCGTTCCTCGGTCTCGCGGATCTGCTCTTCTGCCACCTTTCGGTTCGTGATGTCGCGGATGGTGCCCAGATACCGGCCCGAGCCTGGCTCGGACTCCGGCAGGTGCTCACCGAGAATTTCCACCCAACGCGTTGCCCCATCACGCCGTCGAATCGGTCCGTGAAAGCGAATCGGCGCGTGTTGTCCGGCCGCACCCTGACGCGTCGCGGCGAAGCACGCCCGATAGGCTGGCAGAACGAATGTCGTCTCGAACTCTGCCGCGGTCACCGGGGGCGCACCGCGCGGGATACCCAGAATCTCGTATGGCTGGTCGTTCTCCCAGATGACCGTGTCGCTCGTGCTCAGCCACGACCAGATGCCGAGCCCTGCCGCCTCACTCGCCGAGCGCACGCGACGCAGACGCTGGTGCGGTGAATCGTCGAGGCGGTCACCGCCGAAGATGCAGACGACGCCTGGTCGCCCGTCCTCGATCTGCACCTCGAACGCACGCCAGTCGCCGGCTGCAACGGTCGCATCGGCATTGCGGCTGGACGTCCCGATCGATGACGAGCGCGACGCTGAAACCAGCGCGTCACGCACGCTGGTGATGCGGGCCGTTGCCATCGCCGCCGACCAGGAGAGGCGCGCGACATCGGCGAAGGATCGGCCGATCAGCGGCCGCGCATCGGCAAGTACATACTCCGCGCCGGCGCTGCACCGAACGATGCGCCCGTCGGTGTCAATGACGCAGACGCATCCAGGATGATCGTCGATCAGCGCGAGCAGCGCTGCCGATGCGTGTACAGCGTGACCGCCGTTCGTATCTCCCGCACGTACGTCTGGCGACGGGTCTTCATCGTCGAGCCGCATAAAACTGATGGACCCCTCCCCGATTTCGTCAGCATCGACGGTGCGAGCCCCTGTGGTCCGCAGCAACACGACGGCACATCCTCAATCACACCAACGCAAAAACGTCATCGCCCGGAATTCAAGCGCACTCATGTTCTGACCGGTACTTCCATCACTGATACGCGATGGATCGCGCGCACCGGTGCGGACTCATCCGCGGCATCGTCCACCATGCGGCGGAGGTCGGTTGCTTCCGGATATCCAGACACACCGCTCTCCAGCCGACCGCCTGTGAAAGCAGGAGCATCGTCGGGCATGCGCTCCAGCCGATGCGCACGGCGGACCGCTCGCTGCAGCAGTCGCCGAAACCGATGCCGGAGATTCGCCGATGTCAGGACCGCACCACGACTGACGCGACCGGGTCGCACCAACGCCGTTATCGCGGGCGCATCCGAGGCAGCGTCAACGTGAACACGGCGCCGTGGCCCGGGACGCTGGCAGCCACGAGGTCACCGCCCATGCGACGAGCCAGCTGGCGGCTGATAGTGAGGCCGAGCCCGACACCCGGAGCGCTGTGTGGACGGCTCGCTGCACCGCCGTCGCCCTTCGACAATTGCACGAAGGGTTCAAAGATTGTCTCGAGCTGGTCCGCCGGTATGCCTTGACCCGAATCCTCGACCTCGATCAGCACCGTCTCGGAACCGTCGGCCGATGCCGCGCCGTCGCGCACGGTGAGTACGATGCGGCCCCCGGCTTCGGAATGCTTGATCGCGTTCGTCAGCACGTTCAGCAGCACCTGTTGTACACGATGCGCGTCAGCCCATGCGCACGCATGTGCGCCAACGTTGCATGTTGTCGTCAACGTGAGGTGTTCCGCCGTGAGATGTGGGGCGACGATGGACTCCGCGCTGTGTATGGCCTCGCGTAGGCACACGCCCTCGGCGCCCACCGCCAGCTTCCCGACGGAAAGCTGTGAGAAGTCAAGCACGTCGTCGACCAACCTGCGGATTCGCTCCGTCCCCATCTGCATGCGGCGCAGTGTTTCACGTTGCTGGTCGGACAACGGCCCGATCGCTTCGTTCAGCAACACCATCGTGTAGGCGTTGATCGACTGCAGCGGCGTCCTTACTTCGTGACTGACCTCCGCCAGAAACGCACTCTTGTCCTCGGAGGCGCGCGCTGCAGCATCGAGCGCGAGCTCCACGTCACGCCGAGCCATCCGTTCTCGCTGAATGAGCTGCGCCCGGTCCAACGCCAACGTGCATTGATCGGCGATGGCTGTCAGCAGCGGGAGCAAGGAGTCGAGCGCCTGTCGTGTCTGCGATTCTCCGAAGTCGACGGCCATGACACCGAACATCACGCCGTTGCGCTGCAGCGGCACGGACACCGTTGCAGCAACACCGAGGTTGATGGCGACTGCTGCGGCATCTGGAAAGCGCGAACGCATGTCCTCGAGATCGGTGACCACGACGGGAGCGCCGGTCCGGAACGCCGTCGTGGCGGGCCACGGCGTGGCCACCGGGAGCTCGAGCAGCTCTGCGTGCATGGATGCTGGCAGGTCAGCCGCCGCCAGGAACCGCAGTGACTGGCCCGACCCGTCTGTCACCAGAATCGACACATACCGCGCGAGCGCACATCGTCGCACCGAATCGGCAGCGATCTGCGCGACGGCAGATTCAGCGACCGCCGTGGCAAGCTCGCTGGTCACCGTTTGCAGCTGTGAGGTCCGCGTGAGCAGCAGGTCGCGCTCGCGCTCCGCCTGAAGCTTCGACGTGATGTCGGCATAGGACACGGCAATGGCATCACCCGCGCGCACCGCGGTGATGCGAAAGCCCACGGTTGTGCCGTGATCTTCGTACAACAATTCGTGCGACCACGGCTCACCGGTGTCGAAGGCACGGGTGTAACCAGCCAGGATACCCGACGCGACGACACCGGGAAATTTCACCGACATCCGCTCGCCGACGAGGTCCGCCGGAGCAAGCCCGACCATCGCCGCGCCTGCGGGATTCACGTACACGTAGCTGAAGTCGACGACGCTGTGCTCGTGATCGAATACCGGCGTGAACAGTGTGAACCCGTCTGGCGACGCCTCCTGAACGAAGCGGTACGCACGAGCCAGATTGTTCACGGTCGTCGGCATCGCAAGTCCTTGTGGCAGCGTAGGCAGGGCGAATGACGGCCACGGAGTTCCGGACGTCGACGAGCTTCGTCGATATAATATCAAACTCATCGGGCGCACCCGCCAGCATCATCAGCCATATTGAAGCTCCAGTCTCGCTCGCTGCGATGACGTCCGCGCATGGATACCTGTTCCGATACCGATGCACCTCGCCGATTTTCTTGAGACGCACGCCACGGAGATCCTGGTGGATTGGGTGCGCTTCGCAGAGACGTTGCCCAGCGCTGCCGGGCTCCCCGTCAACGCACTGCGCGATCATGCCGGGGAGATGCTGACTGCCATCGCGCACACGCTGCGAACCCAGCGGACGGCTGCGGAGGTGAGAGATGGCGCCATTCCTGACAGCCCCGAGCTGACAGGCCCCGCCGAAGCACACGGTTCCGACCGCGCAACCCGCGGTTTCAGCGTGACGGAGATGACCGGGGAATTCCGCGCCCTCCGTGCCCGGGTGGTGCAACTATGGACGGCGGAGGGCGGCGCACGGACGTCAGCAGATCTGGACGATCTGGCTCGCTTTCATGCGGCCATCGATCAGGCGGTGGGTGATTCCGTCGTCCGGTACCACACCGGCGTCCGTGACGCGCAGGAGCTGTTCATCGCCATGTTCGGCCATGACTTGCGCACACCACTGAGCACCGTCGCACTGGTGATGGACCATCTGGCTGTGATCAACTCAGCAGACCCGACACAGTCGCCGCTCATCACCCGCGCCGCCCGAAGTGCGAAGCGCATGACGCACATGCTCGACGACCTGCTCGACTTCACCCGCACGCGAGCCGGTGCGGGCGTTGAGGTGCATCGTCGCGATGTCGACCTCCACCGGGTCATCGAAGACGCGGTGGATGACGCGCGAAGTCTCTCCGACCGCCACACCTTCGTCGTCGAGCGGTCTGGCGATCTCCGTGGCGCATTCGATGCAGCCCGACTGGGACAGGTCCTGGCCAACCTGCTCGGCAACGCTGTCCAGCACGGCGCGGTCGACACCCCGGTCCGCGTTGTGGCACGTGGTGAGAGCGCCGACACGGTGACGATTGCAGTGTGCAACGACGGGGAGCCCATCGATCCAAGCGCCATGCCGACGCTGTTCAGCCCATACAAGCGGTTGCAGCCTGGGCGCACCACCGGCCGCGACGGGTCACATCTTGGCTTGGGCCTCTACATCACCGAGCAGATCGTCGGTGCGCATGGCGGCGAGATCACCGTGACATCGACGGACACAGACGGGACGTGTTTCACTGTGCGGCTTCCCCGCTCACCGGTGGCAAGTCCGCGATCCAGCTGAGATTTCAGACGAAGCGCTGACGTGCAACGTGCAGGCACCCGCGCCCTGTGCGTGCTGCACTGCTCATTCAGAGCGAATTACGTGACGTTGTGGTCGTGGCGCGCTCGTCGGCGACCGATGCACGCACGTCCTCCACATCTCCCCGCACGTGCCGTATGGCACGGAGGAACACGATGAGCACGACGTTGCTCCCGACAGCACAGCCCGATGACCAGATCGTCCGCGCCGTGCTGCCCGGCGTGCTCCTCGCCGTGCTGACGCTGCGACGACCATTCGGCGCGAGGCCGATGAGCGCGCAGCCACCGACCGTGCACGGCGATCGCCGCGGCTGAGATCGCTGTTGGCACCGCGCCGGCGGTCACGTGCTTCGTCCCACACGACCCCGCGTGCTCCTGCCCCGGGACGACCGTGACACCTCGCGTCGAGACGCGCTGGGCGTCGATCCTCAGTCGGAGAGAGACCGATGACGATGTTGAAGTCACTTCGCACCGCCGCCGTCGCCGTGCTGGTCGCTGGCGCCAGCGCTTCTGCAGCCCAGGCGCAAACCAGTTTCGTGTCGTTCCTGAACGGCGCACAGGAAGCCCCGACGCCGCGCGTCACGCCGGCATTCGGCAACGGCACCGTGCTGATGAACGCGGCGCGCACGCAGATCACGATCAACCTGACCTTTCAGGGCTTGCTCGCGCCACTGACGATCGCGCACATCCACAACGGCGCCGTCGGCATCAGCGGGCCGGTCATCATCGACATTCGGAACCTGATCACCACCACGGCTGATGGCAGTGGCGGATCGATCATGAATGCGGTGCTGAACATCGACATGGCGCAGGCCAATGTGCTGCTGTCCGGCAATGGCTACTTCAACCTGCACACCACGCAGTTCCCGGCGGGTGAGATCCGTGGCCAGATCAACGTCGTTCCTGAGCCGTCCACGTATCTGCTTATGGCGACGGGCTTGGGCGGACTGGTGCTCGTCGCGCGGCGTCGTCACGCGCGCTGATTGCACTCTGGTGTCGAACCTCCGTCTGCAGGCAGGAGAGTCGTGACATCGTAGTGAGGGCGGCGCAACGTGCACCGTTGCGCCGCCCTCACGTTGCTTCATCGCCTGCGAGGTGCCCCACGACCGACGTCGCGTTCGTCAGCTGGGCAGCAATCAGTGACGAAACGGCGTCCGGTAGCGGGGATCCGTCTCTGCCACGTCATCGGTCAGCGTCGAAAGGAACGCAACCAGCGCGGCCTTGTCGGCCGATGCCATCCGCAGCCGCTGCGGGAATCCTGCGGCGTCGCGAAGCCTCGGATCGAGCACCGGCGATTCCTGAATGCCACTGTTGTAGAACTCGACGACCTGCTCGAGCGAGGAGAACCGCCCGTCGTGCATGAAATGCCGCGACGTGGCCACGCTCTTCAGTGACGGGGCACGAAATCGCCGGGTTTCACCGGCATCGAGGCCGTTACCGGTTGATCCGGGCGCCAGATTGAACGTGGGAATGGTGTGGCAATTGAAGCATGCCACTCCGCCTTCAGTGGGTGTCGCGAGAAACAGGAATTTTCCACGATTCTCTTCGGCGGTGAACGCGCCGAACGGCAGGCGCAGGGCCGGTCGGTTTGTCACCGTGTTCACGGGCGCCTGCGCTGCGGCACGATCGAAGCGGCTGTCACGCGAGACGAGGCTGCGCAGATATTGCGCCAACGCGCGCCGGAGGCGGTCATCGGAGATCGTGCTATCGCCGAACGCCAGCATGAAGAGTTCGGGATAGTACGGGAGCGTTCGCATGCGCCGGAAGAGCGAGTCGATGCCGCCCACGTCGCTGGTGAAGCCCATTTCCACGGAATCGCGGATCGGTGCAGTGCCGAGCTCCTCGAGGCTGGGCGCGCGGCGATCCCAGAATCCCGTGCCTGGCTTGAAGAATCGGAGATTCAGCAGTCGCATCGACTGCGCCTGCAGGTTCTGCTGACCGGCAAACCCGGTACTGAATCGCACCGTATCACCGAACCCCGCCGCTGCCAGATGACAACTGGCGCAGGACGCCGTGCCTCGCAGGCTCAGCTGCCTGTCGAAGAACAGTACGCGCCCCAGCGTCGCCCCCGCATCGGTGATCGGATTGTCCGCCGGCGTATTGTCGAGCGGTGCCAGCTGCCGCAGGTGCACCGGCATGAACGGGTCAGCGTAGTTGTCCAGCGCGTCGGCATCGATGGTGAGGCTGGCGCTGATTCCAGGGTACACACCTCGACGCGATGCGGGCGGTTCGACTGGTATGTCGGTGCGTGCCGATTCACCGCACCCCGCGGCCACCAGCAGCGACGTCGTGAGGATCGTGCGACACGCGGCGCGTGCCGATCGTCGGACGAGCGCCGGCGACCCCTGCTTGGCGGAGTACGCCTCGGATTTCGCCCTGCGCCGCATACCTGCGACGCTACCCTCACGCGGCAATCGCCACAAGCCTCGGGACGAAGGGCAGGACGGTCGCGACAACAAACGAAAGAGCGGCATCGCGTATTCGACGAGGTCGCCTCGACCTCCGATCCTCGAAGCGGGCAGTCACGTGCGCGGCTACCTGACACGCCAATGGTTCCGACGCGGTGCGCAGTCACTGCGACACCTGGCGTCAACCTCGGCAGCTCCCGCCCGACGTGGCGGAGACGCACTTTACATCCATGACGCCAGACCTCCCTCGAGAGCAATCGTCGACCGCACGCAAGGCGCACTGGGAAGGCGTGTATGAGACCAAGCCGACAGACGCCGTCAGCTGGTACGAAGCGTCGCCGACCCGGTCACTGGCGCTCCTGCTCGAGGCTGGGCTGGGCGCCGGTAGCGCCGTCATCGACGTCGGCGGCGGTGACTCGCGACTTGCCGGAGAACTCATGGCGCATGGCGCGGGACACGTTTCGGTCGCCGATCTGTCGGGGGCGGCACTCGCGCGCGCGCGCACCCGCACGGGTGATGCAGCGGAGCACGTGACCTGGATCGAAGGGGACATCACGAGACTGGACCTCCCGGCGGCGAGCTACGACCTGTGGCATGACCGCGCTGTCTTCCATTTCCTGACGAACGACAGCGACCGCGCGCGCTACATCGCGACGGCAGCCAGGTCGGTGCGCGTGGGAGGCACGGTCGTCATCGGCACTTTCGCTCCCGACGGGCCGACGCGGTGCAGTGGGCTCGACGTACGACGCTACAGTCCGGACGATCTGGCGGCGGAGTTCGGGCCAGCATTCTCGCTCCGTCGCGGATTCGGCGATGGACATCGAACGCCCGGTGGGGCCGAGCAGCGATTCACGTGGGCGCTGCTGACCCGCGTCTGATCAGGTTCCACTAGCGATGACCTCACGTCGAGCGGCGCACCGAGCCCGCGCGCCATACTGCTCAGCGCTGTCAACAGATCCGTCGGGCTATGGCATCTCGTTCGGCTTTCGCCCGAGCACGTCTTCCACGTAGAGCATCGTGACGACCACCAGGGCGACCGCGGCGAGAGGCACGGCCAGCGCCGCGCCGAGAATGCCGCCGGCCATCACGAGCAGCAGTTGCGCGAGCACGGTCAGCGCCGCAGGCAATGCCACCGTCCGACGGTCGACCACCGGCCCGAGGACATAGGTCTCAACCGCCTGAACGCCCAGATACAGGAACACCACGTACAGCGCCGTGCGCGGGCTTTGCGACAAGCCGAGCAGCACCGCGGGCAAGGCCGCGAGAATCGGGCCGATGTTGGGGATGAACGTCAGCAGTGCGGCGATGACCGCCAACGTGACCGCCAGTGGGATGCCGAGCAGCCACAGCCCGATGCCCGTCGTCACGCCAATCACCGCCATCGACAGCAGGCGACCGAGCATCCACCACCAGAGGGTCTCGGTCACGCGCCTGAGCACCTCGTGTACGCGTGCCTCGTGGCGTGGTGGCACGAGTGCGAGTAAACCCGAGACGTACGAACGCGGCGTTGCCGCGAAGGCGATGGCGAGGAACAAGATGACCACGACGTTCGTGAGAGCCCCGAACGTCTGCGAGACGACGCCCGTCGCACTGCTCATGGCTGATCGAGGACTTGGCAGAACGTCCTTCGCCGCCGGCATCTCAGCCACCAGCCGACGTCCCCAGTCGCTCTGCTGCAATCGCGCCTTCGCTGATGCCACCGCTTGCGGAGTATCCGCACGCAAGGCGTCGAGCTCGGCCACGATGGCAGGCCCGCGCGCCCAGAACATCACTGCGATGCCACCGACGATCAGGACGACGATCGCGGCGAGCGCGACGCCTGTCGGGAGTCGTGTGCGGTCGTGTATCCAGCAGGCGACGGTGCGCAGGAAGACCGCCAGCAGCACGCCTGCGAAACCGAGGAGCAGCACGTCGCGAGCAAACCACAGCACGAGCAAGCCAACGAGCAGCGCTGCCACGATGCCTGCGTGGGCCAGCATCAGGCTGGCGGAGCGAGGCTTCGAGAACGTACGAGCGTCGGTCGTCGCCTTCTGCCCGTCGACGCAGTCCGACTCAATTTCGACGTTCACGAGTGCCCGACAGATACTGCGGAGCGCGGCCACAACCAGTATGCGTTCGTCTCAACCACAGCGTTCATCACGAATCCTGGGCATCACATGTGTCTGACGGTTTCGTGTCATCGTCCGGATTGCCCTCGGACCGCCGACACAGCGCAGCGGTCTCGCGATTGAACTGTGACAACACCACGCACCGGACGTACCGCGCGTCGTCGCAACTTCGCCTACACCATTCCCGTGCATGGAGTTGCGATCGGGAATTGCGTCGAAGAATCGTGAATCGTCCTCGACGGCGCGGCGGGTCCACCTCGTCCGTGCTGGCTGCGTCATCGAGTACTCGCTAAGATCACAGTCCTGACCAGTGGATGATGCATGGATCAGGAGCCCTGTCACGGTCGCGAACGCGAGCGACCTGCGCTGGTTAGGTGTGCCCGGGTGACACCTGACAAAGAGCAGTGGCGTCCGTCGTCGGCGCATGACCGGCGAGCCATGCCAAGAACACCGGTCATGAGTACCTGCGATGGAGACGCGACGAGATGACGGCCCTGCCGGCCGAGCGTCCGTCGCCACGCCAGAAGGGTGTCAATCTGTCGCGGTGAAATGCCGACCGACTATCACGCTGATCACGAACGCCGCGATGACCACACCGATAGTCGTCACGCGTGGCAGCGCGCGCCGCAGGCTGGTCCCGCCCGGTCATCGGCGACCATCGTGCTCAGCACGGCGTCGTCCGCCGCTGCCACGTCGAGGACCTTCGGCACGCCGTTCGTCTTCTTCAGGTCTGGATACCTCTCGAGCAGTGACGGGTCAGCCCGGACAGCTCTGTCGACGACACGGCGCACCTGGTCGTGCGTACCAGGAATTGTCGTGTCGTCGGCAACTGATCGCTGCGAGCGGCCGCCGATTGTAACTGCCTCCAGCATGATCGCTTCCTCCTCCGCGGCGAGCGGCGCGGTGTCGTGTCCGAGTTACGCATGGGCGAAGCTCCAATCGAAGATGTCAGGACGGAATTGTCACGGGACATCTGGGCTTCGGGGGGATGCGGAGGGTCCGGCAAGTAGTATGCACCACCACCCCCGCACTGCGGGCTAATGATATGCGCGAGGAGGGGCAGGACTGCACGCACGACCGGGTCGAGTGCGCGCGGACGAGCAGTGCGACTGAACCACGACGAATGACGGAGGACGAACGATGGACTGTTCATACACGTTCGCTATTCGGGCAACACGCGGCCGCAAATGCTACCAATCGCCACGAAAGATGCGAGCGCCCATGGCAGCATCCGAGGGGAGACAATCCTAAGAGCCTGCCACCGAGACAAGCTGTTGAGATTGATCGCGAGGTATGGACCGTCCGCCGCTGTGCCGTATAGCTGCAGCCTTCTGGCGGAGGCGTCATGAATCGGAGAGACGTGTTGATCGGCGGCGCCGTAGCGGCGACCGCAGCAGTGGGCGCGACGTATGTCGAACGGCGCCGGATGGGGTCAATGACAGCCTACAACGCGTCGGTCGGTGCGTCACGCGCTGCGCTCGCACGCAGTCCCGCGCTGAGCGACCTGGTGCGCTATGCGACCCTCGCGGCGAGTGGGCACAATGCGCAGCCGTGGCGGTTTCGCGTTGACGACAGTCGCATCGACATTCTGCCGGACTTCACTCGCCGCACGCCGGCCGTGGATCCCGACGACCATCATCTGTTCGCAAGTCTTGGCTGCGCAGCGGAGAACCTGTCTCTCGCCGCCGGCGCATCGGGTCGGCAAGGGGAGGCGAGCTTCAATCACGCGGATGACGGCTCCATCACGTTCGAGTTTGGTTCGACACGAAGGAGCGTCTCGCCATTGTTTGACGCGATCCCTCTTCGCCAATCAACTCGAGGGGAATTCAATGCTCGGCGCGTGAGCGCTGCGGATCTTCGCATCCTCTGGGGATCAGCCACCGTACCGGGCGTCGATCTGGTACTGATCACCGAGCGGCCAAAGCTGCTGCAGGTGCGCGACCTCGTCGTCAGTGGCAACAGCACCCAGATGGCCGATGCGGCGTTTCTGCGAGAGCTCAAGACGTGGCTCCGCTTCAGCCCGCGAGAAGCCATCGCGACCGGCGATGGCCTCTTCAGCGCCACGAGCGGAAATCCTACGCTTCCGGAGTGGCTCGGTCCACTCATGTTTGAACTCGTCTTCACGGTTGACTCCGAGAACGACAAGTACGCCCGGCACATCGAATCATCGGCGGGCATCGCCGTCTTCGTCGGTGAACTCGATGACAAGGAGCACTGGGCACGTGCCGGTCAGGCAAGTCAGCGGTTTTCACTGCAAGCCACCGCGCTCGGCCTCAAGCATGCCTACATCAACCAACCCGTTGAGGTGGCACGACTGCGCCCCGAGTTGGCTGCACTCGTCGGCCTTTCTGGTCGACGGCCGGACATCGTGATGCGATTTGGTTACGGTGACGCGTTGCCGTTCTCAGCGCGTCGGGCCGTTGCCGAGGTGCTGGCCTGATGCTCGCGCCGCCCTTCACCACCGCGCAGTTCTTCGCGGTGTTCGCGGCGTACAATGCGGCCCTCTGGCCACTCCAGATTCTGGTCTATGCCCTCGGCGTCGTGGCCGTGGTGGCGGCGTGGTCGAGCGGGTCAGGCGCCACACGGGTCATTGCACTCGCGCTCGCGATCATGTGGGCGATCAACGGCGCCGGATACCACCTGCTGTTCTTTTCTGCGATCAACCCGGTCGCTCGCGGGTTCGCCGCGATGTTTCTGCTGCAATCCGTTCTGTTGGCGGCGGCTGGGATCAGGTCCACCGATCTGCGGTTCGAGGTGGGGCGCTCCGTTCGATCCGTCCTCGGCCTCGTGATCATCGCCTACGCGTTGCTGATCTACGAACTGCTGGGCTCCTGGGCAGGCCACGGCCTGCTGTCTGGACCGATGTTCGGGGTCGCGCCCTGCCCTACCACGATTTTCACCCTCGGCATGCTGATGCTGGCCCGCGGCAGGTGGGTGATCCGGCTGTCGATCATACCGGTGCTGTGGTCGCTCGTCGGCGTTGCAGCGGCACGGCAGCTCAGTGTACCAGAGGATTACGGGATGCCGGTCGCAGCGCTTGCGCTGTGTCTCACCCTGATCGTCAGCAGGTATGCCGATGCGCGAAAGCACCGTGAAGCCGCACCGGCGGCACCCCCCCAAGCCCGGGGCTGATCGTGACGCACCTCGTGTCGGCGGACGTGTTGGCCACGAAGGCATCGTCGCGAACCGGTCGCGCGCGCGCGAGTTGCACGAAAGCCGTTGTCGCTTTCTTCGGCGCGACCTTTGCCTGGAGCTGGGGGCTGTGGTGGCTCGCGTCGCGGCTGCAAGCCCAGCAATCCGGATAGAGCGGATTTCTCTTCGTCGCGGCCGCGTTCGGGCCAGGGCTGTCGTTACTCGTGGTGACCCTTGTCTTCTACGGCCGAGCTGGCGTCTTCACATGGGTCCTTCGATGCCTGCGGTGGCAAATCGGTTGGTGGTGGTACGCACTGGCATTCGCGGCTCCTCCGGTCTTGATGCTGTCGGCACTCGCGATTCATGCAGCGCTTGGAGCAGATATCCCGCCGTCGCCGATAGCGGGACATATCCCGATGGCCATAGGGCAATTCGCCCTCGTCGCCGTCATCGGAGGTCCACTCGGCGAAGAGTTCGGTTGGCGCGGCTATGCCCTGCCCGCGCTGTCTGCCGCGATGGGTTGGCGCCTGGCGAGTGTGATCATCGGCGTGATCTGGAGTGCGTGGCACCTACCCGCTCTTCTTCATGTCAGGCACGGCGCAAAGCCATCTTCCGATCATACCCTTCCTTCTCAGCACCGTCAGCCTCTCGATGGTCTTCGCGCGTATATCAATCGGCACGCACTTGAGCGTCATGCCTGCACTCCTTTTGCACACCGCGATCAACTGGTGGTCACTGGCGACGCCGGTCATGCCGGTCGGTTCTGATGTACGCACCTATTGGCTGGTCGTGGGTCTTACCGTCCTTGTCGCAGCGGTGGCGTACTGTGGCGCTACGCCTGCAGAATCGCCCTACGCCGACGATCTCCCGCCCGGCGGTGCCCGCGCGTGACGCTCGCTCCAGTGCTGCAGCGAGCAACTGTGGCAACATGCATGCGCCGCACCTGCAGACTGCGGGCCTGGGTAGTCTCGCTGCACCACTTACATCGACGTGCCGCAACACGTTGCTTCACCGTCTGATTTCCACCTGAGTTAGTTCGTTTGTGCGCTGATCAGTGTCAGCAACGGCTTCATCAGTGCGCAGATGTGCGTCGCAGCGCATGATGCACAGCGTCAGCAACCTCCAGTGCTCCCAAGGTGATCGTTGACAGGCACCGTGTGTTCCTGCTCAGATCACTGGTGCCGCGCGACGAGTACCTTTCGAGTCGCAGTCACGCGCAACGCAGAAGAGCGGTGTGACGACAGTTGACTTCGGGCCCGTGCGGGATGCGTGTGCACTTCTGCCACCGACACCGCACGCGTCGACCTCGGCAACACGAAGTATGACTGGCGCACATCTTCATCTGCTCGTGAACCACGTGCCGATCCTCGGATCGTTCTTCGCGCTCGCGCTCCTCGTTGCGTCCCTGTGGTACGCGCCCGATGTCCTGCGACGCGTGGCGCTCGTGCTCCTCGTCATCGTCGGTATGGCTGCGGCGGCGGCGAACTACACGGGCGAGCCAGCTGAGGACGCCATCCGTCAGTTTCCGGGCGTGCTTCGTGAGGTCATTCACGAACACGAGGAGTTCGCTGAGCTCTCATTCTATGCGGCGGTCGCGCTTGGCCTGATCTCGCTGGCCGCATTGGTGCGCTGGCGTCGGGAGCCGCTGCCGCATCGGGCATCGATGGGCGTGTTGGCTGGCGCTGCCGTCATCAGTGGCATGATGGCGTACACAGGCTTGCTGGGCGGGCAGGTGCGCCACACCGAAGTGCGACCTGACGCGGCTCCTGGCGACGCCCTCATGATCGAATCACGTCGATCAACTGAAGCGGACGACAAGGAGGACTGACCAGATGCGTCACGACTGATGTCCGCGAGCGATGACGTCGTGATAGGATTCCGGTCGTAGGACGCTGCAGGTCGTCAGGGTCGTGTTCTGGAGCACCGTGGCGATGGCGCTCACCTGGGCGGTCGATCGCGTGTTCGGCGCGTGAGTGAGACCGTCAGGAGAGAACCGAAACGACATGCAGGCCAGAGGCGGAGTGTGCCGCAACGAGTCATGACGCCGACGCGCAGGGGGTAGTCAGGTGTCACACGACACGGCGAGAACCAGCTCTCCGCGGATTGGCCTGCTGGTTCTGATCGTTGGCGCGACGGCTGGCGTCGCTGCGGTGGCACTTCGCTGGGACGTGCCGACGCGTGCTGCCATCATCGCTGCGGTGTGCATCGTCCTCTGGATCGGCGAACTCGTCCCGATGTGGGTGCCAACGGTCCTGCTCTGGCTGGCCACGCCCCTCCTGCTCGCGACGTCGAGCGCCGCCTTCACCGTGATTCATGTCGTTGGCTGGTCGGTGGATCCGGTCCTCGGCCTCTTTCTCGGCGGCTTCGCCTTGGCGGCGGCGGCCACCGCGCAGGGAGTCGACCGAATGGTGGCCGCACTGGCAATCCGCCTCTCGCGCGGCCGGCCAATACGACTCGTCGTGATGGCTGCGGTCGCCACGCTGCTCCTGTCGATGTGGATGTCGAACGTGGCGGCGGCCGCACTCATGATTGCATCGCTGCGTCCCGTGCTTGACGGCGATGATTCGCCGTCCGGATCGCTGCGCCGTCCCCTGCTGCTCGCGATTGCGCTGGCGGCCGATATCGGTGGAATCGCCACGCCAGTCGGCACCGGTGCCAACGGGATCGCGATGGCCGCCCTCGAACCCACGCACCCGATCAGCTTCATCCAGTGGATGGTCTTCGGCGTACCGCTGGCCGTCGGCCTGCTCTCGGCCGCTCTGCTCATTGTGATTTGGCGAACGCGCCCCACCGGAACCGTCCACCAAACGGAGTTGACGCCGACGCCGGTGACCGCTGCAACGTGGTGGCTCGGCGGCGTCTTCGGGCTGACCGTCCTGCTCTGGCTTTCTGAACCGTTGCACGGCGTTCGCTCGTGGATCGTGGCGCTCGGCGCGGTTCTCGTCCTCCTTGTCACGCGATTGATCGGCTGGCGTGAGGTGCGCGCGATGGATTGGTCCACCCTGCTCCTCATCGCTGGCGGCATTGCGCTCGGCGCGCTCCTCGAACGCTCCGGACTGGTGCGAGTTGGTGCGACCTACGTCCCGCTCGGTGGTCTGCCTCCTTTCCTTAGCCTCCTGCTGCTGTGCCTCATCAGCGCGCTACTGTCGGCCGTCATGAGCAACACGGCCACGGCCGCGCTCCTGATCCCACTCGCGCTCACGCTCGACCCCGCACCGTCCACCGCCATCATCGTCGCGGTGTCAGCCTCGCTCGGCATTCCGTTCGCCATCAGCACCCCGCCGAACGCCATGGCGGTGGGCACCGGCATGCTCTCGTCGCGGGAGTTGCTCCTGCCAGGCATGGTGCTCCTCCTCGGAGGGTGCGTGCTGATTGCTCTCACGGGCCCCACCGTCCTCGGCGCGTTCGGAATACCCTGAGGTGGCGACCACCCGCGTTCGCATGAGCGCAGTGCACCCGCAATTCCACGGGACCACGCGCGATTTCTGCGAGCTCGTGAACGCCAGACCAATTGTGCCGACGCGACTCACGGTGCGCTGCGTGGGGGAACCAGGTGAGCGGCGCCCTCTCACGACATCATTGCCACACGGCCGTATGCTCCTCCGCAAAGCGCTCGAATGAGATCGGTGGGCGGCCAAGCAGGTGCTCGAGGTCATCCGTCTGATGCGCTGCCAGTCCCACGCGGGCCGCCGTGTAGACAGCCAGCATGACCGCGACATGCGCGCGCGCATACCCCCGGGCACGCATGCTTCGGTAGAAGCGGACCATCCCGGGACTGGTGTAGGCGATTGATCTGCCCAGCACGCGGCTGAGCACGGCCGCCACCTCCGTGTACGTCAGCACCTCGCGGCCCGTCAGTTCGTAGGCGGTCACGCGATGAGACGGCTGCCGTGGCGCGGTGCACACTACCGCGGCCGCCGCCGCGACGTCGCGTGCGTCCACGAATGCCGTGCGTCCGCCACCGGCCGGCACCAGCACTTCATTGCGTTCCCGGATGTCTGCAGCATGTGTCGTACTGAGGTTCTGCATGAAGAATGCAGCCCGTAGGAAGGTGACCGACAGATCGCGATGCACACTCGCGAGCTTCTCCAGGTGTCGCTCGATGGCATGATGCGGAACGAGCGGATTGTGATGCGCACCCTGAATGGACAGAAAGACCACGTCGCGCACGCCTGCCGCGACGGCCGCATCGATGGCCGGTGCGATGGCGTCGATGTCGGAGATGGCAGGTGGCCTCAGCAGGAACAGCGAGGTTCGTCCACCTGCCGGTGACGCTGTGAATGCGCCATCAAATGTCCGTGGATCGAGGAAGTCGAAACGAGCGCACGTCAGGCGTGATGCAGCTGGAAGTGGCAGCAGTTCCGGGAAAGCATCGGACGGCTTCACGGCGTGCGTCATCAGCGCGCGCACGTGGGCCCCGGCCTCGACGAGCGCGCGGACGAGCGGACGGCCGACATTGCCAGCGGCGCCGATGACGATGACGCGCGTAGTCGTGCTACCCACGTGTCTCACGGCGATCAGCGGGAGGGGCGAACGTCGTTGGCGAACATGCCGCTTACCGTCGACCGAGTCGACGCTGCAGCGATGCGTCATGCCCGTAGATGTCGGGATAGAAACGCACGATGCCACCGTCGACGACGACCGTCGTGTACAGAATGAACACACCGAGTGGTCTCGTGATCCGGATGCGCGTCGGTGTGCTCCGTGCCATCGCTTCTTCGATTCGCGTGCGGTCCCATGTTGGCTGGTCATGCAGCACCATCTCTGCCAACGCTGCCGGATCAGCCACGCGAATGCAGCCGTGACTGAAATCGCGCCGCACGCTGGAGAAGAGGCTCCGGGCCGGCGTGCCATGCAGATACACGTTGTGCGCATTCGGGAAGAGGAACTTCGCGGGGCCAAGCGCATTTTGCGCGCCGGGACGTTGACGGAGGCGTAACGAGCCTGATGCAACCCGTGCAAGGTTGCCGGATGTCGGCTCGAACGTCCGCGCACCGTCATCGTCACCGCCGACGATCTCGAGCGTCTCGCGCTGCAGGTAGCGGGAGTCCCTGCGGATGCGTGGCAGCATCTCGCTCCGTGCGATGCTGATCGGGATGTCCGAGTACGGACGGAGCACTACCTCGTTCATCGTCGCTGTGAAGACCGGTGTCCGGCGGCCCGGGTACGCCCGACCCACGATCACGTCCATCCGCATCACCGGCCGTGCGGCGACGGTGTCGTCCTCGAAGACGTAGAGCCGGAACGCCGGAATGTTCGCGACGGCGTACCGCGCCGGAGGAACGTCGGGGAGCCATCGCCAGCGCTCGATGGCCAGCTCGATCTGCTGGACACGTCGGGTGACCGGCACGGCCAGCGCGGCCATGGTCACCGGACCGAGAATTCCCGTGCTATCCAGGCCATGGCGCGCCTGAAAGCGTCGCGTTGCAGCGGCCAGCGCTGGGTCATACTGCATCGCCAGACTGTCAGGGACGGTCGAAGCACCTTCAGGCAAGTCTCCGAGTGCCGTGAGCCATCGTCGGAGCATCGGAGCATCGGCATACGACGCGTCCTGCCGCATCGTGGTGGCGAGCGGCGCGAGGGCACGCAGCGTGGTGTCGGCTGCCACGACGCGATACCGCGCCAGTGCGCGAACGAGTCCCAGATAGCCGGCATACCGATCCTCTGCCCTCGCGATGGCTGCCGGCACATCCACCGCGACACTCACCTCGTGGACAGCCCCCTCGAAGTTCGTCGGGCCGTGTGTTTCCGGTAACCGAAGATCCGCATCTCGCGGCGGGACACGGCCGGAGTGCAGGTGCGTCAGTAGCCGCAGAAGTGACGTCGACAGCGCTGTGTCGAAGCGCGCCGCGGCCGCCGAGTCGGGACGTGCGGCGGCTGACAGCGCCACAACCTGTTCGCCCAATTTCATCACGCCGTAGTCTTGCGGGCGCAGCCCGCGTGCCGACACACCGCGCATGACGGCGACAGTGGCGCGCGCCTGCGGTGTGGGACGACCATTGATCGTCCACCGGGTCGAAGGCTGCGCATCGAGGGCCGATGCGGTCAGGAGCAGCGCACCCATCGCGCTGCAATGCGTCCAGCGTCGGCGGATACCAATTCTGATGTGTGCCGTCGTCGTCATGGGTGCCGTGTCAGTCGAAGATTCCGCGCCGGAAACCGGGTATCCAGTCGAATGGGCAGCGGCTCGCCACTGAACGGCAGCGATGCAGACCCCGGGCGCTGCGCATGGATATGGAGGTGCGGTTCACCAGTGTTCCCGGTATTGCCGACCTGACCGAGCAGCGTCTGTATCCCGACCGTACTGCCAACATGGACTCGGACGCTGCCGTACTGCAGGTGTCCAAGCAGCACGTGGACGGCGCCGCAGGCCAGCAGCACATGATTGCCAGCCATGTGCACGCGATCGACTTCGGGTACCGACTGATCGTGCAAGCCGTCGAGGACCGCGACGACGCGTCCAGCGCATGGTGCAAACACCGAGTCGCCAAAGCTCCGATACGCGGACGGTTCGCGCGGTTGAAAGCCCGTCGCACGGCGTCCCCACCGGTCGATGCGGACGACATCGACGCCGTAGCTCTGTCCGCGATATGCACGGAACCGCTCGCCGGACACGGTCATCAGATGCGCATTCAGGAGCTCGCGGGTGCCGCCGTTCACAACCAGGTAAGTGCCCTGCCGCAGCGGAAACGTCAGGTCGACGGTCTCGGTCGGTGCGATGCGACCGGACACGGCGTACATGGCAGATCCCGCAGCGAGCACTGCGAGCATGCAGCGCAGACCCACGCCGGCCCAGTCACGGCGGCCACGCGGCCATGCGGGCATTGCTGCGCGCACGCGTGCCAGCGACGTCGCCGCGACTGGAAGGAGCAGCACGCCATACAGGTGCGGCATGTACCACGGCAGCAGCAGCCACAATCCTGCCACCCCGAGGAGCACGATCACCGATGCGACCAGCAGGACGGAGATTACCCACGCGAGCCGGCTGGGGTGCCGACGGCGTGCAAGCCAGAGCAGCAGTCCCACCGGTAGCAGCAGCTGCACTCCGATGGGGAACAGCAGCGTGTCAAGCATCCGGGTGCGGTGCGCCGCGACGGACGATGCCGTCCTCGCGCATCGTCATCGGTCCACGTTGTAGGCCAGCGACCGAATCGTGAAATGGCCGTATGTCCACTCGCCCGATGGCTCGATCCAGTTGGCGTCACCGCGCGTGCCCACTCGAATCCCGTCGACCTCACCGTAGCCGGAGATCGGCGTCGACCACGGCACGTTGCGACTGCTGCCCTCCTCCTCTTGTGGCCGGTCAGGTGACACGAAGCCTACGAGATCGCCCGCCGCATCGAACGTGAGGGTCGCCGACACGGTATTGCCGGCGTTCGTGAATGTCGCGTGCAGCGTCCACTCGTCGATGGTCCGCCAGCTGAACGGCAGGTCGAGCACCGCAGCAGGCGCCATCACCACGATGTCGTTCATCAGCGTCACCGTCTCGGCGCGCGTCAGCACCGACCCCTGCTTGTCGACCATCGGGAACAGGCTCACGATGCGCACCTGAAACGTCGCCGCGCCGTCGACATACCGGTGCCACACGTCAATCGGCAGGCCGCCCCGCGTCGCGTTCATGTAGAACAGGCGCGCCGGCGGGTCGAAGAACTCGTACTGCGTGGCGGTCGCCTGCATCCACGGCGCGGTCGCGCTGCTGCGCATCTGCGCATCGAAGCGCACGCGGACGTTGCGCACGTGCGGACGACCGACGGCACCGCTGCGGCGCAGGTACGCCTGCATCAGGGGCGGTAACGGCGCAAGATCAGCCTCCACAACGTCAGGAGCCGCGCGTGCCGGCCGCGCCAGCAGTGCATCTCGGTCGCGCTCGAAGCGCGAACGGAAGCTCGAGGGTCGGGCGTCGATGGCGAGGAGCAACAGCGGGATGGCCAGCACGACGTTGGCGATGGTGCCGAACTTCGCGTCCTGCCACCTCGACGCGATCAAGGCCTGCGAGAGGAGCAGCGCAGGCACGCCGTACCACCACCACCGCGGTGATGAGTTTGCCACGCTGGCTGCAGTCACCATGAGCAACAACGCCGCAAGCAGCCAGAGTGACGCAGCAAACGGAGAGATTGGCGAACGGAGTTGCGGCACCGCAGCCCAGCCAAATCCCTTCGCCGCGCCAAGCAGATGAATCACCCCGTGCAGACCGATCAGCAGAACGAATACGATGCGAATCATGTTGGCCAGCGTATGGCTATGTGTGGCTGCCGGACCGGAGCGCGGCGCACTCCAAACACGGACATCAAAGGATGATCGGAATTACAGACTCTGCACCGCCGGAAGTCCGATCCGTGTGTGACCTTCACCATCGCGGTACCCTAGAAGTGGAATCAACGAACGGATTTCCATCCTCATCACCGACAACCGGCCGCCGTGGCTGCAGCAGCGCGAGTTTGGCGGCCGGAGGTCCGGCGAGCTCGGTTCTCGTGATATTGGCATCGCCTCTGGTCGACTTACGTCCGAAGGTTCGAGGTCCATATGTGCGCGACACCGAACACCAGTGAGGCCGCGAGCATCCACCGCGAGTCCAACACATACGCCGACAACACCAGCAGGGCGACCGGTGAAGCGGCCATCGGCAATGGAATTCCAGCCAATGGAGCACTGAAAAGGCCGGGAGCGCCTCCGCCGACGAAGAATCGTGCCCATGCGGAGTAGTAGACAATCAGCGCGAGAGCCATACCGACGAGGGTGAGCGCCGAATACTTCTTCATCAGCTGCAACGAGAAGAAGAAGGGAAGCGCGAGCGTCGCAACCCGGGCTACGTTCTCCACGATTGTGAACGCAATGGGAACGGTCGTCGCCGCGGCTGCAACAGGCTTCGGAAGTAGCATCCACGCGACGTTGGGAATCATCAGAAGCGCTGGGATGATCGCGCCAGATCTGATGGCGAGACTCATGGACCCCTCGGTGTATTCACGTTGTGTTGTCCATTCGCGAGGTCGCACGACTCGTATTGCTTAGCAGTCGCCCGCATCCAGGCTGACGTCGAGGTGCCGCACATGTGATCGTCGAAGCGGACGCCCTCAATAACGCAGCGGCCACGAACCACACTGACAACAGAGTACTGCACAAAAGTGGCCAAGCATGGCGGTCCGAGCACGAGAGTGCGCGTACGTGACACGCGGAGCGTGCGCAGAAACGGACGAAGACGATGGTTAATCGTGGCAATCCAGCACTGATGAACGCATTCGTACCCGCAACGAGCACGTGTGCTGTCGCACCGCGCGCGTCGCGAGCAGACGCGGCAACAGCCGCCACCGTCCACTCCTCGGCAGCACGCCGATCGTACTCACGGTTCAGCCTGCTGTCGCTGCCGTGTTCATTGGCGTGCGCATTGCAACGCAGACGCGCTCGACCGACAGGCACCACACATTGCCGCGCGGCATGGTGCGCGGAACAAATCGGAGTGTTCGTATCGCGATGACTCACCCAGCCACACCGGCGGCCTTTGCCGTTCGGCGCCTTGGGTCGTGGGCTGCATGGAGCATGGTTGGTATTGGCTGCGCGTACGCGGTCGCGCTCGGCATCGGCTTCGTGCGATACGGGCTGAGCGCCCCGATCACTGATCCGCTGCTCGCGATCATGGAGGTACTCACGCTGCTGTCCGCGCCGAGCATCGTCGTGTTGATGGCGGCGCTGCGCGAGGACACCACGCCGGAACGGCGGATCTACGGTACGCTCTCATTGGGATTCGCCGTGGCCTTCGCTACGCTGACGTCCAGCGTGCATTTCGTCGAGCTGACCGCTTTGCGTCAACTCGGACGAGCAGAGCTCGTTTGGCCTTCAGTGGCGTACGCGGTCGAGCTCCTCGCGTGGGACGGATTTCTCGGGCTTTCCCTCTTGTCGGCCGCAGCTGCGATCCCACCAGTCTCAGCGTCGCGAGCATCGCGGTGGGACGGTGCGCTGCGTCGCACCCTCCTGCTCGCGGGCGTCCTGTGTGTTGCTGGGCTAGCGGGTCCCGCTCTCGGTCGGATGCGATGGCAGTTCGTCGGCGTCTTAGGCTACTCGGTACTGGTGCCGGTCGTCTGCTATCTCTTGGCGCGTCGGTTCAGTGATGCTCCGCGTTAAATGCAGCCATGCTGCGCTCGGAGATCTCCACTCGACAGAAGGTCCTTTGCCCGTTCTCAGCGGGCCGCGGGCCGCTCGCCGCTCGCCGCGGGGGTAGACTCGGAGTCTCGGTCGCCGTGCGCGTCGACGCGTTGTGCTGCGACGGTGTAAGTGAGCCTCGTGAGAACGTCCATATGCGCGCTTCTCGACACAGGGATCGTGCGTCAGTGCGAGTATGCAGGGTCAGCGAGCTTCGCGGCGGCGCGCACTGGGCGCCGTCCCGTCGCACACGCCACGCCATACGGACGATCATTCGACAGTGATCGTTGCGTGCTCGATATCGAACGTACGGTGCAAGTCGCGGGCGACGTACTGCAGCATGACACTCCGGCCGATGGGTTCGGCAGACATGACGGCATTCACCCTGAGCGGCACGTTTGATTCGCTCAGAGCGGGAACATGCGGATCGGTGCCCTGAAAGCGAAAGGGCGGCGCAACGAATGTCGTTGCACCGCCCTCACTCACTGATATGGGCCTGCGAGGAGTTGAACCTCGGACCTCACGCTTATCAGGCGGGAGAAATGCCCATGAGTAGGCTGCTGTGCCCCGAATAAATGCTGAAGCAGTGGGGATTGTGCAAGCCGGTGCAAGAATGTGCGCGAGGCGTACGAGTTGGGTTTGTTACTCGATTTGTCACTCGCGGTATTGGGCCGAAGAAAAAGCGTGAGGTCTGACCTTGAGCTGGCGACGACGACGTGCCGCGCTCGCGTGGACGCCCGGCCGCCGCGGCGTGTGACGCCGTGGCCTGAGCGGCATAACTGCGATTTGCAGGCGCGAGATAAACGAGACGTGCCGGACGAGAAGTCAATTGAAGCCCTGACGCCGGCTGCCGTCCTGGCGAGCGTGAGCCCGGGGCAGACGGACAGGCGCCATGACCGGCACATCACCGATAGCGCGCGCGGCCCGGCCGCAACGTGACGCGTCCAGCAGGCGGAGGAGGGCGTTACGCAAGAGCGCCCGCCGACAGCCATGCGTCGTCATCACCTCTTCAATGCGGACTTCACCTCGGAGACCCACACCTCGAGAGCTTTCAGGTCACCGGCGACCTCCGCGGGCTCCGGCGTGGGGAGCGCAAGATCAGCCGCGTGATCATGGCCCGAGATCCACTCAGACGCCCGGGTCATCCCCGCTTCAAGCGCCGCCATCTGCGCCTCGGTGACATGGTGCAACGTCATGAGGGGCTTCGTGTGGACCTCTCGACCGAACCGTTTGATCGCGCCACCAAACAAGATGTCCTCTACCGCGCGCTCCCACGTCGTGCGAAGCAGGTCGTAAAAGGTCCGCACAACGGCTTCGTACTGCGGCCGATCATTGATCGCCATCTTAGGAAAAGACTGGATCATGTTCCGCAGTGCGCCAAGCCGCGCCGACACCTTCTGGCCGTCCCACGGCCACTCATCCAGGATCAACCCTGCTTGTTGCCCATCGCGCCGGAAATAGCGCGCGTGCGTCGGGACGGCCTGCTTCTCCGCGGCACGTTGCAACATGAGCAGAAAGACCATGTCGTGCGTGAACAACAAGACAGGCCGGCTTGCCGCGATCTCGACGATGCGCCGCGCGACGTACTCTCTGCGTCCGTGGTCCATGCTCGACACAGGATCATCGAAGACGACGGTGGATGCCGACTCCTGCAGGGAAATTTCGGCGAGGAAGGCGGCGAGGGCGACCCCTCGATGCTCACCTTCGCTCAACACATCCGCCGTGGATACACCGGCCCCTCCGGCTGCGTCCAGCGCGAGCGCGTGAAAAGCCTTCCCTCGTTCCCCGCCAGACGCCTGCACCGCGACGGGGAGGTGGGTCAGTCGTAGCGCCTTGAGGTGCTCGGCGAATGCATCGGCCAACGGCGTGGTCACGGCCTCGCGGAGGATTTCCGTGTTGCGCCTCGTGATACCCGTGGTCGTCGCCGAGCTAATGGCCTCGCGGACAGCAGCCTTGCGCTGCTGACGTGCGATCTGGCCGTAGGCACGGTCGAGCAGGGTCGCGAGCCTCAGCCGCGCCTCCAGCTCGCGCGCCTCATCCATCACCTGCTTCAGCGCGTGCGGGGCGACAGCGGCATCAAGCCGAGCGGCATCGTCATTCAAGCGCTGCACGAGCGCCTCCAGTTGCAACCGCGCCTTCGACGGCGCCTGCACCAAGTCAGTCCACGCCGGCGGCGACCCACCGTCAGCGCCGGCCGTGAGGCCCAGCTCGCGGCGTGCGGCGAGCTCGCGCATCTGCTCCTCAAGAGCGGCGGCGAGGTCCGGATCCAGCGAGCGAATTTCGTCAAGTAGAACCGTGTCCGCGACGGCGTCGGGCACAAGGGTCCTCAGTGCTCCGAGCCGCTCCGTCAGGACGGTGATTGCACGATCAAGCTGCGTGCGCGTTTCGCTCTGCACGAACTCCTCGAAGCCCTGCATGCGGGAAGCCGCATCACCTGCCAGCGGTTGCTGGCACAGGACACACACGGGAGCTTGTACTGGGCCCACCGGAAACGGACGCGGCGGCTCGGCCCCCTGCTCCGCGAACTTCCTCGCGGCGCGCCAGAGTGCCTGCCATGTCTCCGACCCGACGCCAGCAACGGGCACATCGCTGAACGCGCGCGTCGTCGCCAAGTCGGCGGCGGTTCGCGCTGCCTCTCGCGCGTCCCACGCAAACCCGAGCGCCGCGACCGCCTCCTCGCTGAACGCCACCTCGACGCGCTCCAGCCGTTTGCGAGCGTCTTCCAGTCGCTTCGCGCTGAGCCGCAGTTCTCCCGCTCGCGCGACAGGGTCGTCGGTGCGCAATCGTCGCTCTTCAATGCGCAGCGCCTCGAGCCGAGCGCGACCGGCATCGCCATCGATGATTAGATCATCGACACGCTGGCGCGCATTGGCTACATGCAGGTTATCCAACACTGTGCGGACAGCAGTGTCGGCCTGAATCGAATCGAAGCGATCCGCGGCAGCATCGAGCGAGCGCACTTCCTCTTCTAGCGCCCCTCGGACGGCCTCGACAACCGTGACGAGGCGTGGGAAGAGATCTGTGCCATGTGGCAGGTATGCGACGGCATTCTCCTCAGTCACATAGACGGCGGCAGAGCGCGAATCGAACACACTGACCTGCATGAGCGATGCGGGGGCCACGATGTTCGGCATCCACGTGATGGACACCGACTCGACCGGCGCCCCCACACTGGCCCCGTCGCCACCATCATGATCCGGCGCGGTTACTGCTTGCCCGGTCTCGATTTCGTACGACACCGTGGCAGTGCGTTCGCCGCTATTGCCGTCGTACACATTCGTGTGGACAACGTCGCGCGCGCCTCGCGCCCGGCATACCTGCTTCAGGATGCGAACGTACCCGCTCTTCCCCGCCCCATTGTCACCATACACCGCCGTGAGACCGGCCGGTGCGACCGTGAGCCGCTGATCTTCGCGAAGCGCGTTCACATTCATGACGCCGTCTACGGCGGTGATGCGCACCGTGGGTGACGAACCCGACGATGTATTCACCGTGACCGCGTCATCGAGGCCGCGTGCGGCCGGCAGGGAATCATCGCCCGGTCCACACCCTGCCTTGCACAGACCCACGAGCTGAGCGATATCGGCGTCGTCAAGCGCCGGCTTCTCGACGAGCCGCCGCAACGCGTCCTGTTGCCAAAGCGGGCGAGTTCGGGCCCATTCGACGATCTGAGGGAGTAGAGCCATGACAATTACGGTTGGCGAGAGAATGCACACATTCTGCGTCCAATGACACGCTTGCGGCGGAAAGTAGCCCACTCTCGCCCTCCTCGCCGGGCAATCCGTCGCAACCGCCTGACCCGGTAGAGATCGCCGCCCGTGCCTGTACCACGCGATCCGCATCCCCCCGCCCCGGCCCGTAGACGTCCTGCGTCGTGCTCACCTTCGCATGCCCCAACTGCGCTGCGACATCGTGGACCAGGGCCCCCGACTCCAGCGATTCACAGGCCCACGTGTGCCGCAGCTGATACGGATACACGAGCGCATGCCTGGCAAACCCCTCCGCGGCCAGCCATGTCCGCACCCGTGCCAGCGCCGTCGACAGCATCCCTACCCGGCAACCGGGGAAGACTCGGCCGGCGCCCGCCACCGCCGCCAATCGCGCGAGCGTCGCCTGAAAGCCCGCATCGACCACCACCGTGCGCTGTCGCCCCGCACCACCCTTTCGGTTCGTGTCCAGCACAGCCCTCGCTCCGCCGGGCGACACCTTGTCACCAGTGAGCTCAGAGGTCGTCCCCGGTTCCGCACCCGTCGCGAGCATGAACGAGAGCGCATCCTTCGCCACCCCGTCGTTGAGTCGATCCAGGATCGCGACCCACTCGGCGTGTCGCAGCCAGACCTGCTTTCGTCGGGTGGTTCCGCGCAGTGATCGCGGTGCTACACCCTCGGCGGGATTCGTGGTCTGCCACTGTCTCGCAACCAGGAAGTCGCCAAACACCAGCAGCGCCCACAGGTGACGACGATGTGTTGCCGGTGCTACCGCGGCCCCACCCCGCCGGACGCCACTGCGGCTCGGCTTCCGAGCCAAGCCGTCAAGGTGCGTTTTGATTCCTGCGGTGCTCCAGTCGCGCAACGTCGGCATCGCGCGCGCAGCAGCGCGGAGGTGGCCGACATACTGGGAGACCGTGCGAGGATGGAGTACGATTCCCGGTGCACGACCGTCATGGACTGGCAGTGCCGCGTACTCATTCACCAGCTCGAACATCGGCTTCGCCGACATACCGATTTCTGACGCCGGCTGCGCCGAATCGAGGCGCGCCTTCAGCGTCGCGAGGCCCGCTGAACGTGGATCGAGGAACGTGGCCAGCCCCTCGATACTGACCCGGCCATCGAAGAGCGCCTGGATCGGCCACCAGAGCGGCTCAACGTCGCAGGCCACCAGCGCTTCGATGCGCTCCAGCAGTGCAGCCGCCTGACGCGGCGTGGCACAGGTCGTTCGACGCCGGACGCGTCCACCATCCGGAGACGGAAGCCTGATGTACAGCGCGCTGCCCTTGTACGCGACGTTGACGAACGCGGTACCGCGATACGACGCTGACCCGCGATCAGACGCTCGGCTGACCGACACGGGAACCGCTCCGTCACTGGGCGCGGTCACTGCGACGCCTGACCGCGCGCGGCGGCGGCTGGCGTTGGCGACTGCCCGGCGAGCCATGCAAGGAGCACCGGTCGTGAGTACCGGCGATGGAGACGACGACCCTCGCCACGACCTTGAATGGGAATGAACGGTGCCCCGACGGTGAGGAGCATCGCGGGCGTGGTGCCGAGGAGTTCGGCGGCTTGGGCTGGCGTGAGCAGGAGCGTCGGTTGCATGGCAGCGTCGATTGCGTCTTGGTTCGTGGATTCGTGCGGCACGTTTCCCCCCGCGGGAGACGTCTCCGGGTCCACCGGATTCCGCTCTCACGTGAGCGGTGCGACTGGACGCATCAGTCTGCGGTCAGTCGGCTGCGGGGCCGCTGTCGGGTTGATCGTCTGCCGAGCCGTCAGTCGGGACACGGACCACGCGGCGACAGCACTGCAGACGCGCTGCGCTTCAGCGGCACCAGGCCGTACAGACCCGATGAGCGGACGCATCAGCTCACGGGTCGCGGCCTGCGCATGTCACGGGCGACTGGCGATGGGTGTCGGACGCGAAGTGAGGCTGCGATCCTCGGCGCAACGCGCACGAGCACCGCGCGCCCACCTCACGGTCGCAGTGCTTGTAGCTCCGGACGATCCTTCGATGCAACGGCCGATGGGTGCGAACCTGACGCGGTGGAGCGCCATAGGACCATGACCAGGACGGTGATCGCGAACAGCGCGGTGACCAAACCGATGATCGTCACCCAGCGCCGCCGTACTCCGCCAGCGGGTCGGTGAATCCCTTCGGCGATCTCTCTCGGCACCACCAGTGCGCGCGTGCGTATCGCCGCGCCGTCCGGAAGCTCCCACTCGCAGCGCGTTTCGACGTCCGGCACGCGAACGAGCGCGACGCTGCCTTCGCTGTCGCGTGTGAGCTGATACTTCCACCGCACACGCGTGAAGCCGCGGGTTATGCGCGGGTCGGCATTCGCGAGTCCCGCTGCTGACAAAGCGTCGGCGACGGTCGCGCGCAGCACCACTTCGTCCGTCGCTGCCACGTCAAGGACTTTCAGCACTCCGCTCGCCTTCTTCAGGTCTGGATACCTCTCGAGCAGTGACGGGTCAGCCCGCACGGCTTTGTCGACGACACGACGCACTTGGTCGTGCGTACCGCGAATCGCCGGATCTTCGGCGACTGACCGCTGAGAGCGGCCGCCGACTGTGACTGCGTCCAGAATGATCGCTTCCTCCTCCCGGGTGAGCGGCGGCGAGCGGCGTGGTGTCGAGTCCGGGGAACGCATGGGTGAAGCTCCAATCGAAGATGCCCGGACGGAATTGTCACGGGACATCTGGGCTTCGGGGGGATGCGGAGGGTCCGGCAAGTGGTACGCACGTCATCGTACAACTCGCGGGCAATCCCCTGAAGCGTCGCACTTTGGGTAATCGGATCTGCCGTCCTGACGACGTGCACGCTGAGTGCCACCTGCGACGTAATGAGCGCCCAGACGCGCCATCCTGCCTGAACCACCTCCGCGTCATCCATCAGGCCACCTACTCCCTCAAAACGGATGGCGCCACGTCCCTTCCACTGCTGTGCACCGCGCCAGTTTCGTGGCCTGACTTACTCAGGCACCACCGACGCGATTTGCGCACAAATCCACGCAGGCTGCTCGAGCGGCAGCCCATGGGTCGCCCCGAGCGAGACGCGGAGCGCACAGCTCCGGTGGGATGACGACGCGAGGGCACGCACCGGTCCGAGCGGCGCACTCTCGTCACGATCTCCGTGCAGGCACAGCATCGGGATCCGACCCTCGACGGCCTCGATGTCCGACGTCAGGTCATAGTCATAAATCACCTCCCACAGCGTCGACGTCGACGAGCGCCAGGTCATCTGGTTCAGGTCCTCTGCCACCTCACGAGGGACATCCGGAATCAGAGTCGGGAGCGCCCAGCCGAGGACGCGACGGGTCACCAGACAGGCGATGGCTGTCGGGATCATGTGCGTCATGATCCATCCCTCGGCGCCACGGCGACCGAAATACGGCGTGCTCACGAGCACCAGCTGTGCAACGTCGTCGGGATATCGGGCCGCGTAGGTGACCGCGAGGCGTGCGTCGAGGGAGTGACCGACGAGCACCAGCGGCCCAGACGCGGCGACCGATTGCAGCACCTGACGCAGCGCTGCAACGTGCCGGTCGACTGTGTACTCGGTCCACGGTTTTGGTGAACGACCGAAGCCAAGCAGGTCCACCAGCAGGAGGCTAGCCTTGGCGGTCAGCGCCGTGACCCGAGTCTTCCAATACCGTGTGGTCGCACCGAGGCCGGGGAGAAACACGATGGTCGGGCCGGCGGATGGCGGCGTCGCCTGCAACGGCTCCGTGTAGAGAGGACGCCGGGCGTCAGCGCCATCGTCCCCTTCGCTGACGGCGACTGCGCTGCCGCCCACGACCATACTCCAATGCGCTTGAGCGCCACGCGACGTGGAGGCACCGGGCCTATACGCAGGCGCTGCTGCGGCCGGCCCGCGTTGCTGCCATCCATGATCACGAAACCAGGAGGCGGTCACCGCGACGACGACGCGCCCTTCGCAGCAGCTTCGTCAGTTCGATGATCGTTACTGGCACCAGTCCGGCGCCAATCGTCAGTGCACAATCGCGCGCAGACAGCGGCGTGATGTCCAGCATCCGTTGTGCAATGGGGATGTGGTGCAACGCATACTGCAGGAGGACCGACAGCACGACGACGATCAGCAGTCGCACGTTGGTGAACACGCCGACCTCCCAGAAGACCCTGTCGGTGCTCCGAGCCGCAAGGGCACGAAACAATTCGCCGAACACAAGAACGGAAAAGGCCAGATCCCGTGCCTCGGCCAGTTCGCGCGTGTCGAGGGCCCATAAGTAGACCCCGAGCGTCACGGCCGCCTGAAGGACGCCCGTCAGCACGATGAATCGCCATTGCGCCGCGCCAAGCATCGGCTCCTCCGGCGACCGCGGCGGACGCATGAGCACATCCTTCTCCGGCGGGTCGAGCACAAGCGCCAACGCCGGCACCCCGTCCGTCACCACGTTGATCCACAGCAGTTGCAGTGGTACGAGCGGGAGTGGCAGGCCGCTCAGCGCCGCCACCAGCATCACCGTCAGTTCCGCCATGTTGCCCGACAGCAGATAGACGAGCGTGTTGCGGATATTGTCGAAGATGCCGCGACCTTCGCGAATGGCCGCCACGATGCTCGCAAAATTATCGTCCGCGAGCACCATGTCCGATGCTTCCCGTGTGACTTCGGTACCGGTCCGCCCCATGGCGATCCCGACGTGTGCCTCCCGCAGTGCCGGCGCATCGTTGACGCCGTCGCCCGTCGCGCGGGCGTGCACGACGTCCCCCTCGGCGGTATTCTCCGTCACGATGCCGAGCTCCTTCGCGATGGCCAACGCCGTCAGCGGATGGTCGCCGGTGATCATCACGGTGGTGATGCCCGCAGCGCGCGCCTCGGCAATCGCCGTGACGGCCTCTGGACGCGGCGGATCCGCAATACCGATCAGCCCCTGTAGCGACGCACGCTCCTCGTCACAATCAGGGGCTACCGCCACCGCCAGGACGCGAAGGCCGCGTTCCGCCATCGCAATGTTCGCGGCGTCGACGCCATCAGGCTGCGTCACGCACAATGGCAGAACGCTTTCGATGGCCCCCTTGATGTACACGCGGCGATCCGCACGCTGGATCGACATCCGCTTGAGGAGCGTGTCGAAGGGTTTGACCTCGACGCGGGGATTGCTTTCTTCGATCTTGCCGCGGTGGATACCACGTTCCGCGGCCGCGATCAGAATGGCGAGCTCGGAGGGGTCGCCGACACCGCTGACACCGTCCTCCTCCAGTTCGGCGTCGACGCAGGCAGCGGCCGCGGCCAGCACCTCCTGACCGTCGCCGCCCCACACGTCGCGGACTCGCATCACACCAGTGGTCAGCGTACCCGTCTTGTCGGTGCAGATGACCGTGGCGTTCCCCAGCGTTTCGACGGCGGGCAGTCGCCGCACGAGCACATTCCGCGCTGCCATGCGCTGCACACCGACGGCAAGCGCAATGGTCACCACCGCCGGCAATCCCTCGGGGACGGCCGCGACGGCCAGCGACACGGCAACCATGAACACTTCGATGGCGGGCCAGCCACGCATCACGCCAGCAATGGCCACGAGTGCGACGATCCCAACGCAGATCAACAGCAACACCTTGCTGACGCGTGCCAGGCGATCCTGCAGCGGCGTGGCACTCTCCTCCGCCGTCGCAAGTAGGTGCGCGATCTTGCCCAGCTCGGTCTTCATTCCAGTCGCCACGACGACGGCTGTGCCGCTTCCTGTCGACACCGACGTTCCCATGAAGACAAAATCCCGCCGCTCAGCCAGTGGTGTATCTGCGTCGGTGGGCGTCGTGTTCTTCTCGACCGGCGCACTCTCGCCAGTCAGTGGGGCCTCGTTCGTGCTCAGCGCATTCGCTTCCACGAGTTGCGAGTCTGCCGCCGTTACATCACCCGCTTCCAGCAGGAGCACGTCACCCTGCACGACGGTCGAAGAGGGCACCATGACGCTGTGCCCGTCGCGCATGACGCGCGCACGGGGAGCGGTCATCGACCGGAGGGCCAGCACGGCGCGCTGCGCCCTGAATTCCTGAACGAAGCCGATGATCGCGTTGACGACGACGATCACGAGGATCGCTCCAGCGTCCAGCACTTCGCCAAGCACCGCGGAAACCACGCCCGCACCAAGCAACAACCAGATCACCGGGCTGGCGAACTGGCGCAGCAGAAGCACGACAGATGACGCGGCAGGCTGCGATGCCAGCTCGTTCGCGCCGACTTCGGTCAGGATGCGCCCTGCATCGGACGACGACAATCCAGTCACAGGCTTGGGCGACGTCATGGACTCTGGGTGAGCACGCTGCCTGGTGGTGCGACCATCACGGCAAGGGACCGGCCATGCGCTCACACGACTCTGCGCTGCGCGCACACGTCTCCGCACACGCGACCATCATTGCATCGCCTTCGCCAAGCGAGCGGCAGTATTGCTCGCAGATTCGACAGGCCATCGCGCAGATACCACAGACGGCACCGTGTATCGGCGACCCACGCAACACGAGGTCCGCCGCCGTGGCACACAGCCGCGCGCAGTCGAGCATCGCAGTCTGGTGCTCGCGCCCCGCGTGCTCACCCGCCATTTCGAGGCAATGCGCTGCCGTCATGGTGCACGATGCGTAGGTGTTGAGGCAGTTTCTGGCACACTCCTGCATCATGGAATTCTGCTGCTGCACGTCGGCGTCGGCCATTGTTCCTCCCATCAGTGATTGCCTGCCACACCGGAAACGCGCAGTGATGCGCTCCTACGCGAGCGACGGTACGGTGGTATCGCTTGGTGCCGCGCGCCCTGTGTCCTCGCTGCGCTTCGCTCGCGCCATGGCGACGAGCTGCCGTTCCTTGACCAGCGAGTAGATGGCCGGCACCACCAGCAGCGTGAGGATCGTGCTGCTCACCATCCCACCGATCATCGGCGCGGCGATGCGCTTCATCACGCTCGCACCCGTACCGGTGCCCCACAGGATCGGCAACAATCCGATCATGGTCGACGCAACGGTCATCATCTTCGGCCGCACGCGTTCGACGGCCCCTTCGATCACGGCATCGTAGAGATCTTTCAGGGTGGGGGTCTTGCCCTCGGCACACCGCTCGGCCCACGCGCTATTCAGGTAGACGAGCATGATGACTGCCGTCTCCGCTGCAACACCGGCGAGCGCAAGGAACCCGACCGTCACCGCGACCGACCACTCGTAGTCCAACGCCCAGAGGAACCAGATCCCCCCGATCAGCGTGAAGGGGATCGAGAGCATCACGATCAGCGTCTCGCTGATGCTGCCAAAGTTGAAGTACAGCAACAGGAACACGATGGCCAGCGTTGCGGGCACGACCAACTGCATCTTCGCTGTCGCGCGCTCCATGTACTCGAATTGTCCACTCCATGCGAGCGTGTATCCCGGCGGCAGCACGAGATTGCGACTGACCACGCGTTTCGCGTCCGCAACGAAGCCACCGATATCCGTTCCTTCAACATCCACGTACACCCAGGCAGTGGGCTGCGCATCCTCCGTCCGTACCACCATCGGGCCCGAGACCTGACGGATAGTGGCGACCTGGCCGAGTGGTATCTGCGCCCCGCCGCGATTGGGTACGCTGCCGGAACCGGATGACATGCCCCCATCCATCGCCTTGGGGACTGCACTCGCGTCATGGCTGACGGGCACGAGCACGGACGCGAGTCGTTCAGGCGTATCGCGCAGCTCCTGCGGGTAGCGCACACGGACACCGTACCGCTCTCGCCCCTCGACGGTCTGCGTGACTGTCATCCCACCGATGGCAGCCGCGATCACCGTCTGGATGTCGCCAACGTTCAGGCCATGGCGCGCCGCGGCGACGCGGTCGATATCGATGTCGAGGTAGTAGCCGCTCACGGCTCGCTCGGCGAATGCGCTGCGTGTGCCAGGCACCGTCTTGAGGAGCGCTTCCAGCTCCTTGCCGAGGCGCTCGAGGGTGGCGAGGTCCGGCCCGAACAGCTTCACGCCCACCGGTGTCCGGATGCCGGTGGCGAGCATGTCGATACGCCCCTTGATCGGCATCGTCCACGCGTTCGTCACCCCAGGCATCTTGACCGCAGAATCCATGGCAGCGACCAGTTTGTCATACGTCATGCCGTCTCGCCATTCCGGCTTGGGCTTGAGCGAGATCGTGGTCTCCGCCATGTCGAGGCCTGCGGGGTCCGTGGCGGTGTTGGCACGTCCCGCCTTGCCCCACACACTGGCCACCTCAGGAAACGACTTCAGGATGGCGTCCTGTTGGCGCAGCAATTCACGCGCACGGGCGACGCTGATCCCAGGCAGTGTTGAGGGCATGAAGAGGATGGTGCCCTCTTCGAGCGGTGGCATGAACTCGCTGCCAATCCGCTGGAATGGGATATACGTCACGATCAGCGCGGCCGCCGAGAGGCTGATCATCCCCCAGCGGTGCGTCATCACCCATGCGAGGACCGGACGGTACGCACGAATCATCGCGCGGCTGAGTGGATTCTTTGCCTCGCGATAGATCTTCCCGCGGATGAGAAGGCTCATCAGCACCGGCACCAGTGTGATGCTGAGCAGACTTGCCGCTGCCATCGCGAACGTCTTCGTCAACGCAAGTGGCTTGAAGAGACGCCCTTCCTGGCCTTCGAGGGTGAAGACAGGAATGAAGGAGACCGTGATGATCAGGAGCGAGTAGAACAGCGACGGACCGACCTCCTTGGCCGAAGCCAGTACGATGTCCATCCGCTCGCGCGTCGTCAGCGTCGCCGTGTCGATGAACGTGGCATCCGCCGGCGCGCGACGCTCGAGGTGCTTGTGCATGTTCTCGACCATGACGATGGCGGCATCGATCATCTCACCAATCGCAATGGCGATCCCGCCGAGCGACATGATGTCCGCACCGATGTCGAAAGCGCGAAGGCCAATGAAGGCGATCAGCACACTGATCGGCAGCGTGATGACGGCCACGAGTGCGGAGCGCACGTGCAGCAGGAACACGACGCAGATGACGGCAACGATGATTGCCTCCTCCAGCAGCGTCTCGCGTACGGTCCCGATGGATTCCTCAATCAGCGCGCTGCGGTCATAGACCGGACGAACGACGACGCCCGGTGGCAGGCCTGCCTGCGCGTCTCCGAGCTTTGCCTTGACACGCTCGATGGTCGCCAGTGCATTCTCGCCGAAGCGCATCACAACGATCCCGCCCACCGCATCGCCGCGCCCATCGAGGTCCGTGATTCCGCGACGCACAGCCGGACCGACGGACACCCGACCGAGTTCGCGCACGCGGATCGGCGTGCCGCGGCTCGTCACGCCAACGACCACATTCTCGATGTCGCCAATGCCACGGAGGTACCCGAGCCCGCGCACCATGTACTCGCGCTCCGACAACTCCATCACCATCGCGCCGACGTCACTGTTTGCCGCCTGGATCGCGCTCATCACTCGCGTCAGCGGAACGCCGTACGCCAGCAACCGGGCCGGGTCGATGTCCACCTGATACTGCTTCTCGAAGCCACCGACACTCGCCACCTCGGCCACGCCAGGCACTGCAGTGAGCGCGTACCGGAGATACCAATCCTGCACGCCGCGGAGCTGTGCGAGGTCGAGGCGACCGGTCGTGTCTTCCAGGGCATACTGGTAGATCCAGCCAAGTCCGGTGGCGTCAGGACCAAGCGTCGGCGAGACGTTGGCGGGCAGGCGGCCCTTGATGCCGTTCAGATACTCGAGGACGCGCGACCGCGCCCAATAGAGGTCCGTGCCGTCCTCGAAGATCACGTAGACGAACGACACTCCGAAGAACGAATACCCTCGTACCGTGTTTGCGCCGGGGACCTTGAGCATCTCGGCGGCGAGAGGAAATGTCACCTGATCCTCGACGATCTTCGGCGCCTGCTCCCCATATTCCGTCTGCACGATCACCTGTACGTCGCTGAGATCTGGCAACGCCTCCAGTGGCGTGTTCCGGATGGCCCAAATTCCGCCGAGCGATAGCGCCAGTGCCATGATACCGACGATCAGGCGATTCTGCGCCGACCACTCGATGAAGCGATTTAGCATGGCGTCACCTCGGCCGGTGAGCGGCGTGGGCGTCCGACGTATCACGCTGACCGGGAGGACGCGACGACCGAGTGGGCCGTCCCGACGGGACGGGTGGCGTGTTCGGCGCTGTCTTCGGCGGCAGGGTGATCTCCATCCCGGGCATGTCACCCATGCCGCCGAGTGCCGTGCCCAGGTTTGATTCCGCGTCGACGAGGAAGGTCGCCGAGGCTACGACCGTATCGCCAAGTTGCAGGCCCCTGAGCACCTGGATGCGCGCAGCACTAACCGCCCCAAGCGTTACCGCGCGTGGCTCCAGTTGGCCATCAGCACGGCGAACGAAGACCAGTTGACGTTCGCCCGTGCTGAGCACCGCGCCACGCGGTACCGTGAGGACGGGCGCACCAGCGGCACCCGTGATGTTCACGGTGGCGTACATGCCTGGCTTGAGGCGCAATCCGCCATTCGTGACCTGCACACGCACCCGCGCCGTACGCGTCTCCGGCGTCAAGGTCGGATAGACGTATGCAATACGTCCCTTCCATCGCTCGCCCGGATAGGCATCGAACTCCGCATCGACGACCTGACCCGTCTTCAGGCTCCGCAGATCCTGTTCATACACTTCTGCTTCGATCCACACCGTGCTCAGATCCGCCACGCGGAACAGGGCATCGCCGGCCATGACACGCTGTCCCTCTGTCACAGCCTTCTCCATGACGACCCCCTCCGCACTCGCCCGCAGCGTGAGCGTCCGCTGCACCTGCCCTGTGCGTTCCACGCGCGCGATTTCGTCCGCGGAGATATCCCAGTAGGCGAGCCGACGACGCGCCGACACGAGTAAATCATCGGCACCGGATCGGGTCTCCGACGTTGCATCGGCGACGTCACCGGAGAGTCGCTTCGCGAGCAGCAACTCCTCCTGTGCGCTCACCAGCATTGGCGAAAAGATCGCGAGCAGAGGATCGCCGCGTCGTACCTGAAGACCCGTGAAGTTGACATACAACCGCTCGACCCACCCGTCGACCTTCGGTGAGATGGTGCGAACACGCGTTTCGTCCACCACCACCTGCCCGGCCGCACGGATGTTTCCGGCGAGTGCTTCGCGCGTCACCGCCGCGAACGTCACACCGATCCGGCGCGACTGATCCGTGCTCAGCATCACAGGGGACGCACTGTCGGCGCCGCGCGCCATCGCCGTGTGATCCTCGCCGACGGCTTCGGGCGACGCCGGTGTCCGCGACACCCACCACGTCACGCCGAGCGCCGCAATTGGAAGCAGCACGACGGCCACGATGCGTATCACGCGCCAGCGTGGTTTGCGTTGGTCAGGGGTGACTGACGCATCTTTCGCGATCTCTGGCATCAGCGGGCCCCTCCATCGCGCGACGGGGGGGATCGGCGCGGGGAGGCAGGTGGCAGTCCAACGAGCGGCCGGCCCACGATCATCTCGAGCTCTGACCACGCGCGTCCTTCTGCAGCGTCGAGGGCCAGCAGTTCCTGCCGGTATCGGTTGACGTTCATGCGGTTGTCGACAACGGTCATGAAATCCACACCACCGGTGCGATACGACGAGAGCGACGAGGTCGTGGCCGCCTCCGCCTGCGGCAGGATGCTGGAGCGATACAGCACACGGAGTCGACGTGCACTGGTGAGGGCGGCACGCACCTCCGTCAGGCGGCTGCGCGTCTCGGCACGCATGGCTGCGAGCTCCGATTCCGCCATCGCGCGCATCGCGACGCTCTCCTCGCGCATCCGGAGCTGTCGCGATCCGGCGAAGATGGGCAGCGATGCCCCAGCCATCAGGCTGCCCATGCGGTCGATACCCATGGGCATGCGGCGTTGGCCGTACTGCACGCCGAGCTGCAGATCGGGCCACAGCTCGCGGCGCGCGAGGTTCGCATCTGCAGTCGCGGCTCGCACCTCGGCTGCTCCGGCGGCAAGCATGGGCTGCGTCTCGGAGGCGACCTGCTCCAGTGTCTCCGCGCTCGGCACTTCTGTGGGAAATGTCGGAAGCAGCGAGCTGCCGGCCACCGCGTCGGGTGACGTGTCCGCAGCCGCCGCGAGTCGAGCAGTCGCGCCTTCGAGCATGGCGTCCATCCGCACGATCTCCTCGTCCATCCGGGCAATCTCGACTCGGGCCCGGAGTACGTCGGCCTGACGTCCGTCCCCGACGCGGTACATTGCGGTCGCCACAGCCGCGACGTCCTCCAGCAGCCGCCGCGTCTCGCGTGCGATGATGAGCGCGCCCTCGAACTGGTACCGCTCGTAGAACGCCATCGCCGCCGAGGACCGCGCCGTCCACAACGCGTCTGCGGCGCGCGCGTGCACAGCGTCCGCCCGCGCGCGAGCAGCGCGGCCTGCCGCCGCGAGCTTGCCTGGAAGAGGGATCATCTGCATCAGCTGCACCTGAACCATGCCGAGGGCCTCGTCGGGCTGGAGCGACGGCAGCGAGTAGTTCATGAAACCCACTTGCAGTTCGGGATCGGGCGGACGCCGCGTGCCGGGGATCCGCGCATCAGCGGCGCGCGCGAGTGCCTTGGCGGCCTGGACGCGAGGGCTGCGACTCTCGACCAGCGCGTAGACCGAGTCGAGCGTCAGCGCCGACGGGGCGCTCGCGAGCGCTGGCACGACTTGGGCGACTACCGGCGTGCCAAGCACCGTCGCGATGAGGAGCACGCCACAGGCTCGTGCCACCGACCACCTAGAGCATGCGGCTCGATGACGTTGCCTCGGCCTTGCAGTTGCTGCAGCGGTCTGACGGCAGTGGTGCTGTACGCCGTTCACATCCGACAATTGGATCACCTCGATGCGAGCAATGCTGCCGGCAAGGCGCGGAACCCGGCGCGTTGACCGGCGCATCAACGCGTCACGTGCACTCCTCTGGTGCTCAGGTTCACGATACCTCCACACGTCGAGCTGCTGTGTCGGGGTTTTGACGGAACCGTGCCCGTGTTCGCCTGACACGCAACGCTCGGCGTGAGGCGCGTCGGATTATGGTCTCGCTCGGATGGACGCTGTGATGGATAGGGGGGTGTTCAGCCGTCGGTGGCGTAGTCATCAGCGGAGCACCGACGTCATGGAACGAGCGGCAGTGTAGCCCGAGTGGTGTGCGCTGCCGCCTGAGTCTCCTGCAGGATCATCAAGCATCATGGTCGTGCCCTCGAAGGTGCGGTTGGCGGTGCAAAATCCGCACGCGACCAATCGTCAGTACGTATCGCGAACCCGGCAACGAAAGGGCAACGGAGTTCGAGTGCGCCGGTTGGACAGTGGCGCATCGCCGCAGGGGCGTATCGGCCGCAACGACCGATACGCCCCCACACCTCAATCACGCAGTTGCCATAGTACGACAAGCCTCGGCGCACTTTCGGCAAGCCTCGGCACAGATGCGACAGTGATCGTGCTTCGACGCGTGCTTTTCGCACTCAGTCGCGCAGGCGTCGCATGCGTCGGCGCACGCGCGGCACATGATCGCGGTGAGTGGGCCTCCGCGTGCCATCATGCGTACGGCAGCTGAACACACCTCGGCACAGTCACGGTCGAGACGGATACACGCGACCAGCATCGCGTTGTCTGACTCCGCCAGACAGGCGTCCGAGCACATTTCGCACGCGACGAGACACGCCACGCACGCCTCGATGCACTCATGGTTCTTCGTTCCAGCGCCATGCAGATACGTCTTGAGTTCGATTGCCGTCATGGAATACTCCACAGTGAATCGTGATGTGCTGCGCGCTCGATGATGTAGAAGGACAGACTTGGTCAGACCGTGCTACTCCATGTGCTTCATGGCCTCTTCGTGCATCGCGGCGAGATGCGTGATGCGCATTTCGTGGGCGGGCATCAGCGCAGCCAGCCCCGTCGCACTCATCCCCGACATCTGCTTCAGATCGGTACGGATCGAGTCGCTGAGCGCACTCCACGCCGGCGTGCGGGTCATCTTCATGCTGCGCATCTGCTCGGTCATCTGCGACAACATGCCGTCGACCATCTTCTTGTGGTCCGGCAGCATGGACTTCATCATCGCATTATCGGCACCCTTCATTGCGGCCATGTGCGCGGTCATCGCGGCGGACATGCCGGGCATCGAAGACGCGGACGGCATTGCAGGCATGCTGTCGGTTCCGCGTGGCGGCATCATGCCGTTCATGCCACCCATGACACCCGAATCGCCGCGCATGCTATTCGCGGACATCGCTGCTGCGCTGTCCGTTCGCGCGCCCTCGTTCTTCCCGCAAGCGGCCATCAGCGGCAGCACCGCGACAATCGTCCAGCTGAGCAGGCTTGATCGTGCAATCATGTGGTACTCCGGTCAGAAGAGTGCGAGACCGCATCATCCGATGGCGTCGTTGTGACGCCGTGCGTTGACGGTAGGTGCGATGCCTGGCATCACAGCTACGCATGCCTCAACATGCATCTTTTACGGTGCATAAATGCGGCCAGCGCTTCACATCCGTACATGTGCACCGGCCCCATGTGTTCATCACGGCATCGGTCCGCGTCACGTACGCACGCCGGGTGACGTGCGCTCCGGCATGCGTCTGGTGTGCTGGGACCTGAGACGTGCAGCGTGTGCACACCAGAAGGCCGAACGGCGAGCCGTCATCGGCAACGCCAACGCTGCGGGCGACGCACACCGACCTGAACACCACCGCGACAGACCTTGCAACGAGATAAGGGTTTACGCATGACAAAGCGTCCGCCAGAATATCCCGCCCACACCCGAGATTCGTGCCCAGCAAAAGGTCGGCGACTCGGCTGGCATGCTGCGCGACATGCTGCTCCACGAAGAGTCCCTCATCTCGATGCACGGAAGTACGCTCACGCGGTTTTCCCGGAGCATAGACGGCGCACAGCGAACCTCGTGTCGCAAGTGCATATGGACATGTGCGCTGGCGAGATCGCGACCACGAGTGCGGATGGCTTTGGCGTTGACCACCGGCGTCAGCAGCACACCAATGGTGCAGGCGCAGACGCAGCAAGCGGAAGCGCAGCATGAGTGAATGGTGCTCCGCGCACGAGCGCACGACTCATAATCTCGTTGACGAGTACGGTGACCGAAGTCAGTGGTGGTACGATACGAGTATGCCTGCCCTGATGCTTCATGGGACGATTCGCTCACCGACTACCACGTGACGACGACGGTTGCTCAACCCGACATTGACGACTCGCTTCTCGACACGATTGAATGCCGCGCGCTTTGCTACTTCCTCGACATGGCACATCCGCTGACCGGCCTGGTCGCGGACAGCACGATGCCCGACACCGTCAGCAGCATTGCGGCGGTCGGCATGGCGCTCGGGGCATATCCCGTCATGGTGGAGCGTGGACTGCTGTCGCGGGACGATGCGGTCGCGCGAACCCTGCGCGTCCTGCGCTTCTTCCGCGACAGCCCGCAGGGCGAGGCTGAGGACGCGACCGGGCATCGGGGCTTCTACTACCACTTCCTCGACATGGAGTCGGGCCGACGGGCGTGGCACTGCGAACTCTCGACCATCGACACGGCCCTGCTCCTCGCTGGTGCCCTCGCCGCTGCGTGTTACTTCGACGGGACCGCCGGGGGCGAGCCGGAGATTCGCAGCGTCGCCGACGCGCTCTACCAACGAGTGGATTGGCACTGGGCACTGAATGGCGAACGGACGCTCACACACGGGTGGCGACCGGAGTCGGGTTTCCTGCCCTACCGCTGGCGTGGATACGACGAGGCGCTGATTCTGTACGTCCTTGCACTCGGCTCACCGACGCACCCGATTACCGCCGACTCCTACACGGCGTGGTGCGCGACGTATGCGTGGAAATGCATCGACGGCCACTGGCTGCTCTACGCCGGCCCGCTCTTCATTCACCACTTCTCCCACCTCTGGATCGATTTCCGTGGGATCTACGACGCGTTCATGCGTGACAAGTGTGCCGAGCTCGGCACGCCGTTCGATTATTTCGAGAATTCCCGCCGCGCCACACTCGTCCAACAGGCTTACGCCGTCCGCAACCCGCTCGGCTTTGCCGGCTATTGCGACTGCTGCTGGGGATTCACTGCCTGTCATGGCCCCGGCCCGGTCACGGAGGTCGTAGACGGCGTGGAGCGCCGGTTCCTCGGGTACAGCGCGCGCGGTGCGCCGTACGGGCCGGACGACGGTACGATTGCGCCGTGGGCGGCGGCCACCTCGCTCCCATTCGCCCCGGAGGTCGTGCTCCCCACGCTCCGCCGATTTCATGCGCTCCATGTTGGGGAGCGCAGCCGCTACGGGTTCGAGTCCGCCTTCAACCCCACGTTTCCGGGGCAGGATGACGACGGAGGCGGCTGGACATGCCTCTGGGTCTACGGCATCGACCAGGGCGCGCTCGCGCTGATGTTCGAGAACCACCGTACGGGGCTCGTCTGGGATCGGCTACGGCGCTCGCCCCACCTGCAGGCCGGACTCCGTTGCGCCGGGTTCGACGGCGGGTGGTTGGACGCGCGGCCGACTCCCGCCAGCGCCGTCAGTCCAGCTGCACAACCATCGCACTCGACCTTGTCCTCGTCATCCTCACCACTCCTTTAGGCTCCATCGCCATGACTGATCCTCGAACCATCCGCGTCGCCGTCAACGGCTACGGCGTCATCGGCAAGCGCGTCGCAGACGCCGTCGCTCTTCAGAACGATATGACGCTGGCCGGCGTCGCCGACGTGGCGACGGACTGGCGCGTCGCCGTGGCCCGCGCCAAGGACTATGCACTGTTCGGTGCAACGCCCGAGCACACCCGGGCGATGACGGAGGCACAGCTGGAACCGGCCGGTACCCTTGATGACCTGCTGACCGCTGCTGACATCGTCGTGGACTGCACGCCGAAAAAAGTGGCCGCCCAGAACATCGCGCGCTATCGCGAGCGCAAGATTCGATTCATCCTGCAAGGTGGCGAACAGCACGCGGTCACGGGGCACTCGTTCACGGCCGAGAACAACTACCACTCCGCACTGGGCCGCGAGAGCACGCGCGTCGTCTCGTGCAACACGACCTCGACGGTACGGACGCTCTCCGCGCTCAAGCGGGCCGGTCTGCTCAAGAGAGCGCGCGGCACATTGCTGCGCCGTGCCACCGACCCGTGGGAGAGCCACCTCGGCGGCATCATGAACACCCTCGTCCCCGAGCCGGAAATTCCCAGCCATCAGGGTCCCGACGCGCAAACCGTCGACCCCGATCTCGATGTGGTGACGATGGCGGTCAAGGTGCCGGAGACCATCGCGCATCTGCACTACTGGGCCGTGCAACTCACGCGAACGGCCTCGAAGGATGAGGTGCTCGCTGCCTTCCGCACCTCGACCCGCATTGCGTTCATGCACACGTCCGACGGTCTCGTCGCGCTGAATTCAGTCAAGGAGCTGATGTCTGATCTCGGTCGACCTAACGCCAACCTCTACGAGGTCGCACTCTGGGCGGACATGCTGACTGTGCAGGGGGACGAGGCGTTCTACGCGTACATGGTCGATAATCAGGCCATCGTCATCCCCGAGACCATCGACGCCATCCGAGCGCTCACGGAACAGGAGGCGGACGGCGCGGCGTCGATCCGGAAGACCAATGCCGCCCTCGGTATCACGGGGCGATTGGTGCCCGAGTCAGGGCGTCACGTCGGCCCAGCGACGGTGATCTAGCCACGACTACCCCGCGTTCAATGCCAGCATGGTCGTCGTGTCAGCGGCTCTGCCACGGCGTCCACCGCCAGTCGCGCACCTCTGGCAGATCCTCGCCATGCTCGATCACGTACTCCCTGTGGCGGGCGATGGTGGCATCGTATCGCGCCGTGGCCCCGGCAACGAGATGCTGCAGTCGAGGAATGCGGCGGATCGCGTCCAGTGCGAGTTGATAGCGATCCAGGTTGTTGAGCACGAGCAGGTCGAATGGTGTGGTGGTCGTGCCTTCTTCCTTGTAGCCGCGCACGTGCAGTTTGTCGTGATTGTGACGGCGGTACGTCAGCCGGTGGATCAGTCCCGGATAGCCGTGGAACGCGAAGACAATCGGCGTGTCACGCGTGAAGATCGCGTCAAACGTGTCGTCGTCGAGGCCGTGCGGATGTTCGCTCGAAGGTTGCAGCGCCATCAGGTCCACCACGTTGACGACGCGGATCCGTATGTCCGGGACGTATTCGCGCAAGAGCGAAACAGCCGCCAGTGTTTCCATCGTCGGCACATCTCCGGCACACGCCATCACGATGTCGGGTGCGCCAGGCGTGTGCACGGACTCATTCCCGGCCCAGCCCCAGATGCCCGCGCCAACGCGGCAATGCGCCATTGCGGACTCCATGTCCAGCCACTGCCACGATAGCTGCTTGCCGGCAATGATCACGTTCACGTAGTTCCGGCTCCGCAGGCAGTGATCGGCAATCGACAGCAGACAGTTGGCGTCCGGCGCCAGATAGATCCGGACCACGTCCGACTTCTTGTTTGCGACGTGATCCATGAAGCCGGGATCCTGATGCGAGAACCCGTTGTGATCCTGACGCCAGACGTGCGACGTGAGCAGATAGTTCAGCGACGCGATGGGCACGCGCCACGGGAGCTGTCGCGTCACCTTGAGCCACTTGGCGTGCTGGTTGAACATCGAATCGATGATGTGGATGAACGCCTCATAGCACGAGAACAGCCCATGTCGGCCCGTCAGCAGGTAGCCCTCGAGCCAGCCTTCGCAGACGTGCTCACTGAGGAT
>JAYWIJ010000119.1:0-50604 GCA_043788935.1 Gemmatimonadaceae bacterium | reverse complement strand
ACAGCCTGTGTCAGCCGCTCCACAGTACGCCATGTCGGGCTCTTGCGGCCCCCTTCGTAGGCAGCGATCGCCGACTGCGAGGTCCCCGCCATCCTGCCGAGGTCCTGCTGGGTCCGGCCGGCGGTGAGGCGGAGGAGGCGAACCGGGTTCATGCTGGAGTATATCTGATCGCATATGACCGCGGCAGCGGAGCGACCGGCGAGGAGGTGGTATGACCGGTCTGGCACGGTAGCCGCCGTGGCGCTCGGCAGCGCCGACACTCGCGACTGCCAGGCGTCAACAGGCGACCATCACAGACCGATGGCCCGCAGCAGCTCCGGATACCGCGGGTGCGCGCGCAACGTGTCACTGAAGAAGGGGGCACGCGTCCGATACGGTCCGGTGCTGTCGCAACGCTCGACCGACTCGATGGCGTACGCGATGGCCTCGTCAGTGCGGCCGAGTGCATCGGCCGCGATCGACACGACAAACCGCGATACTTCCTCGGTCTGCGCCCGTGCCTGCAGTTCGACATACACCGCCTCGGCGAGTGCCTGCTCACCGCGCTGCATATACGCTCTTGGCAGGCCGCACAATACCCACGGACTGCGGCCGATCACCGCGAACGCCCGCTTCGCGGCCGCGAGCGCACCATCCGCGTCGTCGGCCCACGACCGAATGACCACCCGAAGATAGAGCGGCAGAAAGGCACTCGGAGCCAGTTCGCAGGCGCGCTCCACCTCCGCGACCGCGTCAGCAGACCGTCCGGTTGCCAGGAGGCCAAGGCTGTTGAGGCAGGCACAAAAAACGCTACGCGGATCGTCGTGGACCGCACGGGCCAGCTCGCTCATGCCGCGTTCGTCGTCATGACGGAGCAGGATCAGCCCATTCATGGCATACAGCACGCGGACCTCCGACAGGCGAGGCTGCAACGCCAGCGTACGTTCCCACCAGACAAACGCGGTGTCGGGGTCGTGATCGAGGTTGAGACTGACGTTCCCCAAGGCCCCCATCGCGGTCGCGAGGTCCGGCGCAAGTTCCAGCGCTCGCGTGACTGCGGCCTTCGCCAACGGGCGCCCCTCGGCCACCGGCATCAGTCCGTAGGTCACGAAGCTGCGCAGCGTTTCGCCCAGTACGGCGTAGGTGTCGGCGTTCTGCGGGTCCAGATCGATGGCTCGCTCGAGACAGGCGCGCGCCTCCAGCAGACTGGCACCGCGCATCGCCAGCAGGGCACGCCCCTTGGCGACCAACTCGAAAGCCTCGACCTCGGCGGTGGTCGCCTTGCCGACAGGTTGCGCCGGCGCCACGAACGTCACGCGTAGCTTCTCCGCGATCGCCGCCGCGATCTCGTCCTGCACCGCGAACACATCGACAAGGTCGCGATCAAATCGTTCCGACCATAGATGAAAGCCATCGTGCACGGAGATCAGTTGCACGGACAGGCGCATGCGATTGCCTGACCGACGCAGGCTGCCCTGCAGCACCGTCGCCACATGCAATGTGTTTCCGATCTCGCCCAGTGCGTCCTGCTTGCCGCGGAACGAAAAGGCCGATGCACGGGCGGCCACATGCAGTCCGTCGATCTGCACCAGCGCATCGAGGATGTCGTCGGCGATGCCGTCGGCGAAGTACTGGTTGTCCGGATCCGCGCTCAAGTTCTCGAACGGCAGAATCGCGAGCGATTGTGCCGGTGCGTCGGGCGTGGCTGTGCTGGCCTCGCGCTCGTTGAGCGCCGTGACGAAAAGGGCCGCGGTGTCGTGACGATCCACTGACACACGCGCGAGCACCTGCTGCACCGCGCGGGCTACCGGGCGCGGGACGCCTTCACGCAGCGCCGCCACATCGGTCGGCGTCTGCACGAACCGCTTCGCGATCACGGCCTGCACCGTCGGCCCGGTGAACGGCGGCTCTCCGACCAGCATCTCGTACATCACGTAGCCCAGCGAGTACAGATCGCTGCGCCCGTCGACCTCTTCGCCCACCGCCTGCTCGTGGCTCATGTAGGCCGGCGTGCCAACGCTCATCCCGACCCGGGTCAGCGTGTCGGAGGTGGTGTCGCTGATTGCCTTGCCGATGCCGAAGTCGGCCACCAGCACATGCCCGTCCTGCAGCATGATGTTCCCGGGCTTGATGTCCCGATGCACGATGCCGAGGCGATGCGCGTGATCGAGCGCGCCGGCCACCTCGCTCGCAATGCGCACGGCGTCAGCGATGGGCAGTTGGCGCTGTGTCTCGAGCCGCTCGCGCAGCGACTGGCCCTGCACCACCGGCATCACGTAGAACAGCGTGCCGTCGGCGTCGCCCGAGTCGTACAACGGCAGGATGTGCGGATGACAGAGCTTCGCGGCGAGCTGGATCTCGCGCAGGAAGCGCTCGCGGCCGACGCTGGCGGCGACGTCGTCGCGCAGGGCCTTGATGGCAACGGGGCGATCGTGCTTCCGGTCGTGTGCGAGATACACGGTGGCCATGCCGCCCTGGCCGAGCTCACGCTCGAGGCGTTAGCGGTCGGCGAGGGCCGCAGTCAGGCCATCCAGGGTCGTCATGGCGTACTCGTGCCTGAGGGTGGTCAGCGCGTCGGAACGGGCACAGCCATCACTTCCAGTCCGTCGATCCCGGCAAAGTCATCGGGATTGCACGTGTACACCGGCAGCGCGTGCGCGAGCGCCGTGGCCGCGATCATCGCGTCATACGAGCGGGCAGCAGTCTTCCGTCCCGACTGCCGGAGCGAGGCAGCCACGCGGCCGAAGGCCCGGGCGGCACTGGCATCGAACGGCAACGCGTCGAAGTCGGATTCCGCCTGCTGGAGATGCGCCTGTCGAGCGGCACGCTCCCGATCCGTCGCCGCGACCAGCGGCCCCACGGTCAACTCGGCGAGCGTGATCGCGGTAATCAACGGCTCATCGGGCAGCACGGCAGGATCATCCAGTTGGCTGAGGATGATGACCGTGCTGGTGTCGAGGATGCCGCGCTCGTGTCTCACCCGACGGACCAGGGCGAGGCATCCATCACGCGATCGAGGTCCGCGCGAAGCTGTCGGGCGTCGACGGCCGGCAGGCGGCGCCACCGCTGCAGCAACGTGGCCGCGGTGAGGCCGCGGCCCGGCAATGGGCGCAGCTCGGCGATGGGCTGGCCGTCCATGGTGACCGTGAGCGTCTCACCGCCGGCGACGCGCTGCAGGACACGGCCGCCGTTGTTGCGGAGTTCGCGGACGGAAATATTATCCATCCTTGATCGTATCACGCGTGAGACAAGCCGGCAAGTTCGCGGGCGCATCAACATGCCGTGGCGACGCTCAGTGCAGCTGCTCAAAGGTGGCGGTCGAGGCGGGCCGCTGTCGTCGAATGCGTCCTGCTGCGACCTCCGCCTCCCGCATCACGCGCAGGATGTTCCCGCCCGCCAGCTTCACGAGGTCGGCATCGGACCACCCCCGCCGGATCAACCAGCTTGGCCAGCGCGGTGAAGACGGCGTGCTCCACCTGCGGGGGCACCGTGTCGCGCAGCGTGTGCAGCGACGTCGGTTTCTCCGTCGGCACCTTGGCGACGATCGCCTGGCCATCGTGCAGGAGGATGTTCTCCGGCTTGCGCACTCGCGACTTCGCGGGCGATGCGGACGGCGTCGGCGATCGGGAGTTGGCGTTCACGCTCGAGTCGCGCGCGTAACGTTTCGCCCGTGACGAGCGGCATGACGTAGTACAGCAAGCCATCCGCGTCGCCGCTGTCGAGCAGCGGCAGGATGTGCGGGTGCTGCAGGCGCGCGGTGGTGCGGATCTCGCTCAGGAACCGTTCGCCGCCGAGCGCCGCGCCCAGGTCAGGATGCAACACCTTGATCGCGACATCGCGGTCGTGCTTGAGATCGTGCGCGAGATACACCGTCGCCATGCCGCCTTGGCCGAGTTCGCGCTCGAGGCGGTAACGGTCGGCGAGGGCGGCAGCGAGGCGAGCCAGGACGTCGGTCATGGACGGCTGGCCCAGGCGAGCGGTCGGGCGATCACCATGCCAGCACGTCGAGACCTGGGATGTCGCAGAAATCGCAGGGATTCATCGTCACCACGGTCGCGCGATGCACGATCGCCTGCGCCGCAATCATGCGCTTCAGCAGCTTGCGGCGCGAGTAGCCGACGCGCTTGACGATCGTGCGAAAGGCGTCGGCCGAGGCGTCATCGAACGCCAGCGTCGGGATTGCACGCAACAAGGCGCCGAGGCGCACGAGACGCAACGGCGCGTCGTTCGCATCGCCATACACCCCACCTTCCAGTTCGACGCGCGTGACGACAGACAGCAGCACTGCGCCGTCGAGCCGACCCACCCGCTCGGCGACACCCGCGTCTCCGTCACGCAGGTGGATGGCGACATTGGTGTCGAGTACGAACGCCAACTGTCAGAGCCCCGATCGCTCGACGAGTGGCCCCTGGTCGCGACGCTCGATCGCGCGGGGCGCGGGAGTCGTGCGCAGCGCCTCCAGCATCTCGGTGATACTCGTGGCAGCCGGGTAGATCGTCATCACGTTACCTGAGCGAACCAGCACCAACTCCACCTCGTCACCGAAGGCGACGTCCTTGGGAAGCCGGAGCGCTTCACTGTTGCCACGGCGGAAGGTGCGACTGCGCGCAACGGTCATTGCCTGCATCGGCATTGAAGGCTATCCATCGCCCATCGGGCGAGAATCGGGCACCGGTCACGTTCCCGGCTTCCGAGGTCACGTGCGGCAACGGCGTGCGAGCCCCACCACCATGTAGGCGTCTGTGCCCACATCGGTGACCTTCCCGTCGGCGAGTGACAACGCGAGCACGCGAACCGAGTCCGGCTTCATGTCGCGATGGATGACGTTCTGCTGATGCGCGTAGCAGGCGCGCTCGTGACTTCGCGCGCGATGCGCACAGCAAGGGCACACGGGAGTGGCTACGCAAACGGATTCTGGATATCCAGTTCCGGAAACAGCGAGAAGTCGCGGTCGCGGGACAGAAGCGCGTCGACGCCGTGCGCGACGCAGATCGCGGCGATCCGCGCATCATGTACAACCGCACCGCGTACGCGAGGGCGACGCACAAAGCCCGACAGCACACTGGTGAACCCCTGCGACTCACCGAGCAGTCGCAGGGACGGCGCGGCGAACCACCCTTCCAGTTGCGCCCATGCCTGTTGGGGTGTGCTCGCGGTCTGCCGCCAGATCTTCGGATTGGTGACGACGCTGAAGAACTCGTACACACATGGCCACGGGATGGCCCATGGGTCGCGTCCCTCGGCGAGTGCGCGCAGGCGGTCCTGCGCGACCGCGTGCTCCGCTACTTCACGGCGATGCGCATAGACGAGCACGTTGGTATCGACGGCAATCATCGCCGACCACTGTATATCTCGTCGCGCAGGTCGGGCCACGACATGCTCTCAAGCGGGTTCTCATCCTTCGCATCACCGACACTCAGATCAGGGAGCTGGTAGGCCGTCGGTGCGTCTTCCGCGGCGAGCACCCGGCGAAGGCCCTCCTCGACGACGGCGCGCAACGGTATGCCCGATCGTTGCGCGTGGCGCTTGGCCCGCGCCAGCAACGCGTCTGCGATGTCGATGGTGGTTTTCATGTGAGACAGGTTACCCATATTGCGTAGTATGGGCAAGCCAGCCACTACACGGTCATGCGTAGAGAGTAGCCTGCGCGCCGCGCGCCGCCTCGTCGGTGGAGAGGCCCGGCCTTACCCAATCCCCAGCTGAACAAGCATCTTCGGGAACTCCGGATGTTCGCGCAGCGACTCCAGCCCGGGTGTCCGTGCCAGGATCGGACCGATGGCGTCTCGCGTCGTCGCCGACAGCTGCGCCTCTCGCAATCCTTCGTCGATGTACCCAAGCCTGAGTGCGGCGACAGCCAGTGAATAATGCGGCACGTTGCTCGTGAGGGCGCGCGCCTTCAACTCATCGTAGATCGCCTCAGCGCGCTGGCGATCTCCACGCAGCAGATACATCGCGGGCAATTCCTGCAGCAGCCACGGATGGCGCCCGAACAGTTGCATCGCCCGCTCCGCAATCGCGAACGTGCCATCGGCATCACCGGCCCAGGCTCGGCAACGCTCGCCGGTGGGCTGTCGTACTCGGCGAAGACCAGCCGGTACGCCCTGACGTGGAAGGTCGACCAGAAGGCGTGGAGCGGCACCTGCCGACAACTCGTCGTGGAGCTCAGCGACGGGTCGTCACCGTGCGCGGGTTCATCTACGACGTGGACACCGGGACGCTCGACGAAGTGCGCTATCCGGGCGCGATGGGATCGATCGGTTGATCCACTGGCTCGGGGTGCAGATCGAGGTACCGGGGCAATAGACGCGGTACCTCGTATCACGATGCCTGCCTTCACTTGGACAGCGACCGTCAGCGCCGAATGACGCACCAGTACGGAACGCTTGTTCGCGCCGCGACGGCGTGCCTCAGAATGTACGTGAGACATCGCTCGCGCTCCGTGTCGCTCGCATCACGGCCATGATGACGGTACCAGACGTGAGGACCGCGGGCAGCAACTCAGCGAGCCAACACGCTCTGCTGGACAGAGGACATAAATGGCACGACACTTCGTCCGAAGGTCGCGAGGATCGCGGTGATGGACGCGTCACGTGACGCTCAGTCGGCGCAAATGAAAAGGACGTTGCACACAACGAACGCACTCCTGATCTGGCGCGCTCGCACACGACATCGTATTGTCTGCTGACCGCATCGGAACGCTGAAACACAGATTCGAAGTGGGCCGGGTGACGCTCGACCGCTATCCGTTCGCAGACTGGCGTATCGTCCGCTGAATTCGCGTCCGCAATGCGCAGGGTCGCAGCTGAGGCCTTGCATCTTCCTCCCCCCAAACCGCGCGCGCCATGATTCGCTTCTCGCTCACGATCGCGGCACTCGCTTTGTCGGCCGTTCTCGACGCGCAATCACAGCGCGCGCCGAACGTCGTCCTCATCATGATGGACGATCTTGGCTATGGCGATCTCGGAAGCTACGGTGGGACGGATGCGCGAACGCCCCACATCGACGGGCTCGCGCGCGATGGTGTACGCCTCACGGACGCCTATGCCAACGGTGCCGTGTGTACGCCGACGAGAGTCGCACTGATGACGGGCAGATATCAGCAACGTGCCGGTCTCGAATGGATACTGACGGCCTCACCGACCGACCGAGATCGAGGGCTTCCTGCGCTTCCGACGTCCTTGCCCGCATTGCTCAGGACAAATGGCTATGCGACGGCGCTCATCGGCAAGTGGCATCTCGGCGTGAAGCGCGAGTATGGACCGAATGCGCACGGCTTCGACGAATTCTACGGTTTCCTGAGTGGCGCCCATTCGTATCACTCCAACCGGGCGCACGTCGCCATTGGGGGCCCTGGTGAACCTGATCTCTTCGAGAACACCACGCCGGTGGAAGCCACCGGCTACCTGACGGACGAAATCTCGCGTCGCGCCGTTGGGTTCATCACACGCCAGGCGGAGCGGCCATTCTTTCTCGAGGTGTCCTACAACGCTCCGCATTGGCCCTTCGAACCTCCCGGACGCGCACCGACCGCCGCCGAGCAAGTCGCGGGTCGCGCAATGCGCCAAATGCCCGATGATTCCGTCACCGCCACTCGCCTTGATTACGTGCGCGTTCTCGAGCGTGCCGATGATGGCGTTGGTGCCATTCTCGCGGCATTGCGGCGGCACAAGCTGACGGAGAACACGCTCGTGATTTTCACGAATGACAACGGAGGCGAGTGGTTGTCTCGCAACGCGCCGCTGTTTCATCGCAAGGGCACACTGTGGGAGGGCGGGATTCGCGTGCCGTTGATCATGCGGTGGCCCGGTCAGCTTCCGTCCGGCACGGTCTCGCCACAAGTCGCGATCACGATGGACATCACTGCGTCGATTCTCGCAGTCACGCGTACCCATGTCCCCGAAGCGTACCGGCCTGATGGCATGGATATCATCCCGGCGTTGCGAGGCACGGTGCCGCTTCCGGAACGGCGCCTGTTCTGGCGGAACGCACGGCCGGATCGCCAACAGCGCGCCGTGCGCGATGGCCGATGGAAGCTGTTGATCGACGCGAACCAGCTGCTGCTGTTCGATCTGAGCGTTGACCCGGGAGAGCGCACCGATCTCGTGGGACAGCATCCCGATGTCGCCGCGTCCCTGAAGCGCCTCGTGGCCGCATGGGAAGCAAATGTCGACGCGCGGTCGGGCGGGAGGTGAGCGTCGGAATGCACCGGCACGGTTGCGAACGACGACGCAGCATGAGCCTGAGTCGCCGCGTCATACCGACTACCCCGATCTCATCGTGACCCTTGCAGCCCCATCCGCGCCAGAAACGGTTCCCACCGAACGTCGCGCGAAAGTGGTGCGAGCCCAGGCATGACGGCCACGCCGTCCAGATAGGCCGCCTTTTCCGTCCATGCGCGCTCCAGCCATGCGAATGCTCCATCTGCGTCGTCAATACCGGCGTGCGCGACTGCCATGGCCATCATCGGCAACGGACGCGTCGTGCGCGACCGCTCGAGTCGTTCAACGAGCGCACGCGCCTCGGCCACTGCACCCGTCTGCGCGAGTGCGAAGGCGAGGTGTGCCGAGTCGGCAGCACCGGAGAGCGTCGCGGCGAGGCGAAACGCGCGCAGCGCATCATCCGTGCGCCGAGCCGCGAGTAGCGCATAGCCGCGTTGTTCGTGACCGAATGCGAAATCCGGATTGCTCGTGACGACCTCATCAAGAAGCGCGAGGGCCTGCGGCACGCGACCTGCCGCGAGTTCGACGCGGCCAAGCGTTAACGGGAAGCTTGGATCGAGCGCATCCATTACACGCGCCTCGTTCAGTATTTGTCGAGCTTCCGCGAGACGGCCTGTATCCAGGAAGGAAATCGCTTCGACCTTGCGTACCGATCCGTTGGTCGGGTCAAGCGACCTCGCGCGAGCCGACAGTGTCTCGACGCCCTTCCAGTCGAAGTCGAACACCATGTTCAGGTGCGCCAGCGCGGCGTATCCCTCGGCCTCATTCGAATCGAGTGCGACCGCGCGCAGCGCCGCCTCGCGCGCGCGCGGCATCGCCCGTCGCGGCAGCTCGCCCGCGAACACGGATTGCAGGATGTAGGTGTTCGCAAGACCGCCCCACGCCCGCGCAAATGTCGAATCGCGCCGAATGGCATCGCCGAAGCGTCTGACAGCCGCACGCAACCGGTCGGGCGTCAGCCGCGTGCGCTGATAGCGCGCTTCGAGAAAGAGCTCGTACGCTTCGAGATTCGGTGTGCCTTGGCGTCCGGCCTCCACGACAGGCAGCGGACCAGACAGGCGGGGCAGCAGTGCGGTCGCAATCGAGCGCGCGATCTCGGATTGCAGGCTGAAGATGTCGCTCAGTTTGCGATCATACTCCTCGCTCCAGCGGATCAGGCCATCGCTGGCTCGGATCAGCCGCGCCGATACCCGCAACTGATCGGCGTCACGGCGCACCGATGCTTCCAGCAAGTGACTGACGCCCAGCGTGTCAGCCATCGCGCGCACCGTCAGCCCTTTCCCGCGTAGCGCAAACGCTGACGTACGCGACGTCACCCGAAGGCGCGGCTCGCGACCGAGTACACTGATGACCTCTTCCGTCAGCCCATCGACGAATGGTGCATCGGTTTCGGCCCGACTGGTGTTTTCGAATGGCAGCACCGCCACCGACACGTCGGGCAGCGACGCTTCTGCCGCCGGCGGCACCGGCACCGGCACCGGCACCGAGCCGACGATACCCGCGCCGCCTTTCGCTCGCATCGTCACAAGAACCGTCAACACGACCAGCAACGCGAGCGCGGCAACGGCGACACGAAGCATGGGTGCGCGGTTGTGAGTTTTTTCGACAACCGGGTGCTTCGCGGCCGATGCCGTCGTCTCCAGGGGTAACGTGACTTCGAGCAGCCGCTCGACAGCACGCGCGCTCTCCGGCCGGGCTGAGGGCTCTTTGTTCAGCAGCTGCAGCACCACTCTCGTCAGCTGCGGCGGCAGTGAGCGCTCCGCCGGAAATGCACGGGGCGCCTCCGTCATGATCGCGTGAAGCAGCGCCGCATCGGACGGCGCTGCAAATGGCCTGGCACCCGTCGCGAGTTCGTACAACGTCACGCCGAGCGACCAGAGATCAGATCGTGCATCAACCGGCTCGCCGCATATCTGCTCGGGCGAGACGTAACTCAGCGTGCCGAGCACACCGCGAGTGAGCTCGGTTTCGCCGCCGCTCAGTTTCGCGATGCCGAAGTCGCCAAGCCGCACGTGTCCGTCGGCGTCGATCATCGCGTTGGCGGGCTTGACGTCCCGATGCACGATGCCGTGTTCATGGGCGGCAGCCAGCGCGGCGGCGAGCTGTCGCCCGGCGCCGATCACCGCATCGGGTGAGAGCGGACCATCGCGCAGACGGTCGGCCAGGGAGCCGCCCGTGATGAACGGCATCGCAAACCACAACGCGCCGCCGGGCGTCTCGCCCACATCGTAGATGCCTGCCACGTTCGGATGGTCCAGGCGAGCCACGGCGCGCGCCTCGCGCAAGGCACGTACTCTTGCCACACGATCGCCGAGCCGTCCGGCCGAGTCGCGGACGATCTTGATCGCGACGTTGCGTTCGAGTTGCGTGTCGGTCGCCAGCCAGACGTCGCCCATCCCACCAGAATCCAGTCGACGCACGAGTCGATAGCGTGACAGCACCGCACCTTCCACCGGCAGTTCGGCATCGAGCAACGCGCCAGCGACTGACGCTGCGGACGTATCGAGCACACTGCCGATCGCATCATGCGCCGCCAGCAAACGGGCCACATCACTACGGAGCACCGCATCGTCGCCGCACAACTCGTCGATCTTCGCGCGTCGCTCATGCGGATCGAGTTCGAGCAACGCGTCGAACACCGTATCCGCGCGCCTGAAACGCGCCTGGCCGTCAGGAGCGGCGTCGACGGCGCGTGGCATCATGCCGGATCGATCGCGCGTCTCATCGTTCATGGTTCCAGGTCTTCGCGCAGATCCTGCAGCAGCCACGCGCGCGCCTTGGCCCAGTCGCGCTTGACCGTGCGCAATCCGATCCCAAGCGCGTCCGCCGTTTCGGGCTCGCTGAGACCGCCGAAGAAACGACACTCGATCACACGCGCCTGTCGCGCGTCGAGTGCCGCAAGCCGGTTCAGCGCCTCGTCGAGCGCCAGCAGCACATCGGCGCGGTGCGTGACGGACAATCCGTCGGCGGCGCTGAGCGTGATGGCAGGAATTGCGTCCCCACGCTTCATCGCGCCGTGTCGGCGTGCGTGATCGATCAGAATCCGACGCATCGCGGTCGCGGCGAGGGCAAAAAAATGCGCGCGGGTTTCAAACTGCGCGCGGCCAGTGCCAGCGAAGCGCAGCCACGCCTCGTGCACGAGCGCCGTCGCGTTCAGCGTGAGCTCGACATCCCGCTGTCGCAGTTGCCGCTGCGCCAGTCGACGCAGCTCGGCGTAGACCAGCGGGAACACCGCATCGAGCGCGGCGCGGTCGCCAGCGCCTGCCAGTGCGAATAGCTCAGGAACGCTGTGGGCCGTGTTCATGTATCGCGTGGCTCGATTCGTCGCGGAGTTGCGTACTCGGGAGTGGGTACCACCGCGTCCCTGTGGGCTCAACGCGTGAACGCAGCGCACTGAGCCACTTCATGAATATGTCGCGCCGGATCAGTGCGCGGCAGGCTTGCACACTCCCGACGCCCTCGGGCCGCGACCGTCATCACCCACTCCACACATTTCTGCCGAGGTCAGCATGTCCACGCACACACCCTCTCGTTCTACCACGGCGTCACGCCTCCGTATCCCGCTGATCGGTGCGATGCTTCTCGCATCGCTGACCGCTTGCGGCTCCGACGACGAGCCTACCGCACCGACGTCCACCCAACCAACGATCGCGCTGAATCCGACCGCCGAGGATCGCTCATCTCTCGAACTGGCGATCGCTGCCGTAGACAACTCGTGGGCCACGATGAGCGCCGCCGCATACGCTGCGAACTACGCCACCGATACGCGCTTCACATCGCCGACCGGCGTGGTACAGCTCGGTCGCGCCAACGTGCAGACGGCCCATGAAGGCCTCTTCGCGGGCCCATTCCGCGGCAGCCGCCGCAGTTCCGTCGTGGACGACGTGCTCTGGTTGGCCGCGACGCGAGCCGTGGTGGAGCGAACGAATGATCTGACGGGATATCAGTTCCTCCTGCCAGGTCAGCAGCCCACACTGCCGGGAATTCTCAGGACTCGCGAACGATTCGTATTCGAGCGCCGAGACGGCACGTGGACGATCGTGCGCTCGCAGCTCACGACTGTTCCGCCGCTCACGCCCTGAAATCCGGCTGGGCGCCGGTCCGCCGAGTCTGCCGCACAGGCGGGCTCGGCAACGGACCCGGCAGCCGGCGCAGAGGCCCGCGTATCCCGCTCGAGCGTCGTGCATACGCAACAGCGATCACGCCGGCGGTCACGTCAGTCCGGCGCTCGCCAATAATTTTTGCGACACCGCGTGGCTCACGACTGCTGCGGTGCATGACGACGATGCCCCCAGACGCTGTCACGCGAACACAGGGCAGACTGTCACCGAATGATCATGATGCCAACCATGCGCAGCGTACTGTAGCGCCCGCGACGCCAGAGAAACTGCGTGCGAGCGCATACCTCACGGGGAAGCCTGACGCGCAGACGAATGGCGCGGAGCTTGGCGTACGACGAGCGCGGGTGACGGCACTGTCACCGCGATACTGTCACCGCAATACCGGCGAATGGCTCGTTTCGGACCGCTGCAACGCATGCACTGGTACGGCTGAGAATGCGGATCCTCTGGTGAGGTTCCGCTTCAGGGCCGGTCACCGTCACGACCACCACGATCCGGAGCCAGCGCCGTGCAACAGAGTACTTCCACGCACGTGGCCGATCAGCGAGCCACACGACGCTTTCCCGTCGCGCATCACCTGCTGCCTGCGGCACTGCTGGCCGTCGCGGCCTGCGGTGGCGGTGGACCGCCATCGGGGCCACCACCACCGCCGACGCCACCGAGCATCGTGACGCAACCCGTGCCGGTGAGCGTCACGGCGGGTCAACCGGCCACGTTCAGTGTGGTTGCGTCGGGCACGGCACCGCTCGCGTACCAGTGGCAGCGCAACACGGTGGATATCGCAGGAGCGACCGGTGCCACGTATGCCACTGCGAGTACGGCACTGGGCGACAATGGCGCATCGTTCCGGGTCGTGGTCAGCAATGTCGCGCTCACGGTGACGAGTACGGCGGCACTCCTCACCGTATCGGTACCGAATGTGGCACCGACCATCGTGACGCCCCCACTCGACGCACGCGTCACGTCGCCGGCGACGGCGACCTTCAGCGTCGTGGCGGCGGGGACTCCCGCGCCGACACTCCAGTGGCAGCTCAGCACGAACAACGGTGGCAGCTGGGCCGACATTCCGGGCGCGACGTTGGCATCGTATACGACGCCGGCAACTGCGACGGGTGACTCCTTCAATCGTTTCCGTGCGCTCGCGACCAACATCGCGGGAAGTGCGACCAGCGCGCACGCGACGCTGATCGTCGATGTGCCGACCGTCGCGGATCGACTGGTGGTGTTCGCTGGCAGTCTGGCCCTGGACGGCACGCAGGATGGAACCAAAACCACCGCACGGTTTCGCCAGCCCTACGGTGTCGTGACCGACGCGACCGGGAACGTGTACGTCGCGGATCGCGCCTCCCACACCATCCGCAAGATCACGCCCGCCGGTGCGGTGACGACGCTGGCAGGACTCGCCAATACCGAGGGCTCTGCCGATGGAACGGGGAGTGCCGCGCGCTTTTCCTTTCCGACGGGGCTCGGAGTCGATGCGGCAGGAAACGTGTACGTCGCAGACAATGGGAACAACCTGTTGCGCAGGATCACGCCGGCAGGTGTCGTCACGACGGTCGTCGGTGTGGCCAGAGAGCCGGGTGGTCCACGCACCGGAGGGCGACTCTTCAACCCATCTGCCGTGGCGATCGATGCGGCGGGCAACTATTTCATCGCGAACACCGGTGACCAGACCATCGTGATGTACCCGCCAGTCGGCCCCGGCGTGGTGCTCGCCGGATTCCCGGGTATCCGCGGATCGCAGGACGGTACTGATTCGACGGCGCGCTTCAACGGACCAACCGACCTTGTCCTCGACGGACTGGGCAATCTCTACGTCGCCGACCAGTCGAATGGCACGATCCGAAAGATCGTGATTCTGACACACGTCGTCACCACATACGCCGGGAATCCCTCCCGAGGCGGATTCGCGGACGGCATTGGCGGTGCAGCGCAGTTCGCCTTTCCTACTGCGTTGACGATCGATGCGGCCGGGAACCTTTACGTCGCGGATCTCTTCAACAACGTGATCCGGAAGATTGCTCCGGGCGGCGTCGTGTCAACCGTGCTGGGCGTCGTACGCTCGAACCCGACGTCTGAGTTCCGGTTGGGCCCCAATCCCCGGCTCGGTGGGCCGCTGTACATGACCATGATCGACCAGCGTCATATCGTGCTTGGCATGGATGCGGGGGGGCGAACCGCACTCTTTCTCGCGACGGTGCCGTGAGGCCGGCGACAGCCGCGTCACGAGACGCTCCACGTTATCGTGGCAAGGCATCGCAGCGGATACCGAGATCATCGGTGAACCACGCCGAGCCGTTGGCAGTCAGCGAACCGAGTCTCCTGACAACAGAGGGCGGTTCACGGAGTAGAAGACCCACGAAAAAAACACCATGAAGACGAGGTCATTCAGCCCATAGATGCTGAAGAAGATGCCGGCGAAGACATCCCGGCTGACGAGCGTTGCGACACTGTTTCTCGAATGCCACGTGACCCACACCACGACATAAACCAGCTTCTCCACTGCAAACGCTGCGGCCAGCCACCTGACGCGCGCGCCAATCGGAGCGGCGCCCAGATATGCCAGGCCCCAGACTGCAATCATCACGAGGCCGAAGTTCGACATCACGACGGGATCAGCCTCGTTGATTGCGGTATTCGTGAATAGTCGTGAGAACAGCAAGACGCCGGCGATGTTCATGACGCCGGCGAGGATGAATCCGTTCCGGACCAGCGTTTTACTCACGCGTACTCCTGGAAGATGTCGAGGATGTCGGTCTGGTCCCGGAACATAGGTAACACCCGAAGCCGGGTATCTGGGTGACGCGTCCGCTCCACGAACGCACTCGGCTACTGCACCGGCCTGTCATTCAAAGCGACAGCGGAACGATCAGGACGCGTTCAGCGCGACATTCCGGGGTTGCTCACTTCCCCGCATGGTCTCAGGCGAGCGCGAGCGCACATGCTGCGCGCACGCGTCTTGCGAGTGCCGTGTTCCTGCAGTGTTTTCTCGATAGAAGTTTCCAGCGCACGAAGTCAGTCGTGCGCTGTCGGCCGGACGGATGCTGTCGTTTCGTCTGTGCGCGGCGCGGTCTCGGCTCTTCATGGCCAGGTCGTGCCTTTTTTGTTTCTCCAACACACTGGGTTTGCGCCGTGTCTGCTGACGATGTGTCTCTCCGCCCCGCGCCAGCTGACGCATCGCGCACGATCCAGCGCGTCGCAGATGCGGGGCCGAGGCGTCTGGCTCAAGCGGCGTGGCATCGGGAGCGCGGGCAATCCGGACGATGACTTTCGCGGCTGCACCGGAGATGAGCGAACGGGGTCTTGCTGACGCCCTGCAGGATACGGTGCGGCCATATCGGACCATTGACGCAGTCGCTGCCGTGATGCGCATGCTCATCGAGCGCGACCTCGTCAACGTGCCGGCGCCTGGCCGCGGTCGGACCTTGGAACGTTGGCGGGCGTTGGCGGACGTTGGAGCATGCGATCTGTCGTTGGCCAAAGTGTACGAAGGTCACACCGACGCCATGGCGATTCTGGCCGAGCTCGGAGGGCCTCACTGGCCTGGGCTCTGGGCGGTGTGGGCTGCCGAACCGCCGTCCGCACGGGTGACATTCGTTCCTGACGCGGCGGGCGGGACGTTGTCGGGACGCAAGGCCTGGTGTTCCGGCGCGGCGACCGTCGATTGCGCGGTGGTATCGGCGTGGACACCTGACGCGCAGCCGGTGCTGGTTGCCGTGCGTATGCAGCAGCCAGGAATCCGTGTGGAATCGGACGCGTGGCACGCGGTCGGGATGTCGGCATCGGAGAGCGTCGCGGTGGTCTTCGATGGCGTGCCATCGATCGCCATCGGTGCACCAGGTGACTATGTGGCGCGGCCTGGATTCTGGCAGGGTGGTGCGGGCATTGCTGCGATCTGGTACGGCGCGACGGTGGCGATCGCACACGCGCTGCAACGTTCGGCGAGCATTCCGCGCGATGTCCATGCGGCGGCACATCTCGGCGCCGTCGACACGACGCTGCGCGCGGTTCGTGCACTGCTCATCGAGACTGCAACATGGATCGACGCACATCCGACGGCGGATGCGTCCGCGGCGGCTCTGCGTGTGCGCGCCGCGGTGGAAGCGGCGGCCAACGAGGTGATGGTCCGGACCGGTCGTGCGCTCGGTCCCGCCCTGCTCTGCACCGATGCGGCGCATGCGCAGCGCTGCGCCGACCTGCCCGTCTTCCTGCGTCAGAGTCACGCTGAGCATGATCTCATGGCACTCGGTCGGGCCGTCGCGAGCCAGGCAGACGGATGGGCGCTGTGATCGCTCCTCCGTCAAGTGGCCGCGTGTCCCGGGATGGATTGCTTGCGAGAGCGCTGCAACTGGGTTTGCCGGAAGCTCATGCGCAGTTGCGCTGTTGCGTGGTGATTCCCGCTCGCAACGAGGAGGCCGCGCTGCCCGCGCTCATCGCATCCCTGGCAGCGCAGCGCGACCTCGCGGGTGCATGTCTCGATCCGGCATCGATCGAGGTGTTGTTGCTGCTCAACAATTGTACCGATGCAACCGCTGCAGTCGCACGCGCCCTGCAGCGTCTCCATGCGCCGCTGCGTCTGCACGTCGCAGAAATTGCGTTCAATCTGGATGAAGCCCACGTCGGCCGCGCACGCCAGGTGTTGTTCGATGTGGCGTTCGCGCGCTTTCACGGGTTGCAGCGCATGAACGGATTGATCTGCACGACCGATGCTGATTCGAGACCCGCGCCAGACTGGATCGTTCGCACCGAGATGGAAATTGCCACAGGAGTGGTGGGTGTCGGCGGGCGCATCACACTCGACCCGCATGAAGCCGCGGCGCTGCCCGACGGCGTGCGCAAGTTCCTGTTGCTCGACATCGGCTATCGACGAGCCCTGGAAGAGCTGCGATCACTGTACGCTCCGGAGGCGCATGACCCGTTTCCGCGTCATCACCAGCATTTTGGCGGCAGTCTGGCCGTGACTGCGGCCGCGTATGCGCACGCTGGCGGCATGCCGCTTCAGCGCAGCAACGAGGACGTGGCACTCTATCGTGCGATCGTGGATGCCGGCGGGCGCTTTCGCCACAGTCCCACCGTTCGCGTCCAGACGTCGGCCCGCCTGATCGGCCGTGCCCACGGTGGCCTGGCCGATGCGCTCGGATGGTGGCAGCGGCAGGCGCATGCTGCCACCCCCGTCATGGTGGAATCAGTGAACGCGGCGGAGGTGCGGCTGTCCGCCCTCGGGCTCTGGTGCGCCGACAACCCGGGCCGAGTCGCCCCCGCATCACTCAGGATGACGCCGGACACTCCACCGGCGGATCGCTCCGCAGAAATTCATGAGACGTTGCGCGAACTGCGTGCACTGTGCGCCGCACTGCGACCGCTGTCTCTGTCCGAACGGCTCGTCCGTGCACGCGGCAGGTCGCACGATGTGCCGCACCTGCACGAGCGCGCCGCGTAGGCATGCCAGTGCATATCGGAGCGCTTGCGAAACCTTTGCTCGTCGCACCGGAGCGCCATCCGCTGCGCCCAGCCGCTGCAGCTGCCGCGCTCGGGCGCACGATCGTCTTCGCCCCACATCCCGATGACGAATCACTGGGCTGCGGTGGGCTGCTGGCGTTGCTCGGTAACGCCGGTATCGACGCGACCGTGGTGATGATGACCGACGGTTCCCTGTCACACCCGAACTCAGTCACGCACTCACGTGCGCGGCTGGCAGCGACACGCGAAGATGAAACGCTTGCGGCCATTGGAGCGCTCGGCCTGCCGTCCTCCGCCGTCAACTTCCTTCGCTATCGGGACTGTGCACTGCCTGCACCGGGGACTGCCGGATTTTCGGCGGCAGCGGCAGGTGTCACGACACTCGTCGACGCGATTGCGCCGGAGACGATACTGGTGCCGTGGCGGCGCGATCCGCATTGTGATCACGTGAGCACGTGGCACGTCGTCCGGGAAGCCGTGGCGCACGCAGGCAATATCCCGCGCTGGCTGGAGTATCCCGTGTGGGCATGGTCGGACGCCGAGGGCGACGCGGGCCCGCGTGACGACGAGGCCGTTGCCTGGCGGCTCGACATTTCATCGGTGCTCGAGCAGAAGCAAGATGCGATCGCGCAGCATCGATCGCAGCTGGGTCAGCTGATTCGCGACGATCCGGACGGATTCGTGCTGCGTCCGGAAGTCCTGACGTACTTTGCGCAGCCCTGGGAGCTCTTTCTGGTACCGTACGATGTCTGACAAGACGCCACACATCGAGCCCACGTGGAGTGCCACCGGTTCGCTTTCGCCGGAATATTTCGACACCCTGTACGGGGTGAATGGCGATCCGTGGGAATTTGCATCGAGCCCGTACGAAGCCGCCAAGTACGCCGCGACGCTCTCCGTGCTCCCGCGCGCGCTGCACGCCAACGCATTGGAACTCGGCTGTTCCATCGGCGTGCTGACGCACTCCCTGGCGGCGCGCTGTGCGCGTCTGCTCGCGACCGACGTGGCGGAGACGGCGCTGTCGCAAGCGAGAGTGCGCTGCGCTGACCTGTCACAGGTCGTCTTCGAGCAACGCGATCTGATCACGGAGTTTCCTGCGGGACGCTTCGATCTGATTGTCGTCTCGGAGGTCGGGTACTACCTATCGCAGGTGGATCTCGACGCGCTGCGTGCGGCGATCGCATCGGCCTTGCTGCCTGGCGGCGACCTTGTCCTCGTGCACTACACCGGCGACACCAACTATCCGCTGACTGCCGACGCGGTCCACGAGACATTCCTGGCATGGGAGGGTCGCGCATGGCACCGCACAGCAGCGGAGCGGACGACGCGCTATCGCATCGACCTGCTGACCCGGCTCAGTGATGAATGAATGGTCTCACGTACACTGCGGTGTCTGACGCTCGACCGCATTGCTGGCGCTGTCAGGGCTGCCGAGCGGCACCGGCTCTCCCGTCGCCGCAGCGTCGACTGGTGGCGCAAGCAGCCCGGCATGCGCCGGGCGCGCTGCGCGGGTCCGAAGATGCGCGAGGATCTGGTCGATCATCGACGCCTGGGTGATGAACGAGACAACTGCGCATCGCGCCACGGCAGGTGGGGCACGCGAGAGGGTCGACCTCGAAGCTGTCTTGCAGGAGCGTCGCCAAGCGGCGGGCGGCCGTCATCGGCTCGACCCATGGCGGGGACATGATCTCGGACGGCGCCGATACAGCTCGGAAGGCGCAGCGAGCATGCAATGCCGACAACTCGCTGGCTCGGCCGGTCTCAGCGCTTCACGCGCGAGGACTGTCCGTGGCGACCCCTCGTCGCGCAAATGGCTGAAGAGTTCCGAGCATGTGGTGTGCTCGAGCACGGCTTCGCGCCGCATCCGTTGCGAGCAATGCACGCACGAGCATCGCATCGCACGGTTGCCCAGCGCTCTGCCTGTCGAGGGCCGGCACGGTCACGCGCCTGCGGTCAGCGGCGTAGAGATTCATCTCTGTGCGACGTTTCGATGAGGATGGAGACGACAAGAGCACCGAGCGCGATGAACTGGAGCGCAGCACGGGTCGCGTGCGTGTATTCCCATTGATTGCGCAACCCGACCCAGTTTGACGGCAGAGTCTCAGTGGTGAGCGCGGCAATTGTCGCGTTCACTGGCGCGAGCCATATCCAGAACGCCGCGTGTGAAGCGACTACACAGACGGCCGCTACCATCGTCCATTGAAAGGCTGGTCGTCGCTGCCACAGCATCATCGCGAGCACCACCGTTGCGACAACTGCACCAACCTCGAAAACGGCACCGACTGTGCCGAAGGTTGCGTATAAAGTCTGCGAAACCTTGAGCCAGAGTGGGCCTTCGTACGTCATCTTGGCGGGGAGCTCGAGCAAGTGGCCCAGCGCTGGGCCAAAGCTCAAGGCAGTAAGCATGATCGTCAACAGTCGCCAATACCGTATCAGCACGTTCCTCACGAGCACATCTCGAATTCAGACGACATGAACCGAACCCTTTTCGCCATAGTCCAGCTTTGGATACCAGTCGCTCCCGCGCCCATCGGGTGTGCTGTCGAGTATGGTCCACAGCGGCATCAGGTCAGGCGCTCCGCGCGGGTCCTGTCCCGGATCGGCTGTCGCGCCGCCCATCTCGCCGCTCCAGAAGTGGCGCATGCTGCCATCGCGCCGCGTGAAGACATTGAAGGCGGGTACATCCCCGTCTTCGGCGCTGACGTAATCACGCGTGAACTCGCCGTCGACGTCGGAATACAGCCTGAGGTGGTGCCAGCCGCGCTCCTTCTTGAAAGCCAGCAGGCGCTCGATGGGCGAGCGCGCCACCATCACCAGCGCGATGCGCTGTTCGACATCGAGTGATTCGCCGTCCCAGGCGGACATCAGCGACGTGCACATCGGGCAAGGCCGCGCACGCTGGGGCCCATACATGTAGCTGTAGACCGCCAGCGTCTGTTTGTCTCCAAACAGTTCGGAGAACGTGACAGGGCCTTCTTCGCCAACGAGGGCGTAGTCCTTCGGCACGGTGCCGCCTGCTGGCAGAGCACGTCGTTGCTCAGCCACGCGCTCGATGTGACGCCGCAGTTCGATCTCCTCGGCGAGCAGCGCGTTGCGCGCCTGCCGGTAGTCGGAACTCTCGTTCGGGAAGCGCACGCCGTTCTGCTCGGCGAGATCTGCGGCGGACTTGATGAGGGTTGTGCTCATGGCGCCGTACTCCTTAGATCGGCACTCGCAACGTTCACCATCCACGGCACACCGAACTGATCGGTCAGCATGCCGAACGACGACGTCCAGAACGTTGTCATCAAGGGCATCGTCACATTTCCGCCTGAACCGAGTGCCGCGAAGACATGCTTGGCTTCCGCGTCGTCGGCTACCTCAATAGCCAGCGTCATCCCCTTGAACTCCGCAGGCTTGTCGCCCATGCCGTCGTCGGCCATCAGCTGGGTTTCGCCAATACGAAAGGCGGCGTTCATGACCTTCTCTTCCCATCCGGGTGGCCCTTTCATGTCTGCTGCAGGGCTCTCCTTCCAGCGCATCAGGCTACTGACTTCGGCACCGATGAACTTTGTGTAGAACTCCAGCGCTTCTTCGCAACGACCGCCGAACGTGATGTAGGCTTGAACCTTCATGAAAAACTCCCTGGATCAACGTGGGATGGTCAACGGGGTGCGTCGTGCTTCACCCATGCAGCGTGGGCCGGTAGATCAGTTCCTCGATGTTGCCGTCGAGCGTCCGGCTCTCGACAAGCTCGAGGTCAAAATCCGCCGCTCCGCTGAAGATTGGTTCGGTACCAGTCTTGCCCGAGATGACCGGGAAAACCGTCACACGGACGAGGTCGACGAGGCCGGCGGCCATCAGCGCCCTGTTCAGAGAGATGCTGCCGTGAGAGCGCAACGGCACTTCCGACTCCTTCTTGAGCCGGGTGACGATCTCGACGGCGTCACCGCTCACGATGGTCGCATTCGGCCAGTCGTCGGGGCTCTTCAGCGTGGACGATACCACCGTCGCTGGCATGTTCGTCATCCGGGTGACCCACGGGTCGCGCACGTCGGACTTTTCAGTGCTCGCAGCCAGCATCTCGACGAACAGTCGGAACGTGGTCGCCCCAAAAACCATTCGCTGCTGATGGTCGAACGATGCGAAGCGGCGGATGAGTAGCTGGGGCCCTTGCTTCCCCCAGTAGCCACCCCAGTTCCCATCTGGGCCGTACGAGCCATAGCCGTCGAGCGTACAGAAGACATCGAAAGTGTACGTTGCGCTCACAGCGCGCTCCGCAACAACAGCGTGGCGTTGCCGCGGCGCGAAGAACGACTGTATGCTTGAACATTCACGTTGGACTCCGTTGGAGGGAGTTACGACGTCGAATTGAATCGATGTCGCAGATCAGACGTCCAGCAGCACTTCAAAACCACTGTAGACAATGCGCTTTCCGTCAAACGGCATGTCACCCATCGCCTTCATGCGTGGATCGTTCATGAACTTCTCACTGCCGGTATCGCGCGCCGCCTTGGACGGCCATTCGATCCACGAGAAGACGACGACCTCTTCGCCCTCTGCTTGCACGACGCGCTCGAAGTCGGAGACCTTGCCGTCGGGTAAAGCACCGCCCCAGCACTCCACGACGCGCGTGGCGCCGAACTCCTTCAGGAGCGCGGCTGACGTGGCCGCGACCTTGCGATAGGCCTCCTTGTTCCCTGCCTTGATGGGAATCAGAAATCCGTCGATGTAGCTCATGGCCTGGCTCCTTGAAGTTCGGAACGTGGTGAACGTGCGCTGCTCCGCTGTGCCCGTCTACAGCCGACGCACAGCCTCGCGTCTGTCAGCAGCGCTCAGCGCCAGCTGTCGCTGCGCTCGCTGATCACACGTACAATTCCGCCGCCATCAACGGCGTCTGCTTGGATGGTTCGGATGCCGCCGTGAAGCCGCTTCGAAGCATTCGCCTTGTCACGCGACACTGACGCGACGGCAGGTCCGCCATCAGGTGGGGTCTCTGCGTTGCTGAGCGCGTACTGGAGTTCCTGAGCTACTTCGCACGCTTCGCGTCCATCTGTGATTCGGTATGTACGACGCATTGCCAGCGCTCGTCGACGTACACCCACGTGGACGTGTCTGACATATCCTGAATAGTGCCTTCCCCACGTTTGCCGCCAGCACGTTCTGCAACCGTCTGCCGCACGCGGTACGTCAGAACGGCTGTCGTCTCTGACGCAAGCAACACTTCGATGTCGCTCAGCGCGAAGGAAGTCACGACCATAGAGCCGTGCTCAGCCATCTTTCGATAACCCACATGGTCGAATTTCACCGCGCCGTGCGAGCTTGCCATCATTGCTGGGTCGTGCAACAACTGCAGAGCAGAGTCGGTATCCTGATCAACCATCGACTGCCAGAATCTCGTCTCCAAGTCTACCAATGTCCTGGTGTCACTCGTCACACCTGCTGTTTCGGCCGCTGCTGTGCTGCTCATCTGAAACTCCTCCGGGATGGTTGGCGTGCCCGTGAATGGCACCTTCGCTGGGTCGAGTCCGGAACTGTGTGCGTGCCCGACAAGCAGGGACCGCCTCCACCGGTGTTCACGCAGGGCTTGTGTGAACAGCTTGCGGCCGATCTTCTGAGATCCTGAGCTGCGCGAAATGCTGAAGATCTGGCGATTCGATCGGCTGCTTCTGCACCGGTGGCGAGGATCACCTGGATGACACTCTGCGCGTCTCCCTGCCGCGTGCTCAACAGTACCCTCATCACGTGCTCGTGACGCAACGCACTGTGCCGCTTTGTCGCTCCTCTCGAGATACTCTTGATGGGCAAGTTCCGTGCGACGCGCACGCGACTCTGCACGAGCATGCTGGGAGATCGTCGTCTATCGTGGCGTGGTCGCGGCAGACAGCGGTATCGGTCGCATCTGGATCGGATGCTGTGTATCACGTCGACTGACGGAGAGAACCTCGTCGACGTCATCGATGGGCCGACACGGTCCTGATTGAGGATGTCGTCACGGGATCAGGCGTGTCGTCCTAGGCCGGTGGCTCGATGCTCCGCGCATTGCGGGTACCGATTCGTTCGAGCAGTCCTGCTGCAAACAAGGCGTCGGGTAAGGTCTCAACGCCGTGCAGACGCAGCCCCCAGCTTCGATGATGGCAAAGCGAGGTGTTTGCATGATGACAGTTCTTCTTGGGTCCGCTCACACAGAAATCGACGCGAAGTTCGTACTTAGTCAAGATGCTCCTACAAGCAGATCGCAATGAAACAACTGAGTCTCCTCGAACGCCGGCGCGATTCCGATCGTATGATCCGGCACGTCGAGGGGCGCCTCATGACACCCGTCGCGCCTTCGCTCGAGTGATCAGTTTCACGCACTCCACGACGATGAGGGGCACCGTCGTACACGCCGCGACAAGCTGCCAGTCCTGCCAGGACAGGGGGACCGTGCCCAGCACGCGCCGCAGGAAGGGCACCTGGACCGCCGTCAGCTGCACCGCCACGCTGAAACCAATCGCTGCCAAGAGCCACCTGTTTCTGAGCACGCTGCGGCTGAAGAGGGATCTCGTTTGCGAACGGGCATTGAGCGTATGCGCGATCTGCACCATCGACAAGGTCATGAACGCCAGCGTCACCGCATGCGCGAGCCCGGTGCCTGTGTCACCATACCATCGCAATCCGACACGGAATGCCAGCAGCGTGCAAGCCGCGAGGAGCATGCCTTGCCATGCGATCAGCCAGGCGATCGACCGAGTCATCAGAGGCTCGCGCGGATCGCGCGGCGGCTGATTCATCACGTCATCCGCAGCAGGCTCCATCGCCAGTGCCAGTGCCGGGAACAGATCGGTGACCATGTTCAGCCACAGAATCTGCAACACCGCCAACGGCAACGGCCATCCCAGCATGATCGCCGTGAACACCGTCAGAATCTCCGCGAAGTTGCACGCGAAGAGGTAGCGGATGAACCGCAGGATGTTGCTGACGATGACACGCCCTTGCTCCACCGCGCCGACGATGGTCGCGAAGTTGTCGTCGGTGATGACGATGTCGGCAGCATCCTTGGCGACGTCGGTCCCGCGAATACCCATCGCAATGCCGATATCAGCAGTCTTGAGTGCCGGTGCATCGTTTACGCCATCCCCGGTCATCGCCACCACTTCGCCCTGGTGTTGCAATGCCCCCACGATCTGCAGCTTGTGCTCTGGCGTCACCCGTGCAAACACCGACGTCTCAGAGACAATCTTCTGCCAGCCACCGTCATCGAGCCCGGTGAGCTCCCTGGCGTGCACGACCCGCATCGCATCGCCGCCGACGCCGACATCCAGGCCCAGCTGGTGCGCGATCTCTGTGGCGGTGGCCAGCTGGTCACCGGTGATCATCACGACACGAATGCCGGCCGTGCGGCACGTATCGATCGTGTCCTTGACGCCGTCACTGAGCGGGTCGATCATGCCTGCGAGCCCCACGAACGTCATATCACCCGCGAGGGCAGCGACGTCCGCTCCGTCGGCATCCGTCAGCGGGCGATAGGCGAGCCCGAGGACGCGCAGTGCTTTGCCTGCCAATTCATCATTCCGTTCACGCCAGCTCGCGCGGGTCGCGTCGGTCATCGCCGAACGCCCCTGCGCGTCGAGCACCCAGGCACTCACGTCGAGCAGCGCAGACGGTGCACCTTTGGCGTACACGACGCGTGACGCGTCGGCGCCACGGTGCAGCGTGAGCATCCGCTTCGTTTCACTGTTGAACGGCAGCTCGCCGGCTCGTGGAAATGCCGCTTCGAGCTCCGCGTGTGCCATGCCGGCTTTCTCGGCCAGCACGATCAACGCCACCTCGGTCGGATCTCCAAGAACCTTTACGTCGGCTGCGTTGCGCGTGACGGTGGCGTCATTGCAGAGTGCACCGATGCGAATCGCGAGGGCAACAGGATCATCCGCGACTGCGAGTGCACCGCGGTCGATCACCTGCGCTCCGTTCTTCAGCGGACCCTCGGTCGAGTAGCCACTGCCTGAAACCTCGACCCGCTGTTCGCCGGCGAGAAGCACGCGAACGGTCATCTGATTCTGCGTCAACGTGCCTGTCTTGTCGGTGCAGATCACCGTGGTCGAGCCAAGCGCCTCGACGGCAGGGAGGCTTCGTACGAGTGCGCGCATGCGCGCCATGCGTTGCATCCCCACGGCCAGCGTCATCGTCGTCACGGCCAGCAACCCCTCCGGGACGGCGGCGATGGCCAGTGAGACGCCAACCTCCAGCATGCGAAGGAGGTCATTCCCTCGCAGCCAGCCCGCCACGACGATGACCGCACTGAGCACCAGCACCAGCACCAGGATGGAGCGGTTCAACTGCGACAACTTGTTCTCCAGCGGCGTGTCACGATCACTCACGTCACCAAGCATCGACCCGATGTGACCAAGTTCAGTGGCGACACCGGTCGTTGTCACAATGGCGGTGCCGCGACCGGCCATGACCGTGGCGCCCATGTGCACCATGCTGCTCCGGTCGCCGAGCGCGGCACCGCTTTCAGCCACCGCCGCCGACATCTTCACCACCGGCAGCGATTCGCCGGTGAGCGACGACTCGTCGACTTGCATCTCGACGGACTCGGTCACTCGCGCATCGGCTGGAACGCGATCTCCCGCACTGAGCAGGACCAGATCACCGGGCACCAGTTCGCGTGCCGGAATCTCCGACTCGTTGCCGTCGCGGCGCACTCGCGCCACGGGTACGGCCTGCGTGCGCAGCGATTCGAGCGCACGCGCCGCCTTCCACTCCGTGCCAAAGCCGATCAGCGCGTTGAGGACGATCACGACCAGAATCGCAACGGCTTCAGTGGTTTCCCCTGCCACGAAGGCGATCACACTGGCAACCACGAGCAGCAGGACGATCAGGCTGCGAAACTGGTGTACGACGATCGCGAGGGTGGAACGCTTGGGCGCATTCGGGAGCACGTTCTCGCCATGCTCAGTCAGCCGCGCAGCCGCAGCGGCGCCAGTCAGCCCGCCTGTCGTGCTCGCGCCGAGCTCGCGTGCGACATCGTCAATCTCCCGCGAGTGCCAAACAGCGTCAGGCATCGGGTCGCGTCACGTCATCATTACATCGTGCACCTTTTGCCACTCGTCTCACCTCGCGTCCGGCCGTCCCATCTTGCCAGCGGAACCGGCTGGCGAGCGCATGTGCGACTCATGCAGCTTCAGGATTTCCGAGGCGTGCTCAGCAACCTTGGCGGCGTTTGGCGAGCTGCCCCTGACTTCGGTTTCGAGCATGCCGAGGTGGCTTTCGATGGCGGTCATATGCGCCTGCATGTCGCCGATCTTCATCCGCTGCATGGAATCTGTGCGCGTTGGTATCGGCATCGGCTTTGGTCGCATGGCGTCCGGTCGAGGCGGGCGCATCATGCCGGCGGCAGAATCCTTCGCCATCGGCATACGCATGGTCGTCCCAACGGTCGACATCTGGGCCTGATGGTGCGCCTTCATCTGCTCGAGGCTTCGTCGCAATTCAGCGGTTGCCGGCCGAACGAGCTCGGTACTCACCATGTTGGACCTCACTGCATCCGCATGCACGGCGCGAGCGAACGTTGCGAGGTTTTCGCCGTAGGCCATCGCCAGTGCGTGGTGCGGACCTGTCATCACGCCCTGCATGCCAGAAGGCGCAGGCATGGCGCCAGAACGCTGCACTGTCGTGTCACGGGCGATGGGTCGAACCTGCGCGTCCGCCAGTCGTATGTTCACCATGGTGATCAGAAGTGGCAAGACCACGCGCACTATCCGCTGAGCTGTTTGGGCTTTCACGAGACCTCTGTTGTGTGGATGCGCTACGTACGAGATCGCTACGCCACGTGCGCTGACCTCAGCCGTACATGTTCGTGACGCAGCACGGACCGTGCCGCCTCATGCCTTCCTGTACGTATATAGCGCGATTGGAAACAGATCTCCGCAGTGCACGATCGATTGGCTATAGTTTCGTCGCACGCGACCGAAGCGGACGATCTGCACACGACCGCGGCAGTCGGTTGTACCGCACCTGATCACACCGCGCCTGAGCGCGCATCGCATGCACGCACCGCCCCCGTGCTCGCACGTACCTGTTCCGGAAACTCACTGTGACAACCGCCGTGCACCAGCCTGCTGACTTCGCCCGCACACGAGAGTCGACCCTGCTCCTGATCGACGCGTACTGGCGCGCGGCAAACTTCCTCTCGGTTGGCCAGATCTATCTTCGCGCCAATCCGCTGGTACGTGAGCCGCTGACGCTGGCGCATGTGAAACCTCGACTGCTGGGACACTGGGGTACGACGCCTGGGCTGAACTTCGTCTACGCGCACATGAATCGTGTCATCCGCGAGCACGACGTCAACGCGATCTTCATCGCCGGGCCGGGGCATGGTGGGCCGGGGGTGGTGGCCAATACGTATCTGGAGGGGACGTACTCCGAGGTGTATCCGGCGGTGTCGCGTGACCTGGCCGGACTGACCGCACTGTGCACACAGTTTTCTTATCCGGGAGGCATCCCGAGTCATGTGGCACCGGAAACGCCGGGATCAATACACGAGGGCGGTGAGCTCGGGTACGCCTTGCTGCACGCCTTCGGTGCGGCCTTTGACAACCCGGATCTGCTCGTCTGCTGTGTGATTGGCGATGGCGAAGCGGAAACGGGTGCGCTCGCCGCAAGCTGGCATTCCAACAAGTTCCTGGATGCAGCGCGTGATGGCGCCGTGTTGCCGATTCTGCATTTGAACGGGTACAAGATTGCCGGCCCGACGGTACTCGCCCGGATTCCAGAGTCGGAGCTGACGTCACTGCTGCGCGGCTACGGCTACGAACCGCATTACGTGAGCGGAGATGATCCGGCACAGATGCATGCGCGGATGGCTGAGGTGATGGACACAGTCACGCAGCGAATCAGGGCGATTCAACGCGACGCGCGAGAGTCGGGCAACCATACCCGGCCGCAATGGCCGATGATCGTGCTCCGCTCACCGAAGGGCTGGACCGGGCCAGCGACGGTGGATGGCAGGCAGACGGAAGGATCGTGGCGCTCGCACCAGGTTCCGCTGTCCGGACTGGCGGAGAATCCGGAGCACCTGGCGCTGCTCGAAGAGTGGCTGCACAGCTATCGACCCGAGGAGCTGTTCGCGGCGAACGGCGCGTTGCGTCCGGAACTGGCGGCGCTTGCACCAGTTGGCGCGCGGCGCATGGGCGCGAATCCGCACGCCAATGGCGGCCTGCTGCTTCACGATCTCGAGCTGCCCGACTTTCGGAGCTACGCGGTGTCAGTCTTTGAACCCGGCGCAGTCCTCCACGAGGCGACACGCGTCATGGGTCGATACCTGCGCGACGTGATCCGCATCAACGCCCGCGCGGCCAACTTTCGGGTGATGGGCCCGGACGAAACGACCTCGAATCGGCTCGATGCCGTCTTCGAAGTGACTGCTCGAACATCAGTGGCGGAGATCCTGCCGAGCGATGAGCATCTGGCGCACGACGGGCGTGTGATGGAAGTGCTCAGCGAGCATATGTGCCAGGGCTGGCTGGAGGGCTATCTGCTGACGGGTCGGCACGGCCTGTTCTCCTGCTACGAGGCCTTCATCCACATCGTCGACTCCATGTTCAATCAGCATGCCAAATGGCTGGATACGTCGCGGGGTATCCCGTGGCGGGCGCCGATTGCTTCCCTGAACTATCTGCTGACGTCTCATGTCTGGCGTCAGGATCACAACGGCAACAGCCATCAGGATCCCGGCTTCATTGATCACGTGGTGAACAAGCAGGCGGATGTGGTGCGCGTGTACCTGCCTCCTGATGCGAACACGCTGCTCTCCGTCACGGATCACTGTCTCCGAAGCCGGAATCAGGTGAACGTGATCATCGCGGGCAAGCAGCCCGCGCTGCAATACCTGGACATGGAGTCGGCGGAGCGCCATTGCGCGGCCGGCATCGGTGTGTGGGAATGGGCCAGCAGCGATGCCGGACGCGATCCTGACGTGGTGGTGGCGTGCGCGGGCGATGTCCCGACGCTCGAAGCACTCGCGGCAACGGCACTCCTGCGCGAGCGCCTGCCTGCGTTGCGTGTGCGCCTGGTGAATGTCGTGGACCTGATGACACTGCAGCCACAACGCGAACATCCGCATGGGCTGAGTGACGATGCCTTCGATGCCCTGTTTACCACGGACAAACCGATCGTGTTCGCATTCCACGGCTATCCGTGGCTGATCCATCGACTGACCTATCGGCGGACGAATCACGGCAACCTGCATGTGCGCGGCTACAAGGAGAAGGGAACCACGACCACGCCATTCGACATGACCGTGCTCAATGATCTGGATCGGTTTCACCTCGCCTGTGACGTGCTGGCGCGCCTGCCGCATGTCGCAGAGACGGCGGCGGGCGAGGCGACCGTCGCGTATTGCCAGGCTCGACTCGCTGAGCACCACGACTACATCCGTCTTAACGGTGATGACATGCCCGATGTACGCGACTGGCGCTGGTCGCAATGAGGGTATTGGCGCTCAACGCGGGTTCGAGCAGCCTCAAGGCCGCGGTCTTCGACATCCTGTCCCCGCCGCGAGCGGGTGAGGCGCCGCGGGGGCGGGTCTGGTCGGACGAGGCACGTGGCGATGCCGGAGTGCTCGGCGAACTGCTCGCGCCAGTGCTGCGCGACAATGTCGATCCAACAGTCACAGCGGTACAGCCACTCGATGTCATCGGTCACCGAATCGTCCACGGCGGTGCCAGGCTTCGTGACGCCGTCCGCATCACACCGTCAATACTGGATGAAATTGCCGCTGCGTCTGAACATGCGCCCGCGCACAACGCGCTGGCACTCGACGTCGTACGGGCCACGGTTGCGCTGTTCGGCGATGACGTGCCGCATGTCGCGGTCTTCGATACCGCGTTCCACAAAACACTCGAGCCTGCGGTGTACGCCTACGCTGGCCCGTTTAACTGGATCGCACAAGGTATTCGCCGGTTCGGGTTTCATGGTATCAATCACGAGTACGTGTCGCAGCGCGCCATCGCGCTGTGCGGTCGACCCATCGCTCACTCGCGGATCGTGACGTGCCACCTCGGCAGTGGCTGCTCGCTGGCAGCGATACATGACGGGCGATCGGTCGACACGACGATGGGCTTCACGCCGCTGGACGGCCTGCCGATGGCCCATCGCTCCGGTGCCATCGATCCCGGCATCCTGCTGCATCTGTTGAGAAGCGGCAGTCACACCGTCGCCACGCTCGACCAGATGCTGCAGGAGCAATCCGGACTGGCCGGACTCTCCGGGAGCACTGGAGACATGCGCGTTGTACTGAACGGCATGGATGCCGGCGACGCGCGCTGCCAGCTGGCGTTCGAGGTCTTCGTCCATCATGTGCGGAAGGGCATTGCGGCCATGGCGGCGAGCATGGCCGGGCTGGACGTTCTGGTATTCACCGGTGGCGTTGGCGAACACAGTCCACGCGTCCGGTCGGCAATCTGCTCGTCGCTCGGCTTCCTCGGTGTCACACTCTGTCCCGAAAGGAATCTCAAGGCTACCGGCGAATCCGACCTGTCCGATGCGACGTCCGGCGCTGGTGTGTTCGTCATTCCGGGCGAGGAGAACTGGATGATCGCGCAGGCGGGAGTTCGGGTTGTGGCGTCATCAGTTCCATAGTCGGCAGGCCTACGCTTTCGGCTCGGCCAGCAAAGTCGGTGCTGACGAACGAGGGCTGCCACTGTTCTGACGCCTCCATCACACCATCGAGGGTGCGAAATTCACATGCGAGCAATCGGGTCACGACTTCGCTCCTTGATGCGCAAGAAAGCCCTGAGGGGGAATGCGCGGAGTCGTAGAGCTGACTGCTTGCGATGAAGTTTCGCTCTGCGGTTCATCGGATCGGAGTCTTGCGCCAGCATCGCGCCGTCATCCCATGCACGATGCGCGCCTTCTCCTGCCAACCACGGCGTGGTGTCCAAACGCGCGCCAGTCGACACGCGCTGCTATCTGGCGCCACCAGCACGCTTGACATCGAGATAGCCCAAACCGTGGAACTTCGGCTGCAAGGGGGAGACTCGCGACGGCGCGTCCCTGGTGGGCGCTGTCCCGCATCGCCGTCGCGACGAACCGTGCGACGGTCGTGGTGCCGTAGCTTCTCCGATTCGTTGCAGCCTGCGGCAGGAGGTCGTAGTTCACGCCGTAGTAGCCGGCGCCTCCCGTCGGCACGAACGCGGACGTGGCCGCCGCATCCAGAAGGTCGTGACTGGCGAAAGCAAAGGTCGCCGCCGCCAGACGGTTTCGCCGAACCCACCACCCATCCCCATCCATGAAGCTGACCGTCCTGCTCTTTCTCACCGCTGGCGTGGCCACTGCTCCTGCTCAGGCGCAGCGCCCCCGCGAACGGACAGCGGAGATCACGAATGCGACGTGGTTCACCGGCAGCACGTTCGTCCGGCGGACCATGTACGTGTCTGGTACACGCTTCACTGCCCGACGACCAGCTCGCATCGATCAACGGATCGACTTGCCCGGCCACTTCATCGTCGCGCCATATGGCGATGCGCACACGCATTCGTTCGGCACTCCCGCCGGTCTCGGCGTCGCAGGTGCGGCGCATGTCCGGCAGGGCGTCTTCTATGCCCTGAACCTGCTGAACAGCGTATCTACAAAGGACTCGATCGCGCGTGAACTCCGCACACTCGCCGGTGTTGACGTGGGGCTCGCGTCTGCGGGATTGACCGGACCACGTGGGCATCCCATCCTGTCGGAAGAAATGACCGCGAATGGGTGGCGGTGGGATTCGTTGGGCACGTATTGGAATGCTCTCTTGCGCAGCCACCGGGCGGAAGGTGACTCGTATTTCGTGCTGCAGCAGAAGGCCGATGTCGCGCGGAAGTGGCGCGCGATCATTGCGAACCGTCCCGACGTCATCAAGATCTTCCTGCTCGATACGGATCGATATGCGACGCTGCTCGCAGACACCCTGCAGCTGGATGCCAATGGACTCGATCCCCTCCTCGTGCCCTCCATCGTCGCCGCAGCACACAAACGCGGCCACCGTGTGGCAGCCCACATCGAGACGGCTTCAGACTTCCATGTCGCCGTCACGGCTGGCGTTGACATCATCGCGCACCTGCCTGGCCTGGCGATCACGAATGCGGCAGATTCGATCCGCGCGGTGATCGCGCCTGCGGACGCCAAGCGCGCCGCTGAACGAGGGATCGCCGTGATCCCAACCGCGTGGCTCGCCACGCTGCCTCGGATTTCACGGGGCGATACCGCACAAATCGCTCGGACCATGCGCGTCGAACGCCAGAACCTCAGCACGCTCCGCCAGTTCGGCGTGCGGCTCGCCATTGGCTCCGACGGTTTCGCAAGCTCGGCGCGAGAAGCTGCATTCCTCATGTCGCTGGGCACCTTCTCCACCGCGGAAGTCCTGCGCCTGTGGACGCGAGCGACACCGCAGCTCGTCTTCCCGAACCGCCGCATCGGGCGGCTCGCTGCTGAGTACGAGGCGAGTTTTCTCGCACTGACGTGTGATCCGCTGGTCACGTTCAGTTGTACGGATAGCATCGCGTACCGCATGCGACAGGGACGGATACTCGATGCAACGCGCTGATCTGGCGATGACACGCCTGTAGGTGGTCGAACGGCTGTCGCCGCGTCACTGCTACCGCGGCTGAGACGAGTCAGCGAGGTATCATCTCTCCGCTTCCGAGTATCGTGTCTTCGTTGGACATGTCTGCTCAGCGTGCATCGCACACCAGAATCTCGCGCTACACCTCCGTCTTGAGCCGCGCCGGCTTGTCCGTGGTGACGAACATTTCGGCGTGCGGGACGATGGTGATCCGGCCAAACTCTTCGAGCAGCGCCCGGTACGCGGCGGCCACCGGGCGAGGACGACGGTCGAGATCGTAGAGGCCGCAGGCGTTTACACGGCCGTTCTGCTGCGTGAGGCCTGTGTCCCAGTCGATCTGATCGGTGAGTGAATACCATGTAAAGCCGAGCACGGGCACCTTGTGCGCGCGCATGCGCAGCACGTTCACCCACTGCTTCCACAGCCAGCTGGGTGCCTCGTCGGCGTCGAACACGTTGGTCTCGGTGTGCATGACCGGCTTACGGTAGCGGTCGTAGTATTCCTTGGTGATCATGAACCAGCCGAGGACGTCTTCGGCCACGACCATTGAGCCGTCAGGCTTCAGAATTCGCTCATTGCGTCCGTAGTAGTCGTTGCCCATGACCTGGTAGCCCGGCGGCTCGCCCTTCATGAACCAGTCGTATTCTGTGCGAGTGAGCCCGTTGTCCATCAGGTACATGCACACATCGGCGTCCGGGTCGTGCGCATACAACAGGTCGAGCGGCACGAAGCGCAGTTTGTTGCTCAGGGTGACCTCGCGCGATTGCTCGGCGCGTGCCTCGTGCAGATACTCCGCAGTTTCGCTTTGCACGATGATGCAATCGGGGCGACGCTTCGCGATGCGATGCGTCGCGAGAATACTCGCTGCCGTCGCGTGCTTGATGGCTGTCACGAACCCGCGGTCGGTCCGCAGCTGCTCGTTCCACGCGCCGTCCTTCGCACTCATGCGCGCGGTCACGAAGATCTCATTCACCGGCGTGTAGTAGCGCACCCACGGATAGCGCTCGGCCACCGCGTCGGCATACGCCGCGAAGTGCACGGGGAGTTCGGGATTCTGGAAGTTGCCCACCCAGTCGGGAACGCCGAAGTGCAGGAGATCGAGAATGGGCGTGATACCCAACCGGCGAATCTCGTGCATCGCGGCATCGGCGAACGTCCAGTCGAATTTACCGGGTGCGATGTGGATACGATGATACGGCAACCCGTAGCGCAGCACCTTGAGACCGAGGTCGCGCACCAACGCGAGATCCTCGCGCCAGCACTCGTAGTGACGGCACTCGGCAAGTTGATCACGCCGGATACGGCCATTGTCGATGGTCGGGTACGAGCACTCGATGCCGGTGGCGAACATGAAGTTGCCCGCGTCGCCTGTGGGCAGCCCTCGGCCGAGCGAACCGGCAGCGCCGCCGAATTCGTCACCGGCGCCTTCGTTGCTTGGCGTGTGCGCAATGATGCTGAGAAAGTCGTTCGTCATGGGCGGGGTACGATCGGTATCAGGCGTCGCGCCGCGCGAGTCGATCGAGGAATCGATCGGCGGTGCGCAACGACAGCGCCATGATGGTGAGTGCGGGGTTGACCGACAGCGCGCTCGGGAATGTGGAGTTGTCGGCGATGTACAGATTCGGCACGTCGAACGCACGTCCAGCGGCATCGACGACGGCCGTCGACCCATCCTGCCCCATGCGGCAGGTCCCGATCACGTGCGCGTTGCGCGCAAAGGCCCAGACGTCGCGCGCACCGGCTGACCCCCATACCGTGCGCATGGTACGATCGGCGTGCGCCGTAAGTCTCCGCTCGTTCTCGCCCATGGAAAAATGCACGAGCGGCTTCGGCAGTCCGCGATCATCGACTTCGCCGGACAGTTCGAGGAAGTTGTGCGGGCTCGGCAGGCACTCACCGACGATGTTGATCCCGGCGACGTGATTGTACCCACGCATGTGGTCGCGCAGCGCCTGTCCCCACAGGCCCAAGCCACGCGCGACCTGAGATGCGTAGGTCACCGGCATCACCCCAAGACTCTGCAGGAGATATCCGCCTGCGAAATCCGCGTCAGCTGGGCGATGCATGTCCTCCGAGATCAACGCGCCGGGAATGCCCTTGTACGGGCGGATGTCTTCGTCGAATTGCCCCCAGACTTGCAGGGCGGGATGGGCCATGAGATTGCGTCCCACCTGCCCGCTGCCGTTTGCGATGTCGTTGGTCAGCAGCAACCGTGGCGTTTCGACGGCGCCGGCGCACAGAAAGACCGAACGACACCGCTGCCGATGCTCGCGGCCCTCGTGCATGTACACGACAGAACGGATCGCACCAGCGCTGTTTCGTTCGAGTAGCGTTGCAAAGCAGTTCGCCCGCACTTCAGCACCGTGATGGACGGCGAGCGGGATGTATGTGACGTCCATGCTGGCTTTCGCGCCGGTGCTGCAACCGGCCTGACAGAACCCGCGGTTGGTGCACGCGACGCGCCATCCGATACCGGGTTGGAAATACGGCGCCGACAACGCCGCATTTGCTGCTGGTGATGTACGCAGACCGTTGGCGGCGCACCCGCGCTGCATGAGCTGCGCGGCCCCGTTCAGCGGCAATGCAGGCAGCGGGTACGGTGTCGATCGCGGCGGGCCCCACGGATAGTCGGCGGGTCCGGAGACGCCCAGCACCGCCTCCACCTCTGCGTAGTACGGTTCGAGATCGTCAAACGCGATCGGCCAGTCGGCACCAACGCCGAACTCGCGATGCAGCAGCAGATCGTCCGGCTGCGCCCGCGGCGTGTATGCGGTGTAGTGCAGCGTCGACCCACCCACACCCGTCCCGGAGTTGTTGCGACCGAACGCCAGCGGATGTTCTCCTGCACTCAGTCGCTCATCCGTCCAGAACAGATCGCCCATCGCGCGTTCGTCCGTGGCGTACTCGAGTGCGGGCGCCCATTCCTTGCCGGCTTCGAGCGCCACGACTCGGAGCCCGGCTGCTGCGAGCCGCGCGAGCAACGGCGCGCCGCCCGCTCCGGTCCCGATCACGACGGCATCGACATAGTCGTGCGTGCGTCGGTCAGGTGACGCAGCACTCACGAGGACGATCGTGGTCGTGGTTCGCGCGGGTCCAGAACGTCGAGGCCAAGCTGTGTCCAACCGGTGGCGTCGGCCATGCCAACGTACCCGATGTCCTCCTGGACGGCGACGTGACTGTACGCCAATTCGACGACCTCAGTGAGCAACTCCTCGAAGAACTGCGCGCCCGACATCGTGTCGAACGCAGAAACACGCGCTCGCCCGCGCTGTACGTCGGTGAGCACGGAGTCCTGCTCCTGCGTGTCGAGCGTGATGAACGCACGCGAGAAGACGTGCATCGCCTGTTCGCTCACACCGCGCAGCCCGAGTCGATACGCGTCGGTATCGCGTGGCAGATCGGCGTAGCGCCAGCCGTCACCGGCGCCGCGGTGTAGCCGGTCGTCGATTTCTCCCGCGATGTCGAGATGGGCTGTCAGCTCATCCGCGGCTATCAGGCGCGCGCACACGGCCCGCAGTAGCGCCATCTCATGAGAGGTGAAGAACAGCGGTTCGCCGGTGTGGTCGCGCGCCGACCGCTGCGCGATCGCCCGACGAGTCGGCGTGGTGACGAACGCCGACTCGAGTAGCGCGTGCACCGTGCCGCGCGGGTATGTCACGTGAGTTGCATGAGCGATGCACCGTTGACGACATTGGCCGCCATGCCCTTCTCGCCACGTTCAGCGTACGCCGCAGCTTCGGATTTCTTGTTCGTTTTGGCCTTCCAGCGGTTGCACGCACCGCCCCTGTTCACGATGACGGAGTGCGGCAGCAGGCTCGGATGCACAGATAGCTGCAGTTTCGGGACGATCCTTCCCGCGCGCCGCGCTTCCGCCTGGCGAGACGTACCGGTGAGGCAGGCACCGATGCTCGGGTGCCCCGGCAGTACGGTCACCGCTTTCAGCGTCTGGTAGTGCTCGTAGGTCGGCATGATCGCTCTCTTGCTGAGACGTGATCGAGCAACTAGTCGGCGGCGGACAACCGTCCGCCCGTCACGTGCAGCAAGCTTCCGGTCACGAAGCTCGAGTCGCTCGAGGCGAGAAACACGTAGGCCGGCGCCAGTTCCTCGGGCTGCCCCGGACGTCCCAGCGCGACTTCATGGCCGAAGTTTTCGATTGCCTCCGGGGGCATCGTCGCGGGTATTGCCGGCGTCCACACGGGACCGGGCACGACACAGTTCACACGAATGTTCTGTGTGCCAAGCGAGAGCGCGAGCGATTTCGTGAAAGCATGAATCGCGGCTTTGGTCGCCGTGTAGTCGATCAGCAGTTCGTGGCCGGTGAGTCCCACGATGCTGCCGGTGTGAATGATGCTGTCCCCGTCTCGCAAATGGGGCAGCGCGGCCTGCGCCATGAAGACGTACCCGAAGATGTTCGTCTCGAACGTGCGCCGGAGTTGCTCTTCAGTGATGTCCAGTAATGACGGCTGCGACATCTGATACGACGCATTGTTCACGAGCACGTTGAGGCCGCCGAGCTCGTCGACGGTGCGCTGCACCGCTTCACGGCATTTGTCGGACTGGCGCACATCGACCTTGATCCTCACACACCGCCGCCCGAGCGCCTCGACGTGGCGGCAGGTGTCGGCAGCGTCGTCGTCGTTGGTGTTGTACACGATTGCGACGTCAGCGCCTTCCATTGCGAAAGCGATGGCGACGGCGCGACCAATGCCCGAGTCGCCACCGGTAATCAGCGCGCGCTTGCCGCCGAGCTTGTTGGCCGCGCGGTAATTGGACAGATCGGAATCGGGTTGCTGCACCATGTCCGATTGCTTCGCCGGATATGGCAACTGCTCGACCTTGAAGTCGCTGGCTGGTGGACGATGTTCTTCAGGCACGATGTCTGTGGTTGATAGTGAGACTCGATTCGACAGAAATCGGAAGAGCAGGGTCCATGCCGCACGATGGCAGGCTCCACGGTATCGGACTGCGGTACGCCGCTGCGGATGCGTGCGCATCAGTGCGCGCGGGGCCGTCGCGATTGCTCGTGGCGCACTACCGCTGCCGCGTGACGTTCTCCAGCGACAGCCGGTGCATCCGCGCTCCGGCCGTCCGCATTGACGTGAACAACAACGTCGTCCCGTCCCCAAGCAGTTGCATCGGTGTGTCGTCACTCGCCGAGTTCGCACTTCCGGGTAAGCGCATGGGCGAGGACCACCCGGTTGCGGTGCGCCGGGTGAGGTACAGGTCCTCCCTGGTGCCCTCGCGGCCGACGTCGTAGTTGGAGAAGATCAGGAACGATCCATCCGGCGCCAAGACGGGATATGCCTCGCCCGAGGCGTCGTTGCGATGCAGGGTGCTCATGTCGGCCACGATCGACAGCCGCGGCGGCCCCGGAACTGCAGCGGGTGTGAGGCGCACCTCATACAGCCCCATTTTGGCCTCACCCGTTCGCTTGCGATCGGTCCACAGCACACCACGGCCATCGCGCGCCAGCGAGAGCGTGATCTCGCCATACAGCGGCGTGTTGGTGACCCGTTCCACCGTCTTCCATCCTGATGCCCGCGAGGCGCGATAGAGATCCCGACGCTGGTTGCCCGGCTCCCGCGCCGCGTGACGCGCACTGCTGAAGTACACCCATTCGCCATCGGGGCTGACCACCGGCGTCCCCTCGGCCGCCGTCGTGTCTGCGAACGGCGCGAGCGCCACCGGCGTCCATGCGTTCTGCTGCCACCGCCGCATCATGATGCGGCGCTGGTTTCCGTTGTCGCCGCCGGTGCCCACGAACAGGGTCTCCAGGTCCCGCGTCAGCGACACGTCCCACACGTTGAATCCGGTCGGCCATCCATCCGTCAACACGCTCACCGGATCCGGTGCAGGTGTCAGGAACTGCACCCACGGCCCGCGCGGCACACCATCCTCGTCCCAGTAGCGGAATGGTTCATTCTTGCTGCCGCGCACGAAGGTCCCTTCCGACGACTTCTGCCCATTGGCGTGCCACCCTTCACTTGGCCCATGCCAGCGGTCATCCGTCACCCATTCGCGCGAACGCACCAATCCGTTGGGGTGGTAGTACAGCCACACCCCCTCGCCTTTCCCGTCACGCCACTCGGCCGTGTACCGCACGCGTCCATCAACGTCCCACTCCTGCCAGAGGCCATGCGGCTGGCCGTCTCGCCGGAAGACACGCTTGGCCAGTTGGCCGTTCGGATGGCGCTCGATCGTGACGTCGGCGCGCGGATCGCCGGGGTACGGGCTCAGGACCGGTCGAGCGTCCTGTGCCGCGAGCGGGATGGTACCGAGCGCAGTCACGACGCTGGCCGCGATTGAGCGATATCGGCGCAGCTGGCGCCGGCTGAGGGATGGGATTGGCATGACGGTGATTTCGCTGGAGTGCGACTTACGGATGCACGAAAATGACGTCCCCGTCTGCCCGGGCGACGCCGGTGCCGCGGCCGCTTGTCGCGACCATCCGCCTCAGTCGCAGCCGAGTGACGACGCCGGAGCGGCGTTCCGACGCGGGATTGACGTCAGCCGACGAGTGCCGCGACGCCTGACATCCCGGTGCCGCTTTCGTCCCAGAGCTCAACCCGATTGCGACCCGCGCGCTTCGCGGAATAGCATGCCGTATCGGCAGCATGCTGTACTGCGCGTGTGTCCGACCATCGGGCGTCCACCGGTACGATGCCGACACTCGCGCCGATGGTGAAGCGATGAGTGCCATGCGCGAAGCGTAGCGCGGCGATCGCGTCGCAGACGGATTGCGCCACCCGCTGTGCCTGTTCCACCGTGCACTCGCGCAGGATGATTGCAAACTCGTCGCCACCACAGCGGGCCAGCGTATCGCGGCTCCGAATGCAAGACCGCATCTTCATACCGACCTCACAGAGCAGGCGATCACCTGCCGCGTGTCCGCCCGTATCGTTGACATGCTTGAACCGATCGAGGTCGATGAACAGCAGTGCATGTTTCGTCGCATTCGACGTCGCGTCAGCAAGCAGCTCTTCGAGCTGCGTTTCAAACTCCAGGCGATTGGCGAGCCCTGTCAGCGCATCATGTGTCGCGCGATGACGCAACTCTCCGGTGAGCTGACGCTGCTCGGTGACGTCGCGGAAGACGAGGACCACGCCGAGCAGGATGCCGGCGTCACTGAAGATCGGTGATGCGCTGTCGTCGATCGCGTGTGTGGAACCGTCGCGCGCAATCAAGAGCGTGAGGCGCGATGCCGCGGTATGACTTCCTGTGATCCGGGATCTGTCGAAGGGGCTCTCCATCGCTTCGCCGGTACGCTCGTGCACGATGCGGAAGACACTCTCGGCGCGCTGTCCAAACGCATCAGTCACAGACCATCCTGTCATGCGCTCTGCCACCGGATTGAGCCAGGTGATGTGCCCATCGGCATCCGTCGTGATCACGGCGTCACCGATCGACTGCATCGTGACGCGCAACCGCTCGTGTTGTTCCGCCAACTGCGCGATCAACGCCCGACGCGCGGAGATCTCCTGCACGGTACCGCGCAACCCCGTGACTGCGCCGAATGCGTCGCACTCCGCATCGCCACGCGCTTCGAGCCACCCATGCGATCCATCAGGCAACGTGTACTGGAGTTCGAGTGTGTAAGGCGCGCGCGTGCGCAGGCACGCGTCCACGGCGCCATGCAGTCGCGACAGGCTCTCTGCGGTGTAGAGCTCCGCCTGCTCGGCGAACGAAGGGGCGGGACACGCAGGATTGCGGCCCAGCATCCGATACAGCTCAGCCGACCACGTGACGACGTCGCCGTCCACCTGCCAGTGCCAGCTCCCGATCTGACCGAGTCGCTGCGCCTCGTCCAGTACGCGGCCTCGCTCGCGCGCAATCGTCTCCGCGAGAGCGCGTTCACGCACTTCGGTTCGCAACGCCAGCTCCGTGCGCTTCATCTCACTGACGTCGCGCATCACGATCAGCACACCGGCGACACCAGCACCGACACGATGCGACACATAGGTCACCTCCGCGGCAGACATCGTACCCTCAGGTGCACTCAACACCTGTTCGTCGCGCTGCGCTGCACCATGCAGGGCGAGTTGCGCGAGGTCCATCCGCAATGGGAACGAATCGATACCGAGCAGCATGCGCATCGGGGTACCGAGCACACGGCTGGTTCGTGGAGCCGCGGCTGCGGCGAATTCGGCATTGGCGTACTGGCAGATCAGGTCGCGATCCCAGTATGAAATGAGTCCCGGGATCGCATCCGTCACGGTGCGCGCAAACAGTTCGTGCTCGGCACGCTGGCGCGCAGAGACCTCTGCACGCGTTCTGGATTGAATCAGCGCCGCCTCAAAGCGGTGGCGCTCCTCGGTGACGACGAACACCCAGATGATCTGTCGTTGATCGCCAACGCCTGCCTGCTGCAGATTGACGAGCACCGGTCGTCGTCGGCTCTCGGCACCTGCGAGCTCGAGATAGACCTCGGGCATGCAGCTCTGCCGCACGATGGTTGGCCACACGTGCGTCTGCAGGAACACGCGACTTGCGGGCGTGAGCAGCTGATCGATCGCAGTCCCTGGCGGGATCCCTGCCTGCTCATCGACGAGCCTGGACATGAACGCATTCGACTCAACGACCAGCCCGCGGGGGTCGGTGACTACCAAGCCGCACGGCAGTTGGTCGAACAGGTGAGGGTTCACGCGGCCAGGACGTCGCGGCACCGGTACCCGGGCATGTAAGCGCGCATGGCGTCGATGACCAGCTCGGGGTTGCTCATGTGGGCGCTGTGTCCGCTGACGTCGAGCGTGCGCAGCTGGCTGTCGCGCAGGTGTTCGTGCAGGTACTGGCCCACGGTGAGCGGCGCGAGGGCGTCGTGGCGGTGCTGCAGAATCAGCGACGGCCGGGTGACACGGGGCAGGTCGGCCCGGTTGTCGGCAAAGAACGTTGCTCGCGCAAAGACGCGTGCCGTGCCCGGATCGGTACTGCAGAAGCTTTCGACGAACTCGGTCGTGATCACGTCACCGCCGGATGCGCCTGCAACGATCGGCGCGAGGTAGTCCGCCCAGCCGATGAAATTGAGATCCATCAGATTCAGCAGCTGCTCGAGATCTGCACGTTCAAAGCCACCGACATACCCCGGTGGATGATTCAGGAAGCAGGGTGACGGGCCGAGCAGAATCAGACGGTCGAACAGCGCCGGCCGCTCGATGGAGGCGAGCAGCCCGATCGACGCGCTGACGGAATGCCCGATGTAGGTGACGTCGCCGTCGAGTCTCAGCGTCTCGAGGACGTCGATGACATCCTGCGCGTACCCGTGCAGGGTACCGTACCGTGCCACGTCGAACGCGGACTTGTCGGAACCGCCGCTCCCCACGAAGTCGAACAGGACCTGGCGATGTGTGGCTTCGAAAGCCGGTGTGATACGCTCCCACATGCGCGAGCTGCAGCCGAAGCCGTGTGCGTACACGATGATTGGGCCGGTCTCACCGAACACCCTGACGTTGTTGCGACGAAGCACCGACATACACGCACCGTGACGGGATGGAACCTCGACGACGTGCACCGCCTGCGCGGAGCGTCCTGAGGCCAGACGAGAGTCATGACGAGACCACAGGGAGTGTCGGCCCCGGCGCGCGAAAGTTGACGAACTGGTCAGCACGAAGTGCTGTCAGGCGTGTCAGCGCTGATGGTGCGGGAGCGAGAACACGCGGCGGGGACGCTGGTCAGCGATATGCATCAGCGGTTGCCTGCGACTTTGCACGTGTCGAAGACGATGGACCGGATCATCGCGTGGCCGGGGGTGTAGGCGCCACTAGTCGCGCATGGAGTGGCAGGTGTAGCCGTTGGGGTTCTTGCGGAGGTAGTCCTGATGGTACGACTCGCCAGTGTACCAGCGCACAAACGGCTCGATGCTCGTGGTAATCGGGCGTTTCCAGCGACCCGACGCGTTCACGCGCGCGATCACGCGCTCCGCTGCGGCCCGCTGCTCCGGTGATTGCGGGAAGATGGCCGAACGATATTGCGTGCCCACGTCGTTGCCCTGCCGGTTCAGCGTCGTGGGATCATGGAGCTTGAAAAACCAATCCTCCAGCAGTGCCTCGTAACTCAGCACCGCAGGGTCGAAGGTCACGCGGATGGCCTCGGCATGGCCGGATTTGCTGTCGTGCGTGTCGTGGTACGTCGGGTTCGCCAGCCACCCACCGGTGTAGCCGACGTCAGTGTCCTGCACACCCGGGACGTCCCGCAGGATATCCTCGACACCCCAGAAGCATCCACCGGCAAGTACCGCCACTTCCGGCGTCTGGCTCCCCGTCTGCGCATCGTCCATCGCTGCCACTCCATTCGTTGATCCATTGCCACTGTCGCGACGCCGCCAACCAGCGGTGTCTCAAGCGACCGCGTTCGCGTGGTCGTCAAATAGAACACCGCGACCTGATTGCCGGTGCCGGGACGTTGGTGGCGTCAGCGTCCTTGCAGACTGGTTCCCGGGACGTCCCGCAGAATGTGAGTCCGCGGCAGGTGACGTTCCCGCAGGGGTTGGCTGACGATCCGCCGTTGCCGAACATTACGTAACGTTTTGCACCTTGCTTGCGCTCGAGGCGCACAGGCCCATTCGTAGCGAAGGCGACGGGAGCAGCTGACACACGGCTCGCTCCGTCGTCACCGGCAGTACTGCCTGCACGGACGTCACGAGAAAGAGAGCGGAGTCACCAGCTCGGTGAAGAAGGTGCGAGAGCTGCGCAGGTGGCGAGCGCCCCAGCCTCAGCGCTGACGCCAGTCCGAGCGAACGTTCCATCAGCGGCCATGGTGCTGCGGCCCACCGCTTGCGTGCACCGAAACTCATCGCGCAAACTCGCCCGCGATTGCCCTCGCGCATAATTCCGCATGCTCTGCATTTGCGGTATGACCGGAGCAGCAGTCGTGATGCGACACTACATATCGTGCGGAGACAGTGCATGGAAGCCTTTGATGACGTTGAGCTGTCGCGACGTGACTTTCTTGTAATCGGCGCCGCCTCGGCAGCAGCCGCACAGCTGCCATTCAGCACGGCAAGTGCTGCTGAACCGGCAGCAGCGTCCGCTTCAATCGCACCGGTCAAATTCACCGTCAACGGTACCGCTCGCGCACTCGAGCTCGACACGCGCACCACGTTACTTGATGCACTTCGTGAACATCTGCACCTCAACGGCACGAAGAAGGGCTGTGACCACGGACAGTGCGGCGCGTGCACCGTCATCGTCGCCGGCCGGCGCATCAACTCCTGTCTGACGCTCGCCGTCATGCACGAAGGCGATCAGATCACCACGATAGAAGGGCTCGGCACACCGGACAAAATGCATGCGATGCAGGCAGCGTTCGTCAAGCATGACGGCTACCAATGCGGGTATTGCACACCGGGACAGATCTGTTCGGCCGTCGCGATGCTCGATGAACTGAAAGCCGGCGTTCCCAGTCACGTCAGCGGAGACCTCATGGCGCGCGCGACGTTGACGCCAAGCGAGCTGCGCGAGCGGATGAGCGGCAACATCTGTCGCTGCGCTGCCTATTCGAACATTGCTGATGCCATCACCGACGTCGCCCGGAGCACCGCATGAAGCCCTTCGCATACCAGCGTGTACGCACACCGGCCGAGGCTGCCACGGCCGCCGTCAGACATCCGGGTGCAAAATTCATTGCCGGCGGCACGAATCTCCTCGACCTCATGAAACATGAGATCGAAGCGCCAACACATCTCATCGACGTGAACGGGCTTGCACTCGCCAAGATCGAAGCGACCCCGGAGGGTGGCTTGCGTATCGGTGCCCTGGTGCGCAATACTGACCTCGCCGCCGATGAACGTGTGCGTCGTGACTACGGCCTGCTGTCTCGCGCGTTGCTCTCCGGCGCGTCGGGACAGCTGAGGAACAAGGCCACCACTGCGGGAAATCTCCTGCAGCGCACGCGCTGTCCCTATTTCTTCGACACCAATCAGCCCTGCAACAAGCGCACACCGGGCAGTGGGTGCAGCGCGATCAGCGGCTTCAGCCGCAATCTGGCAGTGGTTGGGGTCAGCGATGCGTGCATCGCGACGAATCCGAGCGACATGGCGGTGGCGATGCGCGCGCTCGATGCGACGGTTGAAACCGTGCGACCGAACGGCGCGGCACGACGACTGCCCATTGCGGACTTGCATCGTCTGCCGGGAAGCACGCCTCATATCGAGACGACCCTCCAACCCGGCGAGCTGATCACGGCGGTGACGCTGCCCCCACCGGTCGGCGGCACCCACGTGTATCAGAAGGTGCGCGATCGCGCATCGTATGCGTTCGCGCTGATCTCCGTTGGTGCGATCGTGCAGCGAGATGGGACCGGTCGCGTCGCCGTTGGCGGAGTGGCGCACAAGCCGTGGCGCGTCGCGTCCGCTGACTCCGCGATGCCGAGCGGTGCACAGGCAGTCACGGCGCGTCTGTTCGCCGACGCCAGACCAACGAAAGAGAACAGGTTCAAGCTGAAACTCGTCGAACGCACGCTGGCCGCGGTTCTCGCCCAGGCAAAGGAAACGACGCGATGAAATTCAATACGCCCGCCACGACAAACCCGATCGACCAGCTGAAAGTCGTCGGCAAATCGATTGCTCGTATCGACGGACCGCTGAAGACGACCGGCACGGCGCCCTACGCGTATGAGCGCATGGACGTGCCCGGCGCTCCGGTGTACGGCTACGTCGTTGGCTCGAGCATCGCGAAGGGTCGGATCTCGTCCATGAATCTGACTCGCGCGCGCTCGGCTCCCGGCGTGCTGGGCATCGTGACGGCAGATTCTGCAGGCCCGCTGGACAAGGCAGAACGCAATACCGCGAAACTCCTCGGCGGCCCGGAAATCGAGCACTATCATCAGGCGGTCGCGCTGGTCGTGGCGGAGTCGTTCGAACAGGCGCGTGCGGCTGCACAGCTCGTGCGAGTGAGCTACATCAAGGCAATCGGCTCGTTCGATCTCGAGGCGGGAAAGAAATCGGCGACACGCCCACCGACGCTGAGCGGTGAACCGCCTGACACGGCCGTGGGAGATTTCGCCGGAGCGTTCGCTGCTGCGCAGGTGTCGCTGGACGAAAGCTATCACACCCCGGATCACGCGCATGCGATGATCGAGCCACACGCCTCCATTGCCTCCTGGAGTGATGGCAAGCTCACGCTCTGGACGTCAAACCAGATGATTGACTGGTGCGCGAGTGATCTGTCGAAGACTCTCCGCATACCGAAAGCGAACGTGCGCATCATCTCCCCGTACATCGGCGGCGGCTTCGGTGGGAAACTCTTCCTGCGCACCGATGCGTTGCTGGCAGCACTGGGCGCGAAAGCCGTCGGTCGGCCGGTCAAGGTATCGCTGCAGCGGCCACTGCTGTTCAACAACACCGTACATCGCCCGGCCACGATTCAGCGAATTCGCATCGGCGCGATGCGCGATGGTACGATCACGGCAATCGGCCATGAGAGCTGGTCAGGCGACTTGCCCAGCGGAGGGGCCGACGGCGCCGTGCTGCAGACGCGGCGGCTCTACGCGGGTGCGAATCGCATGACGGCAACGCGCCTCACGGTGCTTGACCTGCCGGAAGCCAATGCGATGCGCGCGCCGGGCGAGGCGACGGGACTGATGGCGCTCGAAATCGCCATGGACGAGATGGCCGAAAAGCTCGGAATGGATCCCGTCGAGTTCCGGATCAGGAACGATACGCAAGTCGATCCCGAAAATCCCGCACGCAAATTCACGCAGCGCTCGCTGATTCAGTGCCTTCGAACGGGTGCTGAGACGTTCGAGTGGGCGAAGCGGAACGCGCAGCCGGGCAAGATGCGCGATGGTCGCTGGCTGATCGGACATGGTGTCGCGGCCGCCTTCCGTCCCAGTCCGGTGGTCAATTCGGCCGCGCGCGTTCGACTGGACCGCGCTGGGGTGTTGACGGTCGAAACCGACATGACGGACATCGGCACCGGCAGCTACACCATCATCGCGCAGACTGCGGCCGAGACGATGGGCGTGTCGCTGGAAAGAGTCGTCGTGCGGCTTGGTGACTCGACGATGCCTATCTCGGCGGGATCCGGGGGACAATGGGGCGCGAACTCCTCCACGGCCGGCGTCTACGCAGCCTGCATGAAGTTGCGGGACCTCGTGACGCAAAGGCTTGGCATCACGGGCACCGACACGGTGTTCGCGGATGGGAACGTGCGATCCGGCACTCGGATCGTCCCGCTCGGTCAGGCCGCCGCCGATCAGGAACTGATCGCCGAGGACACGATTGAGTTCGGTGACCTTGCAAAGGTCAATGAACTGTCGTCGTTCGGCGCGCACTTCGTCGAGGTGGGGGTGGACGCCGCGACGGCCGAGATCCGCGTGCGTCGTATGCTCGCGGTGTGCGCGGCCGGACGCATCCTCAATCCCAAGACGGCGCGGAGTCAGGTCATCGGCGGCATGACGATGGGCGTCGGTGCCGCGCTCATGGAAGAGCTCGTGGTGGACAAGCGGCGAGGGTTCTTCGTGAATCACGACCTCGCGGGGTACGAGGTGCCGGTGCACGCCGACGTGCCGCATCAGGATGTGATGTTCCTCGATGAGACCGATGCCTACTCATCGCCGATGAAGGCGAAAGGAGTGGGCGAACTTGGCATCTGCGGTGTTGCCGCGGCGGTGGCCAACGCGATCTACAATGCGACCGGGGTGCGCGTTCGGGAATATCCGATCACGCTCGACAAGTTGCTGGACGGGATGCCGGCGATGGCGTGAGCGGCGTCGTGCGGCTGCAGTACCGACAGCTGTGGGGCATCTCGATCCGGAGTCAGCGCTGACGGTGTGAAGAAGGTCGGAATCCCTGTCGGGACTGTGGCCTTTTTTGCGTCTTTGTCATCAGAAATCGTGACGGGCCGCTTCCGACGGTTGCTGCGAGCGTGCCATGAGTGCTTTCGCGGAACGGGCGCGACCCCTCCAGGACTCGGCAAGGAATGCCTCGGACGGTCGAGTCCCCCTGTCTTTCCGCGGGGATAGCGCTGGCGCGGCCGGGACGTCGACCGACGACGATTTCTCGATGAGGGGGTCGGGCGAGGCCGCCGTGGCCGTGCGAACTCGCGCTCTCCCCCGTTCATCGCCACTTTGCAGCCGAGCGCAACAGCACCCAATGGCGCCTCCTCCCTGCGATCCACACAGACGTGACCGACTCTCTGACGAGCACTCTCGCTGCGGCACTCGGCCCCGGCTACACCATCGGTCGCGAACTTGGCGGCGGCGGGATGAGCCGCGTGTGGATCGCACATGACGAGACCCTCGGGCGCGACGTGGTGGTCAAGCTGCTTTCTCCCGACCTCGCGCAGGACATGTCGGCCGAACGGTTCACGCGTGAGGTGAAGCTGGCGGCAGGGCTCCAGCATGCGCACATCGTGCCGTTGCTCACCGCCGGGGTGACGAGCGACAACCGACCGTATTACCTGATGCCGTTCGTGGACGGCGAGTCGCTTCGGGCGCGGCTCGACCGCACCGACGGTGCGACTGGGCTGCCTGTCTCCAACGTCGTGTCGGTGATGCGTGACGTCTGCCGGGCTTTGGCCTATGCGCACGCCCGGGGTGTGGTGCACCGTGACATCAAGCCGGACAACATCCTCGTCTCAGGCGGCGCGGCCGTCGTCGCCGATTTCGGCATCGCCAAGGCGATGACCTCGGCGCGCGCATCGGAGACGCAGCAATCGGCGGCACTGACACGGATGGGCACCGCAATCGGCAGCCCGGCGTACATGTCGCCGGAGCAGGGATCGGGCGACCCCGAGACGGATCATCGCACCGACATCTACGCGGTGGGCATCACCGCCTACGAACTGCTGACCGGTGCGCCGCCGTTCACGCAGGCCACGACCACTGGGCAGCTGATGGCGCACTTCACCGAGACGCCGGTGGATCTGCGTGAGCGCCGCGCCGACGTGCCGGACGCACTGGCAGCGCTGGTGATGTCGTGCCTCGCCAAGAATCCGGACGACCGTCCGCAATCTGCCGAACAGCTGGCGACGGCATTCGGTGACTCGGTGACGTCGAGTGGCAGTATGGCCGCCGCGGCGCGCCCCAATCCCGCTGTGGCGCCGCCCAGCCCGACGCGGCGAAACCGCGCACTGCTCTTGGGTGGCACGGTGGTGGCACTGGCACTCGGCGCAGGCGCATACGTGAAATTCCGGGCTCCATCAGGTCTCGAGTCCAACCTGCTTGCCGTGATGCCGTTCACGGTGCGCGACAGCAGCGTGGCGCTCTGGCGCGAAGGGTTGGTCGACGTCTTGTCGCGGAGCCTCGACGGCGCAGGATCCGTCCGTACGGTCGCCGCCTCGACGACGATCAGCCAGTCGCCGGCACGTGCCGACGCGGCGGCAGCGGAAAAGCTGGGGCGTTCGCTTGGTGCCGGGATGGTCCTGTTCGGCGACATCGGGCTCGAAGGTCGTGATTCCGTGCACATCCGCTATTCGGTGTACGACGTCGGTGCCGCACGCACCCGCTACACCTTCGACCTGCGCGGAGAGCGGAGTCGAATGGAGGCGCTCGCCGATTCGATGGCGTTGCGCGTCTTGCGCGACATCGGCGGCGGGGGGGCAGGCCTGCAGCTCACCACTGTCGGCACACGCTCGCTTCCGGCCATGCGCGCCTTCCTCCAGGGCCAGCAGCTGTACCGGCGCGGTGCAGTGGACTCCGCGCGCAACGCCTACCGCGTCGCGCTGGAATCCGACAGCACCTTCGCGCTGGCATGGCGTGGCGTGGCATCGGTGTTCATCCGGGAGGGACGCGAGAACGAGCCCGATGCCGTCCGTGCGCTCGACATGGCCATTCGATACAAGAGCGGGCGCAGCCCGCGCGACAGCATGCTCCTGCGGGCGGACTCGCTCCGGCTTGCCGTCAAGCGTCGGGTGCCGGGGGCGACGGATGCCGTGGATGTCATCACGGTCCTTCCAGAACTCTTCCAGACCCTCGAACGCGCGACGCAGACGTATCCCAGTGACGCCGAGCTCTGGTTCGAACGGGGTGATGCCGCCTATCACTTCGGTGAGTATGGCGGTGTGTCACTGGCGGAAGCGGCTGCATGGTTCAGGCGCGGCACCTCGCTCGATTCGACGTTTCTCGTTCCCCACTTTCATCTGTACGACATCGCACTGCGCGCCGGGAATGTCAGGGAGGCCGGACAGAGTGCGCGACGGATGGCGACGCTCTCCACTGGTGACGCGTCACAGTACTACGCACTGCTCGCGCGCGTGCTGGAGACGCAGCCAGTCAGCGATGCGGTCCGCAAGCAGCTCGACACCCTGTCGCTGGGGTACTCTGGCGCCCT